>NZ_FOMF01000005.1:0-108680 GCF_900112535.1 Bacillus sp. UNCCL81 | reverse complement strand
TTTATGAGTAAGTACTTTTCATCATTTTGCTATTTTACTTACTCATGAGCCCTTTATGAGTAAATATTTTTCAACTTCTTACTATTTTAATTATGAATCCTTTATGCTTAAAAATCATTTAAATCCAAGTTACAAGGACGGAGATTTTTATTTCAATATAAAGCTATTTACAATTTAACGTTAATTTTACTAATTGTTGTCTTAGCTATCAAATATTACCATGACTATTTTTACTCAATATCAGTTAAGATGGTTTATATGGTTTTTTAATCTTTTACATCATTTAGAGGAGGGATTTTAATGGATACATCATCCATCTCAAAAACGACTGTTGATGTGCTAAATAAGCAAATAGCAGACTGGAATATCCTATTTGTAAAGTTACATAACTATCATTGGTATGTAAAAGGTCCAAATTTTTTCACTCTACACACTAAATTTGAGGAATTTTACAATGAGGCAAGTTTACATATTGATGAGCTAGCAGAGCGAGTGTTAATAATTGGTGGAAAACCACTAGCTACAATGAGAGAGTATCTTGATACTTCAAGCCTTAAAGAAGCAAATAAGAATATTACTTCTGATGAAATGGTCCAGGAAATTACTAAGGACTATCATTATTTAATTGAAGAATTAAAAGATGGTATGGAAATTGCAGAGTCTGAAAATGATTCAGTTACTCATGATTTACTATTAGCCATTCGAGAGCAACTTGCAAAGCATGTTTGGATGTTAACAGCCTACTTAAATTGAGTTAAAACTTAAGATTAAATTAAGAAAAGCAGTGTAAAATAAAATGGATTATTCATCCTTTTATCTTTATACTGCTTTTTTCTTTCATGATTTATCTAAAATTAAAGTTTAGTAGACATATATTTTTTAATCTATTTCTTATTTTTTAGTGTAAAAACAGGCAATTTGAACTAGGAATTTAAAACTACAAATTGTACATCGAAAATATATTTTCCACTAAATTAATTCAATTTCCGACAAAAACCTCTTTTTTTCTTCTTTATTTTCAAACACATCTTTTTATCTACGCTATTTACCATTTTGTAAACGTTTTCATTCCGTGTTTTCCTTACTCTCCCTTATTTTATTTAATCTATCAACCTTTCTATCGAATCGTAATGACATTTTTTCCCTATTAATTTACTAGTTAATCCGAATTTCGAATTAATTTTAGTCAAAAAGGACTATATATTACAGAAAATGTTTTCATATTGAAACATTCGCGTAATAATATTATACTTATGAAAATTCAAAATATATCAACAATTTTGCTCATGAAATCTCGAAAGGAGACACGAAATGTCAAAACCTCTTTTGGAAATCGAACATTTAACGACATCGTTTCGTATAAACAACCAATACTATCCTGCTGTGGATGATGTATCACTGACTGTCCATGAAAATGAAGTTCTTGCAATTGTGGGTGAATCAGGCTGCGGTAAAAGTGCTCTAGCCCTATCAATCTTAGGACTACATTCAAATAATCGTACAAAAATGAATGGATCGATCTCTTACAAGGGTACAAATTTACTAACGCTAAATGATAGTAAGTTGAATAAAATTCGAGGCAAGGAAATCGGAATGATTTTCCAAGAACCTCTTACCGCTCTAAATCCGTTAATGACGATCGGTAAACAAATTGAAGAAAATTTAGATTTTCATACTGATCTATCACGCTCACAAAAAAAGGAGCGTGCATTAGAGTTACTAGATCAAGTTGGAATTCCAAAGCCAGAGGTTACTTATAAACAGTACCCGCATGAATTATCTGGTGGTATGAGACAACGTGCTATGATTTCAATTGCCATCGCATGTAACCCTTCGTTTATTATTGCAGATGAGCCAACTACTGCTTTAGATGTAACGATACAGGCTCAAATATTAGATTTATTAAAAGAAATACAAAAGAAAACGAAGCTAGGCATCATTTTAATTACGCATGACTTAAGTGTTGTTGCAGAAGTAGCAGACCGTGTTGCAGTTATGTATGCTGGACAAATTATTGAGACTGGTTCAGTAGAAGAAATACTAAATAATCCATTACACCCATATACGCGCTCATTATTAAACTCTATTCCTACTACTCATTCAAAAAATCAACGACTTCATATTATTGAAGGTACAGTTCCACCATTAGACAAACTACCTAGAACAGGCTGCCGATTCAGCCACCGTATTCCTTGGATTCAAAATTATGCACATGAAAATCAACCTATCTTGCACGAAGTTACACCAAATCATTATGTACGTTGTTCTTGTTATAAGCATTTCCATTTCAAGAACGAGAAAGGAGCACCGATCATAAATGTCTCTATTAAAGGTTGATAACTTAAAAGTACATTACCCTATTCGTGGTGGTATTTTTCGAACAATTGTAGATCATGTTCGGGCTGTTGATGGAATTTCATTTGAACTAAACGAAGGCGAAACATATGGCCTTATTGGAGAATCAGGTAGTGGAAAATCTACTGCAGGTAAGGCAATACTTCAATTGACACAGGCTACTAATGGAAGTATTAAGTTTTTAGACAATGACTTAATAACACTAAATAAAAAGCAAATGCGAGCATTTCGCCAAGAGATTCAAATGATATTTCAAGACCCATACTCTTCTTTAAATCCTAAAAAGAGAATTATCGATTTAGTTGCAGAACCGCTAAGAAACTATGAAACGTTAACTGCTGAAGAAGAACGTGAAAGAGTACTTTACTACCTTGATAAAGTTGGATTATCTCCAGAATCACTATATAAGTATCCACATGAATTTTCTGGTGGGCAACGTCAACGAATTGGGATTGCTAGAGCTTTAACTTTACAACCTAAGTTAATAGTTGCAGATGAGCCTGTTTCTGCTTTGGATGTTTCAGTACAAGCACAAGTACTTAATTTCTTACAAGATTTACAAGAAGAGTTCAAACTAACTTATTTATTTATCGGTCATGACTTAGGCGTTATACGCCATTTATGTAATCGAATTGGTGTTATGTATAGAGGGAGACTTGTTGAGGAAGGCACTACTGAAGATATTTTAAATAACCCACAACATATATACACTAAACGCTTAATTGCAGCAATACCAGATATTCGTCCAGAAGTTAGAGAAGAAAAAATTAAAGAAAGACAAGAAGTTAGAAAAGAATATCAACAAAATGCTTCTTCTTACTTTGATGAAAATGGTCGACCATTTGATTTAAAACCAATCTCTGATACTCATCGAGTAGCATTACCTTAGAAAGGAGTAACGAATATGTTAAAATTTGTCATTCGCCGTATACTCATCATGATTCCTCAGCTACTTATCTTGAGTATACTAATCTTTGCACTAGCTAAAGCAATGCCAGGTGATGCACTAACTGGACGTTCGATTAACCCAAAAGCTAATCCACAAGAAATTGAAAAAATTCGTGAAGAAATGGGTTTAAATGATCCAGCTTATGTTCAGTATTATCATTGGATTAAAAATGTTGCAAAAGGAGATTTTGGTGTTTCCTATACACACAAAATCAATGTAGTCGATGTAATCGGCGATCGTATTGGAAATACTGTATTACTTGCTCTCTGCGTGTTTCTTGTAACTTATTTACTGGCAATTCCACTTGGTATTATTAGTGGACGCTATAGCGACACGTGGGCAGATAAGCTGATAACCGGATATAACTATTTAGGATTTGCTACCCCTCTATTTATTTTTGGAATTGTTATGTTGTTTGTTTTTGGATTTTATTTTGATCTTTTCCCTACGGGCGGTAGCGTAGACCCTCAAATTGCTGACGGAACTTTTGCTTATTATGTAAGCAAGTTAGATCATCTTGTTTTACCAACTTTATCAGGTGCACTTATTTCAACTGTTGGAATTTCACAATATTTACGCAGTGAAATTATTGATACAAAAGTAAAAGATTTTGTAAGAACAGCTAGATCAAAAGGTGTTCCTGAATCTAAAGTTTATTCTAGACATATTTTACGTAATTCATTTTTACCAATCGCTGCATTTTTAGGTTATGAGATTACTGGTTTAATTGCTGGTTCTGTATTTTTAGAATCAATTTTTGGCTATCCAGGAATTGGGCAACTGTTCGTCAAATCCGTTATGTTACGTGATTTTACTGTTGTAAATGCGCTTGTTTTAATGACATGTCTTGCAACACTTTTTGGGACATTAATCTCAGATATTATTCTAAGCATCGTAGATCCACGTATACGGATTGAATAGGGTAGGTGAAATTTATGGAATTAAAAATCGAAAATCAAACTCATATTACTGAGCAACGAAAAAGTCCATCAGGATTTAGTGTCATTTGGGCTGAATTTAGACGAGATAAGTTAGCTTTAGGTTCTCTTATCGTGCTTGGTCTAATAATAATAAGTGTGTATGGTACTTCGCTTATTCTAGATCAAGATCAAATTGTTAAAGTAGACTTTCTATCAATCTATCAACCTCCTTCCTCTACTCATTGGTTAGGTACTGACTACGGGGGACGCGATATATTTGGACAACTAATAATTGGGACAAGAAATTCCTTTACTATTGGATTTTTCATCACAATTATTACAAATCTACTAGGCCTAGCATTAGGTTTAATAGCTGGTTATTTTGGTGGTTGGGTAGACAGTGTCGTAATGCGTATTATTGACTTTTTCTTATCCTTACCAACATTAATGTTAATTATTGTATTCGTAACAGTTGTACCTAAATTCTCAATCATAAATTTTGTCCTTATTATGAGTCTTTTTTTATGGACAGGTAAAGCAAGGTTAATTCGTTCAAAAGTATTATCAGAGAGCGAATTAGATTATGTGGCAGCAGCTAAAGCAATTGGCACACCGAATTGGAAAATCATTATCTCACACGTTTTACCAAATGTAAGCTCTTTAATAATCGTTGCATTCACTTTAAACCTAGCAGGAAATATTGGAATTGAATCTGGTCTTACCTTCCTTGGATTTGGTTTACCAGAAAGTACGCCAAGTTTAGGAACACTAGTTAGTTATGCAACAAATCCTGATGTTTTACAAAATAAGTTGTGGATATGGTTACCTGCATCGTGCATGATTTTAGTGCTCATGCTGAGTATAAATTTCATCGGTGAAGCGCTAAAGCGTGCAGCTGATGCTAGACAAAGAAGAGGTTAATTAAAAAATAAGGAGAGTGGAAATATGAAAAATGCAAAAAGCTTTACTAAAGTATTAAGCGCAATGGCAGTATCTATGATGATTCTTTCAGCATGTAAAGGTGGCGACACAAAGACTTCAACTACTACTAAGCAAATCGATCAAGCTGCTTTTCCAATTAAAGTTTCAAATAACAAAAAATCGATTTCAGGTGGCATTTTAAAATATGGTTTAGTTTCAGATACGCCATTTGAAGGTATCTTAAATACAGTTTTCTATGAAGGCGATCCAGATTCTCAAGTTCTTCAATTCTTTGATGAAGCACTTCTTTCAACAGATGAAAACTATATTTATGACCAAGATGGTGCTGCTACATATAAATTAAGCGATGACAAAAAGACAATCACATTAAAAATTCGCGATAATGTAAATTGGACGAATGGCGATCCAGTTACAGCAGAGGATTTAGAATATTCTTATCTTGTAATTGGTAACCCAAAATACACAGGTGTACGTTATGACTCACAAATGTCTATGATTGAAGGTATGGAAGATTACCATAACGGAAAGGCAAAAAACATTTCCGGCGTTAAAGTAATTGATCCTAAAACAATTTCAATTACATTTAAAGAAGCTAACCCATCTGTACTTACTGGATTATGGACTAACCCACTACCTAAAAAATATTTAGGCAATGTGCCTATCGATAAATTAGCATCATCTGACCAAATTCGTAAAGCTCCTATCGGCTTTGGACCATTTAAAATTAAAAAGATCACTCCAGGTGAAGCTGTAGAGTTCGAAGCGAATAAAGATTACTGGAACGGTGCTCCAAAACTTGACGGTGTACTTTTAAAAGTTGTTAATCCAACTATTGCTACATCTTCTCTAGCTAACGGAGATATCGATATCGCTTCTGTTTCAGCTGACCAATATGATCAAGCTAAAAAATTAAAAAATATCTCATTAATCGGTAAAACTGAGTTAGCTTACTCTTACATTGGATTTAAATTAGGTCATTACGATGCGAAAAATGGTGTAAACGTAATGGATAATCCAAAATTCCAAGATAAGCGTGTACGTCAAGCAATGGCTTATGCCCTTGATAACAAATCCGTTGGGGAAAAATTATACAAAGGATTACGAGTGCCTGCAACATCTGTAATTCCACCATCATTCCCTAAATACTTTGATAAAGCATTAAAAGGATATACTCATGATCCTGAAAAAGCTAAAAAATTACTAGACGAAGCTGGTTACAAAGATGTAACTGGAGATGGCTTACGTGAAGATCCGAACGGAAAACCATTTAAAATCAACTTCGCTTCTATGAGTGGTGGCGATATCGCTGAACCATTAGCACAATTCTACTTACAATCTTGGAAAGAAGTTGGCTTAGATGTTCAATTATTAGATGGACGTTTACATGAGTTCAACTCATTCTACGATATGGTAGAAAAAGATAATCCAAAAATCGATATTTTCGCAGCAGCTTGGGGAACAGGTTCTGACCCAGACCCATCTGGAATCTGGGCGAAAAATGCACCATTCAACTACGTTCGTTGGGTAAATAACGACAATGATAAACTATTAAAAGAAGGTATTTCAGCAAAAGCGTTTGATGAAAAATACCGTCAAGAAGTATACGATAAATGGCAAGAGCTTGTAAATGACGAAGTGCCAGTTATCCCTACTCTATTCCGCTTCGGTTTAGATGGAGTTAATAAGCGCGTTAAAGGCTACGACTTAACAGCTGGTCAAGGCTTCCAAGGTCACTTACAAGACATCACTGTAACAAGCAAAGAGTCTGAAAAAAATAAATAAGCTGTAACAAATGTAACTGTCCCTTAAGTCAATGTACTTTTGGGACAGTTCTTTTTTTGTGTATAACTCATAATGAATCCATTGCCATAACAGTAAATATGTGGATAAATAACCACCCTCTTCCCTTCTCTATTGAATTAATAAAAGTTATTAACAAGACCTACCAACATTTGTTGATATTTAATGCAGGATCAGTTAAAAACCGTAACAAGATTATCAAATCAGTGGATAAGTAGCCGCTTTCCTCTTCAAAATCAAAAAAATAGTAATGAAAATATGCACACTGTTGATAAAATTGTGAACTTTGTTAATAAAGTAGTAATTTTTATACAATACGCTAAACCTGTTCAGCCGCCACAAATCAAAAAAAACTCGCTAGTAGTAACTTACTAGCGAGTTTTCAGAGGGAAAACGGACATTAAATTGAACTTATTTATATATAATCATTTTTTGGATGATATATCATTGGTTTTAAATGTTAATATTTTAAAGCAATTTTATGATTCAAATTCAGTTGATTGGTTTAATTAAAGTTCGATATTAGTTGACCTACAAGCTGATTAATACACAACGGTTAGGTTACTCTAAGTAAAGGATTTTGGATTAGGGTTTATTGCAGACTTTTTTTTATGAATAAGTTGATTGGAACGAAAGGGTGCTCGACTCCTATGGGATTAGCGGGAAGGCTGAGACCCCGCAGGCTTGCCGAGGAGGCTAAAGAATCCCGCCCCATGGAAAGCGTGCATACTGTAGTGGAAATCAACATCACTCTACTCCTTTTACGAAAATTTGGTAATTTAATTGACAAGGTTTTTTTTCAACAGCGTAAAAAACTCGCTAGTAGTAATTTACTAGCGAGTTTTCACAAACTATTGAGACAATCTCAAAAAAATTATTAACTTACTTTTTTACTCACTTCTTGCTCATGTTTTTCAATCTTATGCTTAGCAGAGAAATGATAATAGATTAAACATGCAATCATAAATGGAACACCACAGTACAATGCAATACGTTGGTCTGGGATAAATGCAAGGCTAATAATTACAGCCACATTTAAAACAAAAGCAACGATTGGAACGATTGGATAAAGAGGCGTTTTATATTTTAAATCCTCTAATTTCCCACCTTCTTGAATGTATTTCTTTCTACCTAAAAGATTTGATAATGCAATGCTTGCCCAAACGAATAAGCAACCAAATCCTGCAATTGATAGTAGCCATAGATAAACCGTGTCTTCAGCATAAATACCACATAATAGAGATAAACATCCAAAGAACATACTAAAAGTTAAAGCGTTTAATGGTACACCTCTTTTAGATAGTTTTCCTAATTTCGAACTAACCATTCCTTTTTGAGCCATTGAATACATCATACGAGATGTTGCATATAAACCTGAGTTAGCAACTGATAGCACTGCTGTAATAATAACAAAGTTCATAATATCAGCTGCATATGGAATACCGATGTTATCAAATACTACTACGAATGGACTATCTACTAAGCCAGCTTTCTCCCAAGGGAATAAGCCTGCTAAAACAAATATTGATAAAATAAAGAATACTAGAATTCGCCATACAGTGTTATTAATCGCTTTAGGTACAGCTTTTGCTGGATCTTCACTTTCACCAGCTGCAATTCCTACTAATTCACTTCCCTGGAATGAGAAGTTAACTGCAACCATTGTAATCATAATTGCTAAAAAGCCATTCGGGAAAAGTCCACCATGGTCTGTAAAGTTAGAAAGCATTGGAGCCTTTGTCCCTTCCATTGGTACAAAGCCAAACATTACTGCTCCACCTAAAATAATAAAAAGAACAATTGTTACTACTTTAATACTTGCAAACCAAAACTCAACTTCAGCAAAGGATTTCGTTGAAAGTGCATTTACTGCGAATAATAATACCCCAAATACTACACACCAGATCCAAGTCGGTACATCTGGAAACCATCTCTTCATTAACATACTAACTGTAATTAACTCTAAACCGATTGTTACCGACCAGTTTAACCATGCCATCCATCCAACTACATAGCCTGACGCTGGTGAGATATATTTAGTTGCATAAGTTTGATAAGAACCAGCATCTGGTAAATTAACTGCTAATTCTCCTAAACATAGCATTGTTAAATACATTACGAATCCACCTACTAAGTAGGCTAATATTGCTCCACCTGGGCCAGCTTCACTAATTGTATAACCTGATCCCATAAACAATCCTGTCCCAATTACTCCCCCAAGAGCAATCATAAACAAGTGTCTGCTTTTAAGCTCTTTCTTTAACCCCTGTTCTTGTTGTTTCATGAAAGTCCCTCCTCTAGATGTAAATTGTGCGTATAAGTTAAAATATTCTGATATAACAGAATATAAGTTCCCATACTTCCCTTAACGAACACTAAAACGCTCTAAACCAACGTATTTTAAGACTAAATTTTCAGATAATATCTGTAAGCGTATACAAATTTATTGTAACGAAATAATATCTTAATTATAAAAATAGATTTTATTATCTGTCAATACAATATAAGTGCTCCAGATGGAATTTCCACCTGGAGCAAACCTATTAGTCTATTAAACCCATCCACGGAAACGAGATGCTTCCGCCATTTTGCGAATACCAACCATATATGCAGCTAATCTCATATTAACTTTGCGGTTAACTGAAGTTTGGTAAACACTATCAAATGAACGCACCATTTTTTCACGAAGTTTTTGAGCAACTTCTTCATCTGACCAGTAGTAACCTTGGTTATTTTGAACCCACTCAAAATAAGAAACAGAAACTCCACCAGCACTTGCTAGTACGTCTGGAACTAGTAAAATTTCACGCTCTGTTAATATTTTAGTAGCTTCTAGAGTCGTAGGACCATTTGCAGCTTCAACTACGATTGATGCTTTAATATTGTGAGCATTTTCAATTGTAATTTGGTTTGAAATTGCAGCTGGAACTAAAATATCACAAGGTTTTTCAAGTAATTCTTTATTCGAAATTACATCAGTAAATAAATTAGTTACTGTTCCGAAGCTATCTCTTTTTTCTAGTAAGCTATGAATATCTAAACCGTCTGGATCGTATAATGCGCCAAGTGCATCAGAAATACCGACTACCTTTGCACCTGCTTCAACCATGAACTTCGCTAAGAAGCTACCCGCATTTCCAAATCCCTGAACAATGACACTAGCACCCTTTAAATCGATTCCCTTACGTTTAGCAGCCTCTTCGATACAAATCGTAACACCTTGAGCTGTAGCTGTTTCACGTCCTTCTGATCCACCTAATACAAGTGGTTTACCAGTAATAAATCCAGGAGAATCAAATTCTTGAATTCTACTATATTCATCCATCATCCAAGCCATAATTTGTGGGTTAGTGTATACGTCTGGAGCAGGAATATCCTTTGTTGGTCCAACGATTTGACTAATCGCACGAACATATCCTCTACTTAAACGCTCTAACTCATAAATTGACATTTTTCTTGGATCACAAATGATACCGCCTTTTCCCCCACCGTATGGTAAATCAACGATACCGCATTTTAAGCTCATCCACATTGATAAAGCTTTTACTTCGTCCTCATTAACCTCAGGATGGAAACGAATTCCACCCTTTGTAGGACCTACAGCATCATTATGTTGTGAACGATAGCCAGTGAAAATTTTCACTGAGCCATCATCCATTCTTACCGGTATTTGAACTGTTAAAAATCGTAATGGTTCTTTTAATAACTCATAAAGTTCTTTTGAATAACCAAGTTTATGAAGTGCTTCTGAGATTACTTCTTGAGTAGACTCAATTAATTCTCTGCCTTCTTCTTTGATTTTGTTTTGTACTTCATTTTGTGGGATTGTAGTTGTCATTTTTATCGCTCCATTTATACAGTTGCTTTATATTGGCTAAATACTTCGTTAATTTGTTGAATTGACCAGTCTAAATCTTCTTTTGAAATAATTAATGGTGGTGCAAAACGAATTACTGTATCATGTGTTTCTTTACATAATAAACCTTGTTTCTTTAATGCTTCACAATAAACACGTGCTGGTACATGAAGTTCAACACCAATAAATAATCCACGTCCTCTAACTTCTTTAATATGAGGATGATCGATTTCTTTTAATTTTTCCATAAAGTAGTTTCCAAGCTCATTTGAACGCTCAGCTAACTTCTCTTCTTCAAGAACTTCTAAAGCAGCAACAGAAACCGCACAAGCTAAAGGATTGCCACCAAATGTAGATCCGTGAGAACCTGGCTCAAATACGCCTAAAATTGAACGATTTGCAGCAACACATGAAATTGGGAATACTCCGCCACCAAGTGCTTTACCTAAAATGTACATGTCAGGAGTTACTCCATCCCAATCACACGCAAAAGTTTTACCAGTTCTACATAAACCTGTTTGAATTTCATCTGCAATAAATAATACGTTTTCGTTTTTACAAACTTCAGCTACTTCAGGTAAGAACCCTTCTTTAGGGATATTAATTCCAGCTTCACCTTGAATTGGTTCGATTAAGAATGCAGCAGTATTAGGCGTAATTGCAGCTTTTAATGCTTCAATATCGCCATACGGAATTAACTTAATTCCTGGTAAGAATGGTCCAAATCCACGTTGATAATCTTTTTCTGATGATAAAGAAACTGCAGCCATCGTACGTCCGTGGAAGTTTCCAACACAAGCAATAATTTCAGCTTGGTTTTCTTCTACACCCTTAACATCATAAGCCCATCTTCTAGCAGCTTTAATAGCTGTCTCAACAGCTTCAGCACCAGTGTTCATAGGTAAAATCATATCTTTGTTAGTAACTTTTGCTACCTTTTCATACCACTCACCCATGTTTTCACTATAGAATGCACGAGAAGTTAATGTAACTTTGTCAGCTTGATCTTTTAAAGCTTGGATAATTTTTGGATGACGATGCCCTTGGTTTACAGAAGAATATGCACTTAACATATCTAAATATCTGTTACCCTCTGGGTCTGTAACCCAAATACCTTCAGCTTTAGAGATTACTACTGGAAGTGGATGATAGTTATTTGCGCCATATTGATTTGTTTGGTCAATGATCTTTTGAGAATTAGTTGTCATTTGAGTTCCCCCAATATTATTGATTAATTTTTTTAGTTTCTTACTAAAATAATAAGCAATTTCCGTGCCAAACATGTTAAATAAATTAAAATTCACAAAATGTACTTATTCTAAGCGTTATACATCCTTCAGTATGTTACCGTTTTCAATTTACTGCAAAATATTTTTGCATTCAGGCGCAAAATTAATTAAAATATGCATAGAATATTTGCAGCAAAAAAACGATTAACAAAGAAAATTAGCACATTCGGAAAAAAACTGCCTTTTTATCTTACCAAAAATAGTTAGAAGTGCAAATTTTTTCTATTGTTACTATGAAAAGAGAGAATTATATGAAAAATGATAAGCAAAACTTTTTAGCTGTTGATGAATTATTACAATTAATATTAGAAGAAATAGATATCGGTATACATGTAGTTGATCAAGATGCAAATACAATGGTGTATAACCGGAAAATAATGGAAATTGAAATGATGAATGAAGAGGATGTCTTACATAAAAATCTTTTAGATGTCTTCACGTTTCAAAAAAACCAATCGAGCACCTTACTTGATGCCCTCCAAAAAGGTAAAGTACGAAAAAATATTAAACAATCTTATTTTAATAATAAAGGAAAAGAAGTTACGACAATCAATGATACTTACCCAATAATGAAAGAAAATAAAATTATTGGAGCGATCGAAATGGTTCGCGACGTGACGGAATTGAAGCAATCTGTGCAAGAAGGTATACTTCAAAACCGAAATACACGTTATACATTTGAACAATTAATCGGAACATCCGAGTCATTTAAAAACATAATAGAAGATGCAAAAAGATCTGCCAAAACTTCTTCCTCCGTATTAATTGTTGGAGAAACTGGAACAGGTAAAGAACTATTCGCTCAAAGTATTCATAATGCCAGCAAAAGAGCAACAAAGCCATTCATTTCTCAAAATTGTGCCGCACTTCCAGAATCCTTAATTGAAAGTATTCTTTTTGGGACAAAAAAAGGAGCATTTACTGGGGCAATTGATAAGCCTGGATTATTTGAAGAGGCAAATGGTGGAACATTACTATTAGATGAAATTAATTCACTTAGCCCTAACTTACAGGCTAAACTTTTAAGGGTTATTCAAGAACGTAAAGTTAGAAGAATAGGTGATATTAACGAAAAAGAATTAGATGTCCGAATTATCGCTACGATCAACGAAGACCCTATTGAAGCAATCGCGAATAATCATTTACGTAAAGACTTATATTATCGTCTAAGTGTCGTATCATTATTTCTACCGCCACTACGTGAACGCTTCGAAGATATATTGTTGTTAGCAAACTTTTTTATTCAAAAATATAATCGTCTTTTTGGCCATCGGGTAACTAACTTAGATGAAAATGTAACAAACTTTTTCCTTAATCATAACTGGCCAGGTAATATACGCGAACTTGAACATATGATTGAAGGTGCAATGAACTTAGTAGAAAATGAAACAACTATATCTGCAACTCATATACCATCTAGGTTTTTTAATGAAAATAGAAATACAAGTACTACTCCAGTCGTTCAACGACAAAAAGACGTTACATTACACGTAGAATCAATAGATGAAAAATCAAATTTAAAAAATACTTTATTGAACAAAGAAAAACATCATATTATGAATGTTTTAAATGAACATAACGGCAACATTACACAGGCTGCAAAACAATTAGGCATCAGTAGACAAAACTTACAATATCGAATTCGTAAGTTTAATTTATTGAATGATTAAATTTTAATAAATAGAAAAATTTGGATTAAATAACTTTAATTTTCAAATTCAGTATAAAATACATTTTGCCCAAACCTTCCACTTTTGTCCTGCATATTTTGGTTATGTAAGACTCATAAGTAAAGGAGGTTTTTTATATGTCGAATGAACATGAGTATCGTCCGCATGGATTTGGTGGCGGTGGCTTTGGACACGGTGGCTTCGGAGGTTTTCATGGAGGATTTGGCGGATTTGGTAGACCTGGATTTGGATTTGGTAGACCTGGATTCGGATTTGGATTTGGACGTCCATTTTTCCGTCCGTTCTTCCGTCCATTTTTTCCATTTTTCCCATTTTGGGGCTTTGGTGGTTATGGTTATGGCTATGGCTATCCTTACTCTTATTGCCCACCAGGTTACTATTGTCCTCCCCCTTATTACTACTATTAATGTAAAAATAAAAAATATAAAAGAGAAGGTTTTTATACCTTCTCTTTTCTTATAATGAGATTGTTGAGTAACTTCCTAAAACTTCTACACTAAAGCCTAAAGCCTCTAATTCTTGCTTTACTCCAGGTAATAATACGTCATCATAGCCCATCTCAACATCAACAATGAAAAAGTAATTTCCTAATCCAGTTTTCGTCGGGCGGGACTCAATTTTTGAAAGGTCAATCTGTCTCCAAGCAAATGCTGAAAGTACTTGGTGAAGCGCACCAGCACGATTCTCCGGCATATTAATAACTAGAGTTGCCTTAGTATGTTTAGGTTCAAAATAATTCGTTTCCAGTTTCGCATCATGTCTTTGTAAAACAATAAATCTCGTGTGATTATATGAATTTGAATGAATATCTGAAGCAACAATTTCTAACCCATATTTCTTTGCAGCAAATTCGTTAGCGATCGCAGCTATACACTCATTAGATTGCTCACTAACCATTTTAGCCGCAGCACTTGTAGAAGTAACTGGTTCTAATTTTGTATATTTATATTGATTATGCAAAAATGTGTGACACTGAGCTAACGCATGAGAATGAGAATAAATCACCTCAATATCTTTTACTCGATGTGCTTGTCCTTTTGCCATCAATAAATGCTGTCTTATCGGTATAATAATTTCACCAACCATTTTTAATGGCTGTTCATGTACAAGATAATCAATTGTTGTAGTCACAGATCCTTCAACCGAATTCTCTATTGGAACGACCACTAAATCAACTTCCCCTTCAGCTACATTATCCATACAAACAGGAATACTAGAATAAGCAATATGTTCATCATTCTTAAAAACAGACCGAACAGCAACATGTGTAAAAGTCGCCTCAGGACCTAAATACCCAACCTTCACGTTCCCACTCCTTTTAATTTTTAATTATACTAAAAAGAGTTAAGATTAAAAGTAAAAAGTTTAATTTTTAGAAATTATCTTACAAATTTCGCAAACACCTGCATTAAAGGCTACTTTGACGAATCTTTAACGTTGTAGGAACAATCACTTTTTTGGCTACTTTCCTACCTAAAAGTCTTTCCATTAATAAATCCACTGCAGATTCACCCATCAATTCAGTGTATACCTTCAAAGTACTTAAACTAGGAAAAAGATATTTTGAAAACACGAAATCATTCATCCCAATTAGATTTACACGCTCTGGCACTGATATTTTTGCTTCATGAAGTGCTCTTAAACATCCGACAGCCATCGTATCACAACCTATTATAAATGCTGTTGGCAAATCTCCACCTTGTTCTCGTATTGCTTTGTTCATCAAATTAAACCCTGCTTCAGCTGTAAATTCACTTAAGTACAGATTCTCTTTTCGAAAGAGCCCCTTTTCCTCTAAATAACTTTTATATGTTTTTACTCGAGAATTAATTTTTTGACCTTGCTTCTTATCATACTCGCGTCCACCAATATATCCGATTTTTTGATGTCCATGCGATATAAAATGATCTAAAACTTTTATAATAGCATTCTCATAATCTGTAACAACAGAATCGTATTTCTCTTCATCTGGTGAAAAATCAACAAAAACGATATTTTTCGATACTTTTTTCAATGAACTAATTTGCTGATCATCAAACTTACCTAATGCAATCACACCAAGTATTTGCTCATCTAACATCCCCTTTTCATTCCCACGAAAAAAAGTAGAAATGTGCAGGGAATTTTGTTCACACTTATTTTCAATTCCAAAACGAATTAGCATATAAAAGAGATCACTTAATTCTTCATTTCCATTATCACCTTTAACAAGTGCGATTTTTGCAATATTCTTTTTTACTTTCGATTTTTTCTTATATGAAAGCTTTTCTGCTGTTTCAAAAATTCTTTGTTTTGTATCGTCACTTACTGATAGTGCTGGGTCATAATTAAGCACTCTTGACACAGTCGCAATCGATACACCTGCTTTTTCGGCAATTTCTTTAATTGTAGTCATTACAACTCTCCTCGTAACCTTCCAATCTGAATTGTTTTCGAAACTATTACTTTAATTTTAACAGTTCAAGGTTGTACGATTATTCATTAAATATGGAGAATTTTTTACATATTTTATTTTCTTTAAATCAAGATCGTATAATTAAGTTTTATTTAAGCAAATTTGAAATATTATAATTTACAGGAGGAGAATTTAATTTTCCGGAGTAATCTTAGTTGTTTTTTACTTGTTGAAAATATTGATGTGGTTTCTCGTTTCTATTCGTATAAAGTTTTTAACATTGTATCTGTTAAAGCTTCAACTGATTTAGTTGAGGATAGTCCGACTTCATTTGGAAGATTACTGTAAATCAGTATGTCCATCCCCCTATTAATACGATACCCTGCTTGTTTTAAATAACTTATCACTTTCTTTAAGTAGCTAGTCCAGTCATGCTTTATTTCGTCACCTAAATCATTTAAAGAAATTTCAATGATTCCTAAATCTTCAAAGTTTAAGGATACTAATTTAATTAATTGTGTCTCTGTTCTAGATAAAAGCACATAAATGCCTAATGATTGTGAAGCATGGTGACCTTTTCCATCAAAGTCTGTAATTTCTTCGATTTCGTCAGTATGGCCAGATACAAAAAAAACGCGTAAATTAGAATGACTGTAATACTGATTGTAAACTGTTACTAAGTCTTTAACATTCATTTCCTTATCACTCCTATAACTAATTTTCCATATTCCCTACCCGCTTTTCGATCAGATAGAAATAGATTTAAACCAAACATTTAATTACCTAACCCTTTATCTCCACTCTAGCCTTATTCCAATTCTTACTTTTAATAGATAACAATCCTACTAGTACTGTGATCACCATACTAGTTTTAAAAGCTACTACCTTGGCGATGGAACATAATAAAGAGAAAAAAGAGTTCTATTAAAAGTATCCTACTCCCCTGGATATTATTGGTCAATAATTAATCCAATTAAAATTTACTAAAATGGAAGGATTTTTTACTTAGTTTTTTATTCTGTCACAATTAATGTTCATATAAGAAAAATAACGAAATTCCCAATTGGTTTAAAGCTTTTTGGGCAGTAGTCCTATTAGATTATTAATAGTAATTTTTTTACATTTTTTACTAGTCAGATCATTTTTAGAGTTATACCTAAATAATAATAGAAATAAAATTCACTAAAAAACTAGAACGTTTACAATACCGCACCAATTTTATTTACTTGTTGAAAGAAATAAGTTTATTACTTTCAGAAAATTTAATAAACTATATATAGAGAGTTCTATTTGATTTAAAAAGAATTAAGAAGTGTAAGACTTACAATTTATTAAAAGGGGGTCTTAATCATGTCAGGGTTTGATGCAGGTTTTGATATTTTTAAAATTATCGCTTTCGTATTTCCAATCATTTTCGTCTTCGTTTTTGCAGGTATATTTTTTGCACTAATAAAAGGATTAAAGCAATGGAATTATAATAATAAACAACCCAAATTAATTGTCCCAGCAAAAATAGTTACTAAAAGAATAGATTATGTTCAGCGTGCTAATACGAACCAGTTCGCTCATTCCTCTACACATTATTATGTTACACTTGAGGTCGAATCTGGAGACAGAATTGAATTTCAAATTGATGGATTCATTTATGGTCAATTAGTAGAAAATGATACAGGAAAGCTAACTTTCCAAGGAACGAGATTCATAAACTTTGAGCGACAATAATTTCTTTTCGGGGTGGAATAATGAATGTTTTCATAAGTGGTGCCACGGGTTTTTTAGGAAAACATACTACTAAAAAATTAAGTGAAATGGGCTATTCCGTTATAGCCTTTGGAAGAAATGAGGAAGCAGCTAAATTTTTCAATAAGATGGAAAATGTCACCTTTGTTAAAGGAGATTTGAATGACCCTGTCTTATTAGAAGAAAAAATAAAGAATGTAGACTATGTAATCCATTGTGCTGCACTTGCAGCACCTTTTGGACGTTTTTCTGAATTTGAAAAAACAAATGTTGAAGGAACAAAGAATATTGTTAAAGCTTCACTTTCAACAGATTTAAAAAAGTTTATTAATATTTCGACCCCGAGTGTGTACTTTACTAGTGAGAGTCGTAAAGATGTTAAAGAAAGTGATCCGCTACCATCAAAACACTCTAATTTCTACGCTAAAACAAAACATATGGCAGATATAATCATTGAAGATGCAATCGAAAAAGGACTACCCGCAATCTCACTAAGACCTAGACAAATTTTTGGTCCCTTCGATCATACGATTTTCGGAAGATTTATACAGATAAATGAAAATGGCGGAATTCCATTAGTTCATAAAGGACAAGTTCTAATGGATTTTACTTATATCGATAATGTCGTCGATATGATTATCGCTTGTATGAATACAGATGATGCCTTTAATGGTAAATACTACAATATTACAAATGATCAACCTATTTATTTAATTGACGTGCTTAAACAGCTCTTCTTAGCCTTAAATAAAGAGTTGAATACAAAAAACATCTCACCAAAACTACTATCATTTATCGCCTTGAATTCAGAAATAATTGCGAGGATTACGAACAAGCCACCAAAGGTTTCCAAGCATATTGCCAACTTCTTAAGCTACGACTATACACTAAACATTGAAAAAATCAAAAATGACTTAAACTATGAACCTAAAGTTTCAATTAGTGAAGGTATTAAGCGTTATGCTGACTGGTACTTAACGACAAATGATCGAAAGTAAGTAAAAACTAAAAACAAGCTAAAGTCACCTAAATTAATTATATTTTAGTGATTTTAGCTTGTTTTTGATCGGACTTATTTGAATCTAGTAAATTTATATTGATTTGGCCATTGATTAGAAGGTCTAGGCGGTTTATTTGTAGTTTTGTCATTTTTATTTGCAGTTTTAGGATTTTTAATTGCAGTTTCGAGGATTTTATTTGCACTTTTACCACTTTTATTTGCAGTTACAGATTTTTTCTACGCACCCAACTAAAGCAATGTTAATATCAATCTCAAACTATCTTATCTTTATAAAAAACTCGATACAAATCTATTTAATAGACGTTTGTATTTCCTTAATATTTAAAGACCATAATCCACTATTTAGAATTGTATCTGCCTCTACTATATTTAAGCGCTCTTTGAATATTGGTCCATCAATTACAAACGTATGATATTCGCCGCTCTCGCCCATTAAACAGATTTCTTTGCTAATGAACAGTTGTTTTAAATCTTTATTTAAGCTCTTACCTACGATTGTAGAATCGAAAATATTCTCTCTTGCCCTACAAATAATTGCATCGTATCCAGTCGCAAGCCATTGGTCCAGTAAATTAGTAGTTTCACTTTTCTTAATCCACACCGGGAACATCGGTTCAAGTCCCGCCTTAGTTGCAACTAGTTCATTCCATTGTCGATCTTCCTCGACATATAAAGTACCAAATGCAATCGCAGAAAGGTCAAATTGATCTTTTATTGTTTTAAGTCCATTAATCATTGACTCCTCGTATTTACCTGCTGAGTCAATCATGACAAGAGGAATTCCCATTGCATCTGCTTGCATTTGCAAGAAATCAAGTGGAGTCCCGTGCGCATGATTCCTCTCATCCTTTTTCGATACCATTGATACTAGACATGCCACTTCATATTTATTTTTAATTAGTAAATCTAATGCTAAACAACAATCCTTCCCACCACTCCAAGAAACTGCTACTCTACGGTTGTTCACTTATATCATTCTCCCTTAACATTAAAGCGATAGAAATAATTAAATTTCCATCCATAGCTTATCAAAAACAAATTTTTAGTTATTAATTTTTTAGTAAACTTTTAACGTATGTCATACCTTTTATTGCATAATCAAACCACTGTTGATCCCCGTATGGAATTTCAACCCATTCTCTCATAGGTTTCCCACCCATTGGGTCAAAGTTTTTTGCTCCGCTTAATTTTAAAGCTGTTGAAACATCTTCTGGCTTTAACTTTACAACAATATTAGGTTCATTATAGAACACAAAAACTTTACCTTGAATTTTTAATCCTTTATGGCCAAAGATACTTCCTTTTGATGCTTCATAGTGATTGATTAATTCCGTTCTTAGGCTTTCAAATCTTACTATTGTATCTTCCATTTTCACCATTCCTTTTTATCTAACGCTTTTCTTAATAAAAATATCTTATTAATGCCAATAACTTATTGATATTATTCAGTGTAATATCATCGTCTATACTAGTATATAGAAGCACCTGATTCAAATTTGGGGAGGTAATCAAATGGCCATCAACTTCCACGATGCACAAAATAATAAGACTTACACAACTAGAGAGGCTGATCAATCTTGGACTCAGTTAATGAGGGATAACATTGATTTTCATGGAAAAGACGCAGTTGATATAGGCTGCGGTGGAGGGATCTATTCGAAAGCTCTCACTAAGTTAAAAGTAAACCACGTTACGGCGGTAGATTTTTCAGAGGAAATGCTTAAAGGAGCTGCTGAAAACTGTATAGACTACAGTAACATTTCTTTTCGTAAAGGAGATGCATATCATACTAAACTTCCATCTTCAAGTTATGATGTAGTTTTGGAAAGAGCTTTAGTCCATCATTTAGATAATTTAAATACCTGTTTCAATGAGGCAAATCGTTTACTAAAAAAGAACGGAATATTAATCGTACAAGACCGGACGCCAGAAGATTGTTTACTTCCTGGAGATGATAGCCATTTACGAGGTTATTTTTTTGACCTTTATCCAAAATTGAAAACGAAAGAAATATCAAGAAGATATGATTCACAAGAAATGCGCACAGCATTAGAATCATCTGGATTTCATATAGAAAATACAGTAAAACTTTGGGAAACAAGACGCATTTATACTGACCTAGAATCACTTCGGAGTGATTTATTACTTAGAACAGGTCGATCAATTCTTCATGAACTCACTGATGAAGAGCTAAATCAATTAGTAAAATTCATCGTTAATAAGCTTCAGCATCAATCTCGTATTATTGAAAAAGATTGCTGGACAGTTTGGTTTGCTAGAAAGAAATAATATTATGGACACAACTCATATTAATAGAAACGCTTAGTCTACTTCTAAGCGTTTTTACATTTTTGCATTAAAGTTTTACCATTTTAAAAATATAATCAATTATCCATTCACTTTACGTTCTTAAGGCTCAACCTTTGGTAGTTTAATTGTTACTTTTGTTCCTTCATCAACGCTACTCTCGAAAGTGATTGTTCCATTCATTGCTTCAATGATTCGAACAGAAACTGTGGTCCCTACGCCAGTTCCCTTTTCTTTCGTTGAATAGAAAAGTGTACCAATACGTGAAAGCTGTTCTTTAGTCATTCCTTTTCCATTATCTCTAATCGTAATAACTGTTTTATCTTTTTCTTCGTGTAGCTTCGTATGTACATATCCCCCTGAGCTAGTTGCCTCAATTGCATTTTTAATTAGGTTTATTAGTGCTTGTTTAAATTGATTTTTATCTGTATTGATAAATGTTTCGACTTCTGTATCCCCTTTTAATTTAACATTTTGCTTTAATGCTAAAGGAACTAATAAGGTGACTACATCTGAAACACATTGCTTTAAATTAAACGTTTCTACTTTTTCAAATTGTGGTTTTGCAAAGTTTAAATAATCATTAATGATTCCTTCTGCTCTACCTAATTCGCTTAATACTAGTGGCAAATATTCCATAGACTGATTGTCTTTGCTTTCTTGCATTAATTGTAGGAAACCTTTAACAACTGTAAGTGGATTCCTAACTTCATGAGCAATAGAAGCTGCCATTTCACTTAACGTATTAAGTTTCTCAGCTCTTTGTATTTCTTTATGTAGTATTTTATTTTCAATTAGTGTTTCAATCAGTTTTGCTCCTAAAGTAATTGCGATTAACTCTATAACAATAAAAATCAAAACTAACCCAAATAGTCTGTAATCGCTTTTAAAACTAATCTTATTTACGATTAAAAAAGTAAATAAGATTCCTAGTTGAACTAAAGCAGGCCATAAACTAATAAGCGCTGTTGCTAATATTCTCTGTTTAGGTTTAAATGTCCAAAACCATTTGAATAAAATTAAAGACCCTAGTGAGGATAAGGTAATACTGATGATACCAAATATGGTAGCGTCTCCACCTAAAATTAATCTAGCTAATAAGATCGCTAAAAAAGTCACGATCCCCCAGCGATAACCGCAATAAAGAAACGCAATCGTTAGTGGGATATATCTTAAATCCCAAAATAACCCATATGCTGGATATGGAAAGGCCATGCAAAAAAATCCGGCTACAGCCTGAAACATGCCAAAAAGATAAATTTTATCTTTATAGCCATGCCTTTCATAAATAATACTGTATATTAATATTGGACTTAATATGATTAAAACATGTAGCAAAAGTTTTTCGATTAACACGTTTTTATCCTCACTAGATTCGAAATTTTCGAAATATAACTAACATAAATATAATACGACAATAATTCCAAAAATCCTTTATTTTACCCTAATAACACACACTATTTTTCATATTCTGTCGATTAATATTTTTATAATTTATAGATAGTGAAAAAGGTGCGTTTATAAGTTTAAACATTTATACTAGAAGTACCTTACCACTATCGTATGAAAGGGATCACTATGAATAAAAGAATCGTATTAAATATTATTTTGGTTATGATTTTCTTTTTCCTAATTAATTTTTACATAGGTATTAATGGATGGATTTATATTAATGCTTTACTAAGTAAATGGATGAATCCAACAATAAAAGTAATCTATTGGATTGTATTTCTGTTAATAACTTTTGCGTACATTCTTTCAAGAGTTTTAAAAAGTAAGCTTCCTACATCATTCTTTAAACCGATCCATAAAATTGGAGCATACTGGTTAGCCATCTTTTATTATTTAATTTTCTTTGTCATCGTTGCTGATTTAGTTGGACTGATTTTAAGAGAATTTACATCTTTCAAAACAAGTAGTATAACTGTGATACTTGGAACAATTGTCATATTATGTGTCGCAAGCCTTATCGCAAAAGGTAGAAAAAGTGCACTAGACACACAAATTGTACATTATGACATCAATGTTGAAAAAACAAATGAAAAGTATAAAGAACTATCAATTGTACTAGTTTCAGATTTACATTTAAGCACATTAGTCACGAATAAAAGATTAGCGTTTCTTGTTGAAAAGATTAATAAGCTTTCCCCTGATTTAGTCTTAATTGCTGGAGATATAATTGATGAAGATATTACTCCATTTGTTGAGGAAAATATGATTCAAACGTTGAAAAAGTTAAAGCCAAAAATTGGTACATACGCAGTACCTGGTAATCATGATTATTATGGTGGACATTTAGATTTACTTGCCAAGCATTTAAAGGATGCTGGAATTCATATTTTATTAGATGAAAAAGAACTCGTTGAGAACAATTTCTATATCGTTGGACGTAAAGACCTTGCAAGTAAAAAACGCTTAGATTTACATGAACTATTTGAAGGAATCGATCATACTAAACCAATTATCTTACTTGATCATCAACCCTATCATTTAGAAATTCCAACACAATTAGGCGTAGATTTACAAGTGTCTGGCCATACACATCGTGGACAGTTTATGCCAAATCACTTAATTACCCGTCGACTTTATGAAATTGATTGGGGCTATTTACAAAAAGAACGCTCACACTTTGTCGTTTCATCAGGATTTGGAACTTGGGGACCTCCAATTAGAACAGGTAACCCTTCTGAGATTGTAACGATCACTGTTTCATTTTCTAATTAATTTAAATTAAGAGACCAAAAAAACACTTTTTTGGTCTTTTTTTAATTAATTTTGTCATAATTTATCTATAAATAATTTTCTGAAAAGTGTAAAATATTATTGAAAGTTTCTTTTCAGAACGGAGATTGAAGCATGAAAAATACAGAGTACTACAACAAAAGGAGCCGTCGAATTTATATTTTCTTTATGGCTTCAATCACTTCCTTATTATTAGTAGGAATTACACTCTCTCCTTTAACTTTTAAGGATCATCCAATTGAACTTATTATTCAAATTATCTTAATGTTCATTGTTATTTTTGCTTTATTCAATTTTATTAAAAGAGATAATACTTTTTCGAAAGTATTATTTACGACCATTTCATCATTATATGTGTATATTAAATTTTGGACATACCCAGACACATCAACAATGTATAGTTTTGTAGCAATCGTTCCAATTTTCACGATTTTTTTATATAATCGGATAGCATTTTATATCGGTTGGGCATTAAATATAATAATTGGCCCTACTTTTGTATTACTAATCTCATTCACCGATCTAAAAGAAAAATATTCTTATATAGCATTAGACCCTATCGGCAATATATTAGAATTCCTTTCCATACAATTAATACTCTTATTTGTATTTTTGCAAACAGAGACGAAGGTAATAGCTTTAGAAGCCAATTACAAGGAAATACAACAAGCGAAACAATTAAATTCGATTGGTCAACTAGCTGCAACGATTGCACATGAAATTCGTAATCCAATTACCGTCGTAAAAGGTTTTGCACAACTTTTTCAAAAAACAAAAACAATGAACCCAGACGAAAAATACTACGTAGATGCAATGCTAAAAGAATTAGAATACGCTCAAATTATTATTAATGATTATTTATCACTAGCAAAACCTCAAACTGAAACGCTACAAGTTGTAGAAGTAAATAAAGAAATATTGAAGGTAACTGATTTGCTTGCCTCCATGGCAAATATCCAAAGCATCGGTTTCCATTTAAACTTAAACCAAATACTTTATACAAAAATAAATCCAATTGAATTTAAACAAGTTCTCGTTAACTTGATGAAAAACGCAATCGAATCGATGCATGATGCCGGTTTAATAACGATCAATCTCTTACAAGAAAATGAATATGCACTTATTGAAATCATAGACACAGGAATTGGAATGTCCCAAGAAACAGTTGATAAGCTCGGCACTCCCTTCTACTCACTAAAAGAAAGAGGCACAGGGATTGGGCTAACAGTTTGCTTCAATATAATCGAAAAGTTTAAAGGTAAAATTAAAGTAAGTAGTAAAGAAAATGAAGGATCCATATTTCGGATTTATTTACCTATTTGGCAAGGTGAAAATAACTGAAGAAATACCACAAACTTGAACTTTTTTTCAATGGGTCAACATTAAAAAAATAGTTAGATGGTTCATTTATTTGTAATTAACTTTCTCATATCAGGCACAAGAATACCGTTAAATTGATCATTATAAAAGAACAAAAAACTCACAAAAAAGTGAGTTTTTTTGTTGTACTCATATTAAAAATCCTTTGCAGTTTCCTTAGCTTTTTGAATTGCTTGTTCTTTAATTTCTTGTGCTCGGTCTGGGAATTGATTTTGACCTTCTACAAAAATTCCATTAAAGTCTTGAACACCTAAGAAGCCCATTATCACTCCAATATAACGATGTCCCATTTCTAGACCTGCAGCTGGTCCTTCTGAATAAACTCCTCCACGTGCCTGGATATGCAATGCTTTTTTACCACCTAATAATCCTTGAGGACCATTAGAAGTATATTTGAAAGTTTTACCAGCAACGCAAATTGCATCAATATAGTTTTTCATAATTGGAGGGAATAAAAAGTTCCATAAAGGTGTTACAAATACATATTTATCTGCTTCAGCAAATTGAGTAACAATCTCATTTAGTCTGCCTACTTTTGACTGCTCTCCTGAAGAAAGTGTATCAAAAGATCCTCCAGATTGAAGTTTCCCCCAGCCTGCAAACACTTCAGCATCAATATGAGGAATCGTTTCATTATAAAGGTCAATATGTACTACTTGGTCATTAGGATGTGCAGCTTTATAACTCTCGATAAAAGCATCACCAACCGCCATACTGTACGAAGTAGACTTATCGTGAGGATGTGCTGTGATATACAATAGTGTCGTCAAACGTATTTCCACCTTTCATTCTTTACCTTAATTAAAAGCACGATATTATCATCTGTCATTTCTAACTAAACAATACAAATATTTATAAAAAAAACTTTACTCGAATGGTAAAGGTTTTTACATAGTGTTGAAATATAACATGATCAATAGAGTAAACGGACATTAACTGTCATTTGAAATTATCATCTTTTAAGATGAACTATTAAAGGTTTTAAGTGTTAATATGTTTGATCAATTTTATGTTTGCAATAACACTAGAAATCGTTTTTTCAGAAGTTAAAAAATTATGAACTAATTTTTAGAAAAACAATTTCAATTGATTAGTTTGATTAATGTTTGATATCAATTGACCTACTAACACTGATTAATTAACTATTGTTAGGTTACTCTAAGTAAAGGCTATTTGATTAGCATATATTGCAGACTTTTTTCGATGAATAAGTTGATTGGATCGGAGGGGTGCTCGACTCCTATGGGATTAGCGGGAAGGCTGAGACCCCGCAGGCTTGCCGAGGAGGCTAAAGAATCTCGCCCCATGGAAAGCGAGCATCCTGTAGTGGAAATCAACATCACTCTACTCCTTTTACAAAAATTTGGTAATTTTCTTGACAAGGTTGTTTTCAACAGCTAAAAAACCTTTACTCCATTGGTAAAGGTTTTTGTGTATAGACAAAGTCCAAAAAATAAATTTTAGAACTCAATTATTATTTCGCTTTAAAAATCCCAAAAGGTTTCCCTACAGGTAAAAATTCTCTTCCAAAGTGACTATTTAAAACAGCTGCAGCCGATCCATAAAATGACATAATTGCTATTCCTAATTCACTATATGCTGCAAAAGTATGAGTAGCTTCTTCCATAAAGCCTAATGTACTTAATGATAACCCAATAAATAAACAATCAATTAATACAAAAATAATAAATAATACCTTATGAGTTTCCATTGCACCGATTGTCATAAAAATTGAAAAGATTAAATATCCTACAAAAGCAAAACCAAGTTGCTTAACATCAGCCGCTTTCATTAATGCTTCTCCAAAAACACCTAATTGGATTAACCAAGTAGTACCAACAGCTAACCAAAAGAATGCATATGCTCCAAATGCTGTTGCTCCAAATACATTATTATGTTTAAAATCCTGGATACTCGCAAATAATTGTGCAATAGCACCTAAAAATATCGCCCACGGTAATACTAATGAAACACCATCAGTAATTCCTAATTTTTGTGTTGAGGCAACAAGCGTTACCATCGCTAAACCGAATAAACCAATTGCAGATGGATCTGCAGTAGTTATTTTAATTTGTTGTTCTTTCATTGATGTAAATCCTCCTAAAATTTTAAACAGACTAAACTATACTACTATAAAATTTCAGGGATTAATATAGCTTTTTTTCGCTTTTAAATAAGAAAGCACTTTCTTTTAAAAAGAAAGCGGTTTTTTCCAAAAATTACTTTTTATGTCGTTTTGCATAACCGCATCTTTTGCATAATTCTTCCACTGCACATCGTCTTGAGAAGCCATCATAGATTGCTCGTGCACGCTCAGAATTTAAAATATCTTCTAATGATGTCTCATAAATATTCCCTAATGGAATCTTCCCTTCGCTATCTAAACAACATGGTACTACTGTTCCATCAACTAATACACCGATCTGATCTCTTAAACCATAGCAGAATACATTTTCATCGATAATATCATTACCCATGTCTGGCCATTGGAACTTTTCTGCCATATTTAAATAAATTTTATCGCGTAGTTTAATATTATGTGTTTCCTGAAGTCTTTCACTTAAAGAAAAATCTAAATTTAATTTTTCCTCAAGTAAATTTAATATATCAATATTCAGTGAGTTACTTGCTCTTAACTCTTCACTATCCATATTCCAAAGCCTAATTGCACAAATCATATCGCTTTTTTCATTCGCTTCATTAATGAAATTCGTAATATTTTCAACGTAATCGTGCAAATCCTTCGTTAAATCATTCGCCTCAAAACTATGAAGTGAAAAATTGATTTGTCTTAAACCTTTGGATTCAATTAATAAATCCTTTACCTTATTAATTAACGTACCATTCGTTGTTATGTTAACCTTCAAACCATTTTCATGACTAATATCCAAAAATCTACCGAGCTTGGTATTTAAAAAGGGCTCACCCATCAAATGAAAATAAATATGATCCGTATAAGGTTTAACCGAATTTACAACATGAGTAAATGCTTTCTCATCCAAAAACTTCAACGGTCTCTCCAACGTTGGGCTTGGACAAAAATTACACTTCAAATTACATATATTTGTAATCTCTATATAAACTTTCTTAAATTTTCTCATTCTACTCTCCTAATTTAATTTATCTATATCCACATATCTCGTTCTAAAAAAACTCTAATCCTATCATACAATAATTTTTAAGATATTAATATTTCAACACTCTGTTCAATTTTTACCAACCGAACAGAATTGTAATCATTCTAAAACTTCATGATATTGTTTAAATTTTATAATTATAGATTCAGTTTAATCATAATTATTTTATTATAATTAAACTAGGCAATTGAATAGCATAGGGGAATTGGTTTTATCTTCTTTTCTACGCATTTTTGTAGAAAGGAGGTGCTGCCAATGCAAACACTTGAAATACTTACTCTAATCTTCATCGCAATGACTTTTGTCGTTGCATTGATCCAATTAGTAGTTAGTATTATAAACGCAACAAAAAAGAAATAGCCCCTATGCTTTTGCTCGGCATGGGCTACTTCTTAGAACTTACAAGATAAAACCATCTCGGCTTATTAAGTTGCCTAGAACGGGTGTAACAGCACTCGTTCTTTTTTAATATATGTTTATTATATCATACGATTCTTTAGATATACTTTGAGCGCATGAATTTTTTGTTAAATATAAGAAAATTCTTATATCGCTTTTCGTTGCATTGATCCAATTAGTAGTTAGTATTATAAACGCAACAAAAAAGAAATAGCCCCTATACTTTGACTGGGCATGGGCTACTTCTTAGAAAATTTCATAGATAAAACCATCTCGGCTTATTTAATTGCCTAGAACAAGTGTTACAGCACTCGTCCTTAATGATAATTTATCATAGTTTTTAATCGAAATTTATAAAGTATATGTTATTTGTGTGAATTGATAATATTTTACAATTCCAATCAGTTTTATTAGCATTCAATCGACAATTTTCCATATTTCCCGAGAAATTTCCTACCCAAGTTTTGACAAAATCAAAGTTTTTTTAAATAAAATTTGTTGACAGTTGTTTGTAATCTGTAATATTATTTGTTCATCGCAAAACAAACTAGTTTGATTTTATAAAAATTACAGCATTGAACATATTTGAAAATTTAATTTTAAAAGCATTGATGAGAAATAGTAAAAGTATTAAGTTCTTAAACAGAGAGTTCCCGGTTGGTGCGAGGGGCGTAAGACAATATTTTGAACACATCTCTGAGCTGAGCACCGAACCCTTTTTGGTAGTAGACTGTTTCCGGATTCCCTGCACCCGTTATCGTGCTAGAGTATAGCTTAATTGCTGCACTTGAAGAGGTTGGTATCGTGAGGTATCAATAAATAGAGGTGGAACCACGTGAGTAATACTCCCGTCCTCTAGCTATTCATATAGCTAGAGGACGGGAGTTTTTTGTTTTTCAAGAATATTTTAAGGGAGAGAGTAAAATGAATAAAAAATTAATGTCAGCAATTATCATTTGTATGATTTCAATATTAGTAGTGACTGGGTGTGGAAAAGAAAAACGAAATGCAAACGAAGTAGTCATTGGATTAGATGATACTTTTGTACCAATGGGTTTTAAAGATGATAAAGGTAAGGTTGTAGGTTTTGATATTGATTTAGCAAAAGAAGTATTTAAACGTGAAAATATAAAAGTAACTTTCCAACCAATTGATTGGTCAATGAAAGAGACTGAATTAAAATCAGGAAATATTGATGCAATTTGGAACGGCTATTCAATTACAGATGAGCGTAAGAAAAAAGTAAACTTCTCAGATGCATATTTAAAAAATAGACAAGTTATTATCACCCTAGCAAATTCAAAAATAAAATCAAAATCAGATTTAAAAGGTAAAAATGTTGGGATTCAAGAAGGATCAAGTTCTTTAGATGCAGTTAATAAAGAGAAAAACTTAGTAAAATCATTTAACGGTAGTAAACCAGTATTATATGAAAATAACAACCAAGCTTTAATGGACTTAGAATCAAAACGTCTAGATGTGGTTGTAGCGGATGAAACATTAGCTAGATATTACATGAACAAAAGAGGCCAAAACAAATACAAAATTTTAGAAGATAACTTTGGTGAAGAAGAGTATGGAATTGGCGTTAGAAAAGATGATTCTGATTTACTTAAAAAAATTAACAAACAAATTAGTGCTATGAAAAAAGATGGTACTTACGACAAAATTTATAAAAAATGGTTCGGTACATTGAAATAAAAAGGAGCTTACGATCATGGAACAAATTACATCTTTATTACCTTCCATGCTTGATGGATTAAAAGTAACGCTAGAGGTTTTCTTAATTACTCTAGCGTTAGCAATTCCACTTGGAATCATCATTGCACTTGGAAGACTTTCGAATATTACAGCAATCAAATCAATTATTAGTTCTTATATTTTATTAATGCGTGGTACACCTCTACTTTTACAATTAATCTTTATCTTTTTTGGTTTACCATTAGTCGGAATTGTCTTTGACCGTTTTACAACAGTTATTATTGCATTTGTACTGAATTATGCAGCTTATTTTGGTGAAATATTCAGAGCTGGTATTCAATCAGTTGATAAAGGTCAATATGAAGCAGCAGAGGTTTTAGGCTTGAGTCGCAGTCAAACTTTTAAAAGAATTATTTTGCCTCAAATGACAAAGAAAGTATTACCTCCTGTTTCAAACGAAGTAATTACACTTATAAAAGATTCAGCTCTTGTATATGTTGTTGGTCTTGATGATATGCTTCGTGTAGCTAAAATCGCATCTAATACAAGCGCATCACTACTGCCTCTTGTTTTCGTTGGTATTATTTATCTACTGTTAACAGCAATATTAACAAATTTATTTAAACGATTAGAAAATCGATATTCATATTATAAATAAGGAGAGACTAAATATGTTAAAAGTAAATAACTTAACAAAACAGTTTAATAAACAAACCGTATTAAATGAAGTCTCTTTTGAAGTTAATAAAGGAGAAATCGTTACTCTACTAGGACAATCAGGAGCAGGTAAAACGACAATACTTCGTTGTATAAATGGCTTAGAAAACTTCGATGGCGGATCAATTGAAATAGATGGTCAAATGATAAAATCTAAAAAAGATCTTTTAAAAGTAAGAAAAAACGTCGGACTGGTTTTTCAAAACTATAATTTATTCCCACATAAAACAGTAATTGAAAATATTATTGAAGCCCCTACTCTTGTACTAGGTATGAATAAAGAAGAAGCTAAAAAAAGAGCAATAGATTTATTAAAACAAGTTGGTCTTAGTGATAAAGCAAATTCATTACCAAACGAGTTATCCGGTGGCCAGCAGCAACGTGTAGCGATCGCTAGAGCTTGTGCACTAGAGCCAAAAATTCTTTGCTTTGATGAACCTACTTCAGCACTAGATCCTGAACTAACGAACGGAATAGCAGAGATTATGAAAAAATTAGCAAAAGAAGGTATGAGCATTCTAGTCATTACTCATGACATGGAATTCGCAAATAATGTTTCAACTCGTACGCTACTTGTAAAAGAAGGAAAAGTTTTAGAAAGTGCATGAATGTAGCGGGAACAAGGTTATATTTTAAACTATTTGCTTAGATTCACCCTTTTTACTAATAAAACTTTATAATACAAACGTATTACTATGTAAAATCGACTTCATTTTAGGTGAATTTAGCATGTTATTTGCAGATTCACCTTTTTTATTTGCAGTTTTGACATTTTTAATTGCAGTTTCACTTAATTTAACTGTAGTTTTGCCTTTTTTATTTGCAGTACCATCCGTTTATTTGAAGTTTTCCTTTTTTTAATTGCAGTTTCACCTTTTTTATTTGCAACCTTTCCCTTATTAAAGTTTCCAACAGCCTATTTAGCGATATATCAACATAGAAAAAGACGCCTAAATAAAAAATGTTGGCGCCCCCACTCTACTCATTATTCAATGAAAAAATTTACTAATAAAAGATAATCCCATAATAAAAGCTACAATAAAACACAAAAGCACAAGCCGCTTTTCATGTTTATTAGAAGAGTGCATTTCATCTCCCCCACTTTACTTTTTGCCTTGAACATACTCCGCATCAAATAAAAATAGTTTAAATAGGAACAATAGCGATGGAACTAATAGTAGTAACCCTAAGACAAATACAGTTACTAGCATGGTACCGGATGTTTGATTAGTGTATCCATTGTATATCGTAATATATGGATCTAATATATATGGCAAGTGCGCCGCCCCGTAGCCGAAAAAAGCAAAGAAGAATTGGAGCATTACAAATATAAAGGCTGTACCGTAATTTCGTTTTAGTAAAATTAATGAAGATGCTATTAAAAAACAAATTAATGATAATAAAAACATCCACCAATAATGATTAACTATATTTTGATAAAACCTATTATTATTATCTCTTAATCCAACAAAAACAAGAAAACTTGATAGGATTGTAGGAGCGGTCCAATATAAAGCATATTGTCTTAATATTTCCAGTGCACTTTCATCTTTCGCTTTACTTGCGTAATAGGTTAAAAATGTTGCACTAATATATAAGACTGAGATGATTGCAATGATTACTACACTCCAAGAGTATAAACTTGTTAATAAGTTTTTAGCTAAAAATTGAACGACTCCGTTTTTTTCAACTATATACCCTCCTCCAGAAATGGTCAGAACCGTACAAAGTGAAGCGGGAATCAATAGGCCAGTCGCTCCATATAAAAATAAATAAACCTTGTTTTTCTTTGATCCATAGTTAGAAAATGCATAAAATGAACCTCTAATTGCCAATAGGACTAGTGAAATACTCCCTGGGATTAAAAGAGCCGTTCCATAGTAAAATGCAACACTTGGAAAGAAACCTATAATGCCAACAAAGAAAAATACAAAAAATACATTCGTTATCTCCCAAACAGGTGATAAATATCTACTAATCAAATTATTTATTAAGTGATCTTTTTTCGTTACTTTTCCATAATAAGCAAAGAATCCAGCACCGAAGTCAATTGATGCAATAATGATATATCCATATAGAAATATCCATAAAACGATTATTCCTAATAACTCAATATTCAATGTTCACCCTCCAATTCATGGCTTTGTTCAAATTCAAGTAATACTCTTTCAAGCTACAACATTTACTTATTCGTAACTTACCGAGAGTTTTTTGATTGAAATTTATCAGAGCCTATTTTTTTAAACGATATTGAAGTTCATCTTCGGGTGGATTATGGATGAACATTTTTCGAATAACGATTGTACAAAAGACTCCTAAAAAAACATACAATACAAAAAATAACCAAAACATACTACCTAGTCCTTGGGCAGTTGTGGCTCCCTCTGAAACCTTCATATATCCTCTTAATATCCATGGTTGGCGGCCAATTTCAGCAATCATCCATCCAAGTTCGATATTGATCATCGCTAATGGGCCAGTCAGCGCTAGTCCACGTAAAAGCCATTTATTATGCATCCAATTTTTCTTTTTAATAGAAAACACAACAAATATGAAGGTCATCGAAATAATTAAGCCGACAAATGTCATCTTAATATCAAATAAATAATGTATGAACAAAGGTGGCGTCTCATCTTTTGGAAATTCATTTAATCCAGTTACTGGTGCATTAAAATCTGAGAAAGATAAAAAGCTTAACAGTTTAGGAATTCGAATTTCATATTTTACTTCATGTGTTTTATCATCTAGTGTTCCGAATAAGACAAAATCTGCCCCTCTTTCTGTCTCAAAATGCCATTCAATTGCTGCTAGTTTTTCTGGCTGATATTTAGCAAGGAATTTTGCTGAAACATCTCCTGTGACACCTGTTAAAACGGCAAAAATTAATCCTAATGTTGCTGCTAATCGAAGCCCTTTTCGTGTGTATTCCGTATTCTTCCCTCTCAATAATTGAATAGCGGCAATTGACGTTAAAATAAGAGCAGATGCAACATATGCAGTAACAATTACATGTAATGTTTTAGAAGGAGCAGCTGGATTAAACATAGCGGCAATCGGATCGACAGTTTTAATTATTCCATTTTTCAAAGTAAAACCTTGTGGAGTATTCATAAACGCATTTACCGTAGTGATAAAAAATGCCGACAAAGTTGAACCTAATATAACAGGTAAAATGATCAACCAATGGTAAATAGGTTTTTTAAATCGGTCCCAAGTGTATAAATAAATCCCTAGGAATATTGCTTCAAAAAAGAAAGCGAATGTTTCCATAAACAATGGAAAACTAATTGCTTGACCCGCGATTCTCATAAAGCTCGGCCATAATAAGGATAGTTGTAGACCAATACATGTTCCAGTTACTACTCCAACTGCAACGGTAATTGTGTAACCTCTTGCCCATCTTCTTGCCATTAATGTGTAATGTGGATCCTTTTTTAAGATTCCTAACCCTTCTGCAATTGCGATCATTAAGGGTATTCCTACACCAATTGTTGCAAAAATAATGTGAAATACTAGTGTCATACTTGTTAGTAATCTACTGAGTGTGACATTATCCAAGTCCATTACGAATCCCCCCTATAATGTAATATCTTATTGTCTAATGTAATTAATTATTCTAATCAAACGACCGATAATGTTACGATTTTATGAACACAATCAGTAAAATTGCATTTTAATTTGTATCTATAAAAGTATGTTCCTATAACAATAAAGGTATACGGTATTTCTGAAGGGAAAACAAATAACCACAAGGAATCCCCTTGTGGCTTCAGACTGTTGACAAACGCTCGCTTTCTTCGTTACTTCGCCTGTCTGCGGTGCTCATTACCGTTTAGGGTAACTCCGCTCCTCACCAGGCTTCGCGCCTCGAAAGACAAGCGCTTGCAATCAGTCTGAAAATCAAGTTTAAAGTACTTTGTCTACACACTGTAACCACAAGGAATTCCCTTGTGGTTTTTTCAAATTAATTGACTAAACGGACTATACGTTTCTTTCTCCATGAAAATTTATAATATAAAAAGTTTAATCCAAGCCCAACTATAAAAGCTGCCGGGTAACCAAACCAAATTCCTTTCATTCCGAGACTTGTGTAATGAGATAAAAGATAGGCTACAGGTACTTCAATACACCATATTACAAATATACTAATAAGAGTTGGCCACAGTACTGCTCCACTAGCTCGCATTGTAGACGATAAAATAAATGAATGTCCGAGTATTAAATATCCCCATAACGTAATCATTAATAAACTATTCGCAATTTGTACAGTACTATCATTCGTTAGAAATAAACTTAAAATAGGCTTTGAGAAAAAATAAGTGAGTAATACTACTATGCCACCTAGCACATAGTTAAGTAATAATCCTATTTTAATAACTTGGTTTAATCGATTAACCTGATTTGCTCCTATTGACTGAGCAGCAAAAATTGATACTGCGATTCCAATACAAATAGATGGCATTTGAACATAACTTACTAACTGATTTACTACCCCATAGGATGCAGTAGCATCTGAGCCATATTGATTAACAAAAGTAATAACGGCAATCTCAGAAATCGAAAGAAATACCATATTAATACTGGTTGGAATACCTAGTTTTAAAATTAGTTTTAAAAGTTTTGGGTCCATCTTCAAATAGTTTCTTATTGAAGTATCAAGTCGTAGGGGATGATTGGTTTTGTGTAAGTATATGAATAGAACTATACTTGTCAGAACCGTTGAACCTACTGATGCATATGCTGCCCCATATATTCCTAACTTCGGTATACCTACCCAACCAAATACTAATGGCGGTAAAAGTGCAACATTTAAAACTGTACTTAATATAAGAAAATAAAATGGTGTTTTCGAATCTCCAATACCTCTCATTAGAGTTGTATATACCATATAGATAAATAGCACGGGAATCGACCAAAATAAAATAGAAGCATAATGTGTACTTACATGAAGAATATTTTCAGGAGTTCCTATTAAACTCAAAAGTTTTTCAATAAAAATATTGCCGATTATCGCAAGTACTACAGAGAGGATAAGAGTAAAAGTAAGAGTCGTTCCAACAATAGCTTTTACTTTTTCTTCAAGCTTTGCACCATGTGCCTGACCGATTAAAATTGAACTACCAGAGCCAATTCCAATAATAAATGATACTAAAAAGAAAAAGATCGGAAAGAAAGCTGAAATTGCAGCTAAAGCATTTTCCCCTAACCAATTTCCTACTATAATCATGCTAAAAACCTGGCCAATAGACTGCATAATATTACTTAAAAGTAATGGAATTAAAAACATAATCATTGGGCGTAATAAAGTAAATTTTACTTTTTTTTGCTCCTGAGGATTAATCTCTGATGTAATCAAGTTTGATCACCCTTGCTACTATATGTGTTATATCCTCTTTCACCATATGGTTGAAGTTTTTCTAACCATTTTCCCTCTAGTCTTTTTAGATCTCCCTTTATACCTAATGGACTAATATCTTCTTCCTTTAAAATTTCTAATTCCTCAAATATAAATGACTCTTTACCATATTCATTCCATTCTTGTTGCAGAGCTTTATTTGTACAAGACCCTGCCTCTAATTCAAATTTCTTTCCATTAATTGTTTTTAAATTTTTAGTACTTACTATAAATACTTTTTGATTTTTTATATTTTTAATTTGATAAATACCTGCTTGAACTTTCGTTTCTTTATATTGCATTTTTAATTCTTTTTTTCTACTCATTTTTACCAACCTTTCTTTTCCTAAGCTTTTAACCAATAACTACTTCCATCCGACTTTCGATCAATAAAGCCATATTCAATTAAGTATCTTCTTAACACGACATAATCAGGGTAAATAGCTGTCAGAACTTCATTAATCTCTTTTTCTGTATAAGTTTTATTTGGTGAAAATCTTTTAACGATTTCTCTTAGAACAACAAGTTTTTGTTTTTCTTTTAAAGGAAATTTTTTTAATGATCCATCTATGCCTTCTGGAAAGTATTTTTTTAAGGTTTTTTCCATTTCATCTTCCGTAATGTTATAGCGTTCATCGACCATTTTTGCTGTTTTATGAAGTGGTAAAAAACTTGGCGCATGCTGATCCTTTTCTTTTAAAAGCTCCATCATGACAAGAAATAATTTTGCTTGTCTTTCCTTTTCCTTTAAAACAAACCGATGATTCCTAATCGTAGAAGCGCTTCCGATACCAGTTTCTTTTTGAATATCTGTATCACTCTTCCCTTGATAAAAAAGACGTAGAAGATGATTTTGATGCTCAGTTAATCCTGTTAGCTTTTTATCCAGTTGGATTAAATAATCGAAAACAGAGTCATGACTTTGATCTATATGAACTTTCATGTATTTTTCGGCTTCATATAAAATGCCTGAATCTTGATAGATAATTCCTTTTTCAATTCTTTTACTACATAGTAAACATAAATAATGATTTTCCTCTTCGATATATCCTTGTTTTAATTCTTCTATATCGGCATTCCAAAAAACATCTAAATTTTCCACTTAATAAACACAACCCTTTTTTGTTTATTACTTACCAAACATTAATTATAAATGTTTATTTATTTACAAACATAATATGTTATTGTTTGCAAAATGTCAATTTTACTAATCAATAACTTAAGTTGTTTATACTTATATAATTCATAAAATAAAGTATGTCTAAAACGTCCATTTAAAATGTTGGAACAGTTAATTTACAAAAAAAAGCACCTAAAAGGTACTTTTTTCCTAATAAGGTGCCATTTCAATCAATTAAAAATTTTAAATTGATTCTTTCTATCCTTTTCAACCTTATTCTCTTATTCCATAGGGACTAATTTCAAATCTTCAATTGACAATTTATTACAGTACTTTACAATTAAAATGTAAGGTAAATTTAATATTCGACACATTTTAATCGAATTAAAAAAACTGTCCTCAATAGGGATAATCTTTACTAATTATTTTCCTTTTAGATTAATATATTTTAAGAAAAACAGTTGAAATAGGTATGACAAAAGGTATATTTTTACGTCAGTCTTTAACGTTTAAGAATAAACGCAAATGAGTAATTTCTTTATAAGATCGGAGGAAGTTATGTCAATTTACAATGAAAAACTAATTGAGCTTTTATCAATCGAACAAAAATTCGATAAATCCTTTTTGCATATCAAACTATTATTTAATCAAGAAATAGAACTTCATTGGGAAATTGACAACGAAACGGCCAATCTTATGAAATCAAAAATTATTTTTGATGATAACTATAAGTTTAGCCTTTCTTTATGTAGTAATTTGGATGAAGATAAAAATCAGTTTACTAGTTTTGTAACTAAATCAAACAATAATGAGAGTGAAAAAATCTACTTTCCTTGTTCAGAAGAGTTTCATCTTCAACTTCACTCCATAAAAAATATGAAAGATCTTAGGATTTTAATAGATCTACCATATTTATCAATTAGTCGATCCAGTTCAAAAAAAGAAAAGAGTAATTCAAAACGTTATAAACTTTATGGTTGGCTTACTGTTGCTGCTATTAGTATTCTATCGATTAGTTTAATAGCTTATAAGAGTCAAACTTGTAAATCAGAATCTTTATTTTGCGGAAAAAAACCAGCAAAAGCTGAAAGTGTTTCAAAGGCACAAACGATAAAAACTCCAGCGAAACAAATAAAACCAAATCAGGATAAACAAGATCCAAATAAAACTGCTATTAAAAATGTATCTCAACCGAATGTGCACACAAATGAACCAGATGTTAGATATGCAATTAAGCAAGAACCTAATAAACCCGTTCAATCTATTTATCCGACTGTAAAATTAAACAATGTAGTTAGCTATAGTATCCCACAAGGTAGTGTAGCCATTACTTTTGATGACGGCCCCTCAAAGTATTCGAAGGAAATAGTAAATGTTTTAAAAAAATATAAAGTTGGCGCTACTTTTTTCTACATCGGAGATAACGTTGTAAGATATCCTGAAAATGTACAATATGCATATTCTAACGGGTACTCAGTTGGAAGCCACTCCATGCACCACGATGACTTCATAAAACTAACTTATAAAAATCAAGAAGATGATCTGGTTAGAACAAATAACTTAATAAAAAATATTACAAAACAAGAAACAACCCTTTTCAGACCACCATACGGTGCAAAAAACCAAGCAACTATTGAATTAATGCAAAAACATCAATTTAAAATGGTTTTATGGGATAAAGATACTGAAGATTGGAAGAACCGCAATACAAATACAATTATAAATTACGTTAAAAGCCACACTGAATCTGGAAGTATCATTCTACTTCACGAAACGAAACCTTCTTTAGATGCTTTACCACAAATTATTGAATATCTTCAATCAAAAAATTTAAAAATTGTTAGTTTAAATTAGAAAAGTAGTCGCTAATAGCGACTACTTTTTTATTCAAACGTTTGTTTAAACTTTAAACCATTTGCTTCTCTATTTTTCAAGCTATTATTTAGAGTAATACTTTTCATTCGTTAATTCAAAAGTATATGAATGTATATCTTCTTCATTAGTTGTTCCCCTATTTACCAAGCCTTTATTAATAAATTTATTTCTCTCTAAAATTTGGATTGATTTTTGATTTTCTGACTGAACAATTCCTTCAATGACTTGTAAATGAAGTGTATTAAATCCATATGCTAACACTGCTTTTAATGCCTCTTGCATGATTCCTTTTCCTTGAAGCTCTGGTGAAAGTTCATATCCAACTTCCCCTTTCGATTGCTCAACCGAAAAATTCCACAAGCAAATTGTACCGATTAATTGATCACTTTCTTTAAAAGTAATTCCCCAAAGAACCCAATCATTACGTTCAATTCCTTCATTAATCATTTTTATATATTGAAGTGCTTCATCTACTTCTTTTGCGATCGGTCTGTTAATATATTGGGACACTTTTTTATTTGAACGTAATGCAAATATTTCATATTGATCTTCATTATTCATTTGTCTTAAAACTAATCGGTTCGTGTTTATTTTTGGAAATGGGTTAAAACTATAGTGTTCTTTAATCATATATCCTCCAACTAAGTTAGTAAGATTAGTACAGTTTGCAGACTCTTATTTCTATTATCTATAATCTCAATATGTAAATAAATAGCTATTTTACCCACTTGATTCATTTGTACTATCAGCAATTTCAAATAAACCGACTATTAAAGAGCAAAATTTTAAGATTTTTTGCTTTTTTTGTTTTGGTTCTTTTTATGCTTTATAACGCCAGTTGCTTAGAACAGAAGTACTCCTTGGCTCTTTTTTTTGATTAATTGTCTATAGTTTGTTTACGAATAGGTATGCCATCTGTATACTACTAACTTAGGCCAAATTTCCATTAAACGGTTAGGCTAATTTTATAGTAAAAATTTCCTTAAATATTTTTTACTTTTTATAAAACTTTTTCGAATAGGTATACGTCTTTTATAATGTGTACCTTCTTAGATACGTATCTCAAAAAAGGAGCTCTTTAAATGAAGGGGAAGTCTAACTTAGAAAAGGAACTTGTAGATTTTATTATTAATAATAAAGATGATTTTTATCGGTTAGCTTATAGCTACGTTAAAAACTCAGAAGATGCGGTGGATATATTACAAGATTCTATTCATAAAGCCATTTCCTCAAAAGATAAATTAAAAAATGAACAATCTTTAAAAAGTTGGTTTTATAGAATTGTAGTAAATACATCATTAGATTTTTTAAGAAAACAAAAAAAAGTAACTGTAATGGATGAAGAAACGATTGAGTTATATTCTTCAGGACAGGATGATAATTATACAGATATTGATTTAGAAAGATCATTAGAATCTTTACCTACTAAATATCGGGCTGTAATTGTCCTCAGATATTTCGAAGACTTAAAGATTGAAGAAGTTGCTGAAATTTTACAGGAGAGTCCAAATACAATCAAAACTCGTTTATATAAAGCTTTAGAAATACTCCGGATTAAAATGAAATGAATTTATTTTTGGGAGGCCAATTAGTTGGATAAAAAATTAGAAAAATTAAGATCGGACTATAAAAATGTCCCTATCCCTGATAATTTGGACATTATTGTTAAAAAAGCAATTAAACGTTCCATACAAAAAAGATTCCCTCTAAAGTCAATTACAGGTTTTTTTACTGCTGCGCTATTTGTTTTATCAATTAATACTAGTTCGACTTTTGCAAAGACATTATCGAATGTTCCAATACTTGGAAATGTTGTTAATGTACTAACTTTTACTGAATATACTGTAGATGAGCCAACCTATAAGGCAGATTTAAAAGTCCCAGCCGTTAAAAATTTAAAAAATAAAGATTTAGAGCAAAGCTTAAACAAAAAATACTTAGAAGAAAATAAGAAGCTATATGATCAATTTATGAAAGAAACAGAATCTGTAAAAAAAGATTCTGGTGCACACTTAGGAATTGATAGTGGTTATGAAGTTAAAACAGATAATGAGGACATATTGTCGATTGAAAGATATGTTGTTAATACTGCTGCTTCTTCCTCAACAACTATGAAATTTGACACAATTGACAAAAAAAAGGAAATTTTATTGTCATTACCTATTCTTTTTAAAGATAAATCATATGTAAAAATAATTAGTCAAAACATTAAAGAACAAATGAAAGAGCAGATGAAAAAAGATGGAAGTAAGGTATACTGGATACCGGAGGCAAATCTTGACTATTCAATCGATCCTTTCGTAAGCATTAAAGACAATCAAAATTTTTATATAAATAAAGATCATAAGCTTGTTATTTCATTTGATAAATATGAAGTTGCCCCTGGTTATATGGGTGTTGTTGAATTTACAATTCCAACTGACGTTCTTTCAAAAGTTTTAGTTGGGCATCATTATATTAGATAACTTTTAAACAAACGAATAAAAGAGCCACTCTTAATTGATTAGATTTGGCTCTCTTTTAAAAATACTTTAACAAAAAGCCAAATATATAAAGAAGGCTGACATAAATAGTTAAATTAGGGGAAGGGGAAATTAGTAATGAACTTCGCGGTTCAGACGGTTAAGAAATTAAATTTTATAAAAGCTCAACATTTGTTCGAAAAAGAAATCGTTTATGAGGTGTTTAAACGAAGAGGTTCTGCTTATGTCTAATACTAATAAACCGTTTCGTTATATGGCTGGATTAGACGGGCTTAGAGCATTAGCAGTTTTATCGGTCATTGCATATCACTTAAATTTTTCTTGGGCTTCTGGTGGGTTCCTAGGTGTAACAGTATTCTTTGTACTCTCAGGTTATTTGATTACTGATTTATTAATTGCCGAGTGGAGTACAAATCAAAGGATCGACTTAAAAAGTTTTTGGTACCGCCGCGCAAAAAGGCTTTTACCAGGAATGTTCACCTTACTACTAATCGTCATTGCATTTGTTTCATTATTCAAATCATCAATGATCGGAAATTTAAAACAAGATTCTGTAGCTGCAATATTTTATTACAGTAATTGGTGGTATATTTTCCATCATCTTTCGTACTTTGAGTCTTATGCAAATCCATCAATATTAAATCATTTTTGGTCGTTAGCAGTTGAAGAGCAATTTTATATTATTTGGCCAATTCTTACTTTATTAGGCTTAAAATATATTAAAAATAAAGATCGCCTATTTTTATATACAATAGTTGGTGCAATCATTTCTGCATTACTGATGGCTATATTATTCCATCCGGGTAGTGATCCTAGTAGGGTCTATTACGGTACTGATACGAGAGCTTTTTCTTTATTAATAGGAGCATCATTAGCATTAGTATGGCCTAGCCGAAAACTTACAAATAATGTTACAACCTCTGGAAAGATTTTAATTGATCTAGTTGGGATTACGGGTTTACTTATTTTTCTACTTATGGTCGGTAAAACAAATCAATATGATAGTTTCCTTTATCGCGGAGGAATGTTCCTATTGTCTATTTCTGCTGCAATGCTAATCGCAGCACTCGCTCACCCTACAAGTAAGATTGGTAGATTTCTAGCAATGAGACCGTTAAAATGGATCGGATTACGTTCATATGGAATCTATTTATGGCAGTACCCTGTAATTATATTATTATCTCCTAAGGTTAACACTGGCGATATTTCACTTTTTAGAGCAATTTGTCAAATTACATTAATATTTGTTCTTGCAGCACTTTCCTATCACTATATTGAAGATCCAATTAGAAAAGGTAAACTAGGTATACTTTGGAAGAACTTCCTAGCAGGAAATATTAATTTAAAAGAATTCTTTTATAAACATATTGTGATCATAAGCACGTTTATTTTACTATCTGGTATCGCAAGCTTTGGACTATCTGTTCTTCCTGATGCCAAAGATGTAAAAGCAAGCTCAGAAATTGAATCAGTTCAATCCGTATCAAAGCAATCATCTGAAACTGTTAAAAACGATACTAAAAAACCTCCTTCAACAACTATAGTTGATCACGATAAACAGGTAACTAAGCCAATTCAGCAAAATGATGATGAAAAAACAGTAAATAATGAAGTAAAAACAGAAGAAAATAAAGATGTAAAAACAGAAAATAAAGATGAAAAGCCAGTTACTGACAATACAAATAAGCAAAATAATAATGGTCAAACAACTGAAGATTCTAAACCAGGTGTAAATAACAATCAAACTCCAAATACTAATAATAATAAACCTGCTGAAACGAATAAGCCGGTTGTTTCAAACAATAGTGTATTTATTATAGGAGATTCTATCGTTATTAATTCAATTCCTGAACTTAAAAAAACATATCCATCTCTTTCGGTTAATGCTAAAATTGGAAGACAATTTACTGAAGCATCTGCAATTATTCAACAAGCAAAAAGCACAAATTCGCTTGGGAGTACTGTTGTCATAGAGCTAGGTACAAACGGTCCGTTTACCGTAAAACAAATGTCTTCTCTTATAGAGTTAATTGGAAAAGATCGAAAAATTTTATTTGTTAACACGCGAGTACCAAGACCTTGGGAATCGTTTGTTAATAAAACTTTAAGGGAAGGTTCAAGTAAATACCCAAATACTAGAGTTGTAGACTGGTATAGTGCTAGCGCCAATCATAATTCATATTTTTCTCCGGATGGCGTTCATTTAAAACCAGATGGTGCAAAAGTATTTGCGTCATTACTAATAAATGCTATTGAATCTTGGAAGTAACGCCGGTTGAATTAGAAACATGGTAAAAGAACACAGGTCAAACTTGAAGTGCACCCCGAATGTTAGGGGTGCATTTTTTTATGACTAAATTTAAATAATCTAATTAAAACAGAGAAAAGCCACAAGGTAAATTCCTTGTGGCTTTCACGCTGTTGAAAAACAACCTTCAATTAAATTACCAAATTTTCGTAAAGGGGTAGAGTGATGTTGATTTCCACTACAGGATGCTCGCTTTCCATGGGGCGAGATTCTTTAGCCTCCTCGGCAAGCCTGCGGGGTCTCAGCCTTCCCGCTAATCCCATAGGAGTCGAGCATCCCTCCGTTCCAATCAACTTATTCATAAAAAAGTCTGTAATAAATTCTAATCAAGTAGCCTTTACTTAGAGTTATCTAACAGTTGTTTATAAATCAGTTTGTAGGTCGATTTATATCGAATATTAATTAAACTAAACAAATCAATTGAACTTATTTTTCTAAAAATTAGCTCTTAATTTTTTACTTCTGAAAAAATCTTTTTTAGTGTTATTGGAATCATAAAATTAATCAAACATATTAACATTTAAATACATTAAAAGATCATCCAAAAAATGATAACTTCTTCATTAATATATGTTCATTTAATGTCCGTTTTCCCTATTGACAATTTTATATTTCAACATTCTAAAAGCCACAAGGTAAATTCCTTGTGGCTTTTTATCGGAAAAGTTCTTGCACTCTAGTTAAATTTCTTTTTTAATTCTTCTAACGTTAATTTACCTGCTTTTTCAACTGGTTTAATAGATGTTGGGAAAAATGGGTTTGTTGTCATGAAGTTCTTTTCAACATAATTGAAGTCCTGGATATCAACTACTCCATCTTTATTTAGATCTTCCTTCAATTTATCGCCAGTTTCCTGAGCTTTATTTGCAATAAGCTTTGCATCATAAATGTCGATTACATTGTCACCATTAATATCTCCTGCTGCTGCAGTATCAGTATAAGCGAAATAGTCTATACCTTGAACTTTTCCATCTATTACTTTACTTAATTTAATTTTTCTACTATATTGATAGTGTCCTGGAATGTTAACTACGAATGTATAATCATCCTCAGTTGCTGGAATATCAAAGATCGTCATATAGCCATTTTCTGAAATATCCGCTTTATATTGTTTACCGTTTTTATCTACAACATATGCTTTTACACCTAACGTCGAATAGTCTAAATCGTAGTTATAAAAGTTAACTGCTTCACCGTGGAAATACCCTTCTAAAACTGAATGTTGGGCGATGAATTTAAAGCGATTAGCATATGTCGGTAACGTAACCTTATTACCTTCATTTGTTTGATATGTTGACTCTTGATAATAAAAGCCACTTTCCCTCATATAGTTAAGGTCGCTCACAACCTTTAAATTAATATCTAATAAATCAATATTCCCATTAATTTTTACTGGTAAATTCGTCTTTTTATCCTTAATATCAATTGAAAATGTCGTAATACTTGACCAAGTATCCTCTGTTATTTGTGGTTTTCCAATGCGTATACTCCAATTATTTTTCTTCATTAACTCATCTAATTGTTTCGATTGCTTTACACTCATAACTTTGTAATAGTTTGGTATATTTATTGTCGCATTGGCACTTGTTAAGTCCTTTGCATTGTGAATCGTAAATGTACTTGTAAACTCTGAACCTAAAGTAACTTCCTTAGACTCTGTATTAATTGTTGAATATCGCTCACCTTTATTCATAATCGTAAAATCTGGGAAAACCGGATTTCCTGCTGATGCATAATCATAAGTATAAATTGCTACGTTCGTAGGATAATTTGCGTACTCTTCTGGTAATACACCAAATTTAAAGTCACCATTTTTAGTTGGGAAAAATTGTGCTGTCGGCCATGAAGAATCCTGATAAGCATAAACTGAGTTTGCTTCCTGAGTTAAATCATGTCCCCTACTTTTTAGATAATCAATTGTATCGTCGTATACATTCCCGTGGACCCAGTAAGCTTTGTAGTCTTTACCATCCATTGGGTTTGTTTCGGTTGTCAAATCTGCATCGGAAATTTCATTAATGCCTGTCTTTTTATCAAATACTACTTTTGGAGGTGTATTATCAATTACCATATCATTGTCTACTTTATAGGTTTTTCCATCTGCATCTGTACCAATATAAGAAACAATATATTTGCCCTCATCCAATGATTCATACTCTAAAGATAATGGCTTATTTGGGTCACCTGTAAATAATTTTACATCACCTGAAAAGCCGTACATGATTAAGTAGTCTGTATCAACATTTGCACCATCTAAATCGAAAGTACCATACAGACCAATTGGCTTGCCAGATAGATCGCTAACAACGACATCGATTTTTTTCATTTCACTGTTTAATCTTATTGTAACTGGTGTAAAAGGTAGAATATCAGGATGGAAGTTACTTAAGTCACTTGTAATTGCATTTTTAAAGAAATCAACTTTTGCAAAGCCACTTGTCGTATATCTCACGTGGAATGGTATTTGGTACTCTTGTGTTTTTGATTCATTTTCTACATAAATATATCCTTCATATATGCCAAACTCAGCAGATTTTGGTATTGTTACTTTGGCATCTATATTGACACTCTCATTCCCATTAACAGTTACTTTTGAAGGTAAATCAAGTTTTACACTATTTTTACTAGCATCCTTTGAAACGTCATCGATCGTTAAAAATTCTACTCTTGTATGATATGTTTCATTATTATTACTTAAATTTTTAATACTAATTGATGTTGTTCGTTTTTGTTCCTCACTTGTTTGTGTAATACTTCCGAAAGGTAATGAACCTGATACATCATCAATTTGCTTTTTAAACCCATTTTCATCTAATGTGTACGTTTTATTTTGTACTTCTACTAAAGTCGTGTTATGAACTGCCTCATAAGCATCTACTCGTCCAGCTCCAACTTCGTTTACATTATATGTTCTTCCTTTTAATGGATCCGCTGTATTCATAAGTGCTGCTTTTACGTCGGCAACAGTATATTCTGGATGAGATTGTAGTAATAATGCAGCTACACCCGCAACATGCGGTGTAGCCATTGAAGTTCCATCCATACTCGCGTAACTAGTGGAGTAATCCGTTTCTTCCCCAGGATTATTAATATATTCTGGCACCGTTGAGAAAATAGAAACTCCTGGTGCCACAACATCTGGTTTAATATCAAAATTATTACTTACAGGCCCTCTGGAACTAAAATCTGCTAATACGTCACCAGATGTCATATTTGACTGTAAATCTGTCATTTTTAATTTAACTTCCGGATTTTTATTGAGTTCATCAACAATGCTTTTCCCTTCCTCTTGACTCATTTTAAAGGTCGGTACGTATCCAAAGTTTTCACCTAAGAAGAAAGGAATCTCTTCTTCTATATTGTTATAAATTAACACTGCTACTGCCCCTTTTTCATGAGCACGGCGTATTTTTTCATCAAAAGATAAAGTACCACGTGATATTAACGCCACTTTACCACTTACATCTTTATTTACATAATCCTCTTTTGCACCGATTCCTACATCTACTACATTCAATTCTTTATCAAGAATACTTAAATAATCTTTTCCTAAACCGTGAGCCATTAACTCATTTTTAACTGAAACATCCCCTATACTCGTCTGTACAGTTGGTATATCTGTAGGAACATCGCTTGCTCCAACAGTAATAGCTAACGGTGATGAACCAGGAGAACCTAATGAACCTGGCGTAGGACCTGCGTTACCTCCTGCTACAACGGGAACTACTCCTTGCAAAGCTGCATTATTAATCGCTACTGCTGTAGCATCTAAAGAATAATTATTACTATTTCCTAAAGAAAGGTTAATCACATCCATGCCATCTTCTACAGCCTTTTCTATACCAGCAATAATCCAAGAATCATATCCTGAACCATAATGCCCTAAAACGCGATATGCATATAAATCAACATTTGGTGCAACGCCAGTCATCGCATAATCAACATTATTTCGTGGGTTTGATGCAATCGTACCTGCAACATGCGTTCCATGCTCAGTAACAAATGGACGACCATCAATTTCTGCCGGCTCACCAGAAGCAACAAGATCTGCAGGTGTAGACTCCATTGGATCCGAGTCATTATCTACAAAATCATAACCACCTTTATAAACATCCTTTAAATCCGGATGATTGTAATCAATACCCGTATCAAGAACTCCTACTTTAATCCCCTGTCCATTTATATCCTCGTTATGTAAACGATCCACACCCATAAGTGGTAAAGCTGGTGGAACGCTTTTATTTTTAGCAGAAGAATTAACAGAAAGCTCATTGATTGGTACACTAACTTTGTTATCCTTCCATACTCGTTTCACAACACCTGTTTGAAGAAGCAAATTTATTTGATCAGTCGGAATAGTCATTGCCACTCCATTAAATACATTTTCAAATGATTGTTTAATATGAAACTGATTTGTTTTCTCCTTAGCTTGCTGAGTTATTTCTACTTTTTCGTTTTTCTTATTCCATAATTCCGTTAATCGCTTTATAAAGAATGCTTGTTCACCTTTAATTTTTTCTTTCTTACTTTTAGATAACTCTTTTAATTTCCCATTTTGACCATTTTCAATTGGTGAAGTTTTTAGTTCAACAATTATATTTGCAGTTTTATCTTTTAAAGATAATAAACTAGGGTCGATCACAAAACCTTCTTGAGGAGTTAAACGTTTAATCGATTGTCTTTGCTCATCTGTCAGTCCCTTTAAGATTGATTCAACAGAGTTCGAAGTTGCATAAGATTTTTTTTGAGGCATTAAATAAGATGTAAAAAAGCTTGTAGTTAATACACTTGTTACCATTACATTTAGCATTTTCTTATTTCTAATCTTCATTTCGATGCGCTCCTTCTACTAGATTAAGTTAAAAAACTAGCTCTAATTCATTCCTCCAATTAAAAAAATGATGTAAAATTAGAGTTAGAATAATTAGATAAATCTAATAATTTAATTGTAATTTAGCAATTTTTCGTGGTAAATGGGGGTTATTTCAGTCCAAATTTTTATTTATAATCCTATTTCGACATTAATCATTATAACTTTTTAGAATTAAAGTCACATATTTTACTAAATTTATTGAATTATTGATTGTGTTTGAATAGAATGCCATTAAAATTCAATAGAAATTTTTATTATAAACTTGGGGGAATCGATGGTTTTCTACTGCTCAAACTATTAATAAAAAGGTTTACAAAAGGGAGAAATTTGTTATGTATGAGGGGAAAATCATAAAATATTATCGAGAAAAATCTCAGATGACACAGGAACAGTTAGGGAAAGGAATTTGTTCTAGTACGCATATTAGTAAAATAGAAAGATCTCAAACAGAATATGCAAATGAAATTATAGCCCTACTATCGGTTCGACTTGGAATAAAAATCGAAAATGAGATTTTAAAATTAAAAAATATTAAGATGCGTATAAATAGTTGGCAGCAGTCTATTGCAATGCAGCTAATTGACGAAATAGAAGAAATCAACTTAGAACTTGAGCAAGAAGAGTTAATTCAAATTTCAAATTATGTTAATCAATATAAATTACTTCGCATCAGATATTTATTAATGAAGAATTTAATGAATGAAGCAAAAGAACTCATTAATGAAATAAAAAAAATAAAGCACAAATTATCGCCTTATGAAGTAAATCTTTTTAGACATGTTCAAGGTATTTATCACTTAACGAATCATGAACCTTTACTTGCCATTCAAGTTTTAAAGAAAATTAATAATGAAGAATATGCAAATGAGGAATATTATTATCACTTAGCTTCTGCTTACCATTCTAACGATTTACCTGTTATGGCTTACTTTTATGCTGATAAAGCCCGACAGTATTTCAAAAGTATTAATTCTTATCTTCGGGTTATCGACTCCGAAATGCTTATGCTTATACAAATTAAGGATAATGAAGAATTTTCAGAGACGATTAAAAGATTTGAAAACTTAATCCAAAGCTGCGAAATTTGTAGATCATCAGACCGAAAAGCAAGGGTATATCATAATTTAGCCTTTGAATATTATCGAAGAAAAAATTATGAGTTAGCAAAAAAATACTATTTTGAGTCTATGAAATTGAAGGATTCCAATTCTATACCATATTTACTTTCCCTAGAAGGCTATATACGAAGTTCCTATTATGGAGAACTATTACCTAAAGGCGAATTATTACAGTATGTAGGTAAAGGATTTGATATTGCTTCCAAAAAAAATGACAAACTTTTTATCAATTTATTCATCTTATTAGACTTTTTAATCTTAGAAAAAGAACAAGAATACTACCAATTTTTGGCGGAGCATTCATTACCATTTTTTAAAAAACTAGGATTCGCTTATCTAATCAATCATTCGGAAAAAGAATTGTTTAACTATTATTTTAAACGCAAACAAACCCGTAAAGCACTAGGTATGGCAAATACTTTAATCAATCAGTAATAGATAGTAAAAGGCATGTCTCATATTAATGGGACATGCCTTTTTGTTATTATCATTTTTTAGCTGGCATCGCTTCTTCAAGTGCAAGATGATTCGTATATAAATAAGTAGCGTAATCTTTACCAACATATCGAATATGCCATGGTTCATAGTGATATTTTGTTATATCTACTTTATCTTCTGGGTAACGAATAATAAAGCCGTATTCATGTGCATGCTCTGCTAGCCATGTTCCTTCAGGTGTTTTGGCAAAACCTACTTCTAAAGCATTTCCAAATGCCGGTGATGAAACATCTATCGCTAGTCCAGTTTGATGTTCACTCGTTCCTGGGTATGCACTGAATGCCTTAGTCCACGCCTCACCGTGTACAGAAATATAATTATTGTATAAAGCAACTTGTCGATCATACGAACGGTATCCAGAAATTGCTGTTAATGTATAGCCATCCGCAGCTGCACCAGCAAATAACTTCTCTAATGCATGTCCAGCTTCACTTCTCATTCTAGTTTTTTCTTTTACTGCCCCATTTAGTGGTATTGATGGATAGATAAGATCGTTAGGTTCATAACCATCTGGTAACTTTCGATCTTTATTAACTAAAACTAAATTTGAATCAACGTTTAACACTTCTAATAATCCAGATTCGTCTTCTTTTGTAGTTTTATAATAATCTGGAAAATTTAGTACAATGTCATTTTTAACCTTAGCATCCTTTTTAATCACAATCGTTTTAGGTTCTTTGTTTTGTTCATAAAGAGTACCTGCAACTCCAGCTACTAAAACTAAGGAAATTGCGATTCCTATAATTGGTTTTTTTCTACGATTTTTTATAGCTCTGGACAATGGTTTTCTCCTCCTATAATTTCTATACCTTTTATCGTTTTTTTAATTGTTTGTCGTAAGTATTTGATAGATGATTAATAAAGTTATTTTTTATTCTAGTATCGTCACGAATTCTTTTAATCAAACTACTAATAATCAACGTTTAAGATTAAACAAAAGCTAACGAGAAAAATAGTTAAATTTGTTTTACTAAAAATAGACGATTTAATTATACAAAAAGTTTTATAATCTGACATTTTTTTTAATTATATGTTATGTTAATAAATAGTATTTAAAACAATTTTAAAGTTTTTTTAATATAATTTAATAAAGTATAATCTTTAGGAAGAATATTCACTAAAAAGACTGATTCATCTAAGAATTTACACACTGAAGAATAAAATAATAAACCTTCTTTTCGGAAGGTTTTTTTATATTTAAATAACAACAAAATTAATTATACTATATAAATTTAAGTCAAAAGTACTATTCATTCTAATTTCCGAGACTTTTGTATGTCGAATAAATGTCGATTGAGTATTTAACCCATGCCACTATTGGGTTTTGTGGATTCAATTTGCTTAATTACACCGTCAAATAAATATGTTATAAACTGGAACAAAAAAAACAAGAATACCCAGAAAGTATTCTTGTTTTTAATTTAAACTTTTTAAGTTTTATTAACTATGCAAATTTCCTTTTAACCAAGGCCGATTCCGATAATGACCTATTGGAATTTGAATTAAACTTGTTTTTCCTATTTCGTCTAATTGATATAGCTCATCGCATAATTTCACATTATATCCAAGTAGTGGATGCCCCCCTAATCCTAATGCTGATGCAGCTATTATTAAACGTTGAACCATTATGCCAGCTTCCATCTGTTGGATTCGATAGCCTCTATAACTATGAGTCGATTTTATATGCTCCATATTTCCCACTACATGTATACAAATTGGTACTTGGAATAAATTAACGGTATGGGCATTCATTCCATATTGGAGTTGCATACGATGATCGCCTAATTTAGTTTGTACTAGCGTATGGGTATGATCATCATAATAATAAGCACCATTGTTAATGCCTTCAACGTTATACAAACATAAATATAATTTTGGACGGTTATTATTATTTTTAAAGGATCCATCTAAATCATTTATATATGAGAAGGATGCTGTTGCCTCTTTCAGTAGTGTTGCTAGGTTTATTTGACTAATAGGTCGAAAAACAAAGTCAAGTTCAGGTGAAAACCGTTCTTTACATATAGTAGCTAAATCATAAGATAGACGACCCACTTTAGGTAATATTATTCGATTCCTTTCATCTAAACCATCAACAGCTTCATCAACATTTCTAAATGTTTGAGTCGATTCAATCATCGATACTTTATTCAGTTTAATTAGCATTGGGAACTCTTTAATCTTTTTCGATTTTACTAAATATTTATGAGAAACTGTTTCTAGCTCTTTACTTAAATCGATAGAATTGTAATTTTTACTTTTTACATTACCTTTTGAAATTAAGGTAGATTCTTCAATAGAAAGTGGAATGACTCCATATACACTTTCCTCACGTTCGTTTATGCCGATTAAATGGTTGATCGCTTGATCTAGAAACTGGTAATATACTCCCGCTTTAAACCCAAATCGTTTTGCCATCTCTATAATCTGACCAATTAGCACACCGCAATCTAACCCTTGAAGGCGATATGAAAAATTATTGTATTTAAAGAAATTTTTCCAAAACATTGTTGAAATAAAAATAGTACCAAAACACTTTGGAAGATCACATCTATTTCCTAAAGCTCTTGATACATAAGAATCAAAATTTCCTTCTCTTAATAAAACTAAGCAATGTCTTGCAACATCATAATGATAAATCCCTGAAGAGATTTGGTCAGACTTAAGATATAAATACAATTCATTCGGATACAATCCTCCACCAGAAGGGATGAATCTTCGGTTTGAAGTCATCATATTAACCATTTCGTTGGAGCCGGAAGTAATTGCTGTTTGAGCAACCTGTGCTACTCCATATACATACCATAGAAAGTAGCCTATTTCGTCTAAATTCGGCTCAATTAAGTCCCTTTTTTCTTTTAATGATAATGGAACGTTAAGAGAAAGTGGAATAGTAGGTAAATCTTTATAAAGCTTATAAGTTAGTGGGGCATCCTCCCAATCTACTTCCCAATCCGATTGATTTGTCTTTTCAATATCAAAATGAAGATTGTGTAGAAATGTTTGTAAACTCATCCAAAAACCTCCTAGAACACCACTTATGGGAATGGGTGCGGATATGGATTGAGCTGCTCCGGCTTTAGCGGCTTCTTCGTATAGCCCAATTTAACAGGAACTTTTAACACTCGATCAAGTCCATTCAATCGTTTTAGATGATTGCCGAATGTCATAGGCAACATTCCTGGAATTAAGACTTTTACACAAGATAATCCATTTCTTTTGATTTCAGGAGTAGTTTGATCGACTACAATCACATCAAGATTTAATTGTTTAAATACTTGTAGAATATCCTTTAGATCATTCGTCAAATCCAGATGGTTTGTATCCCATTTAAATTCTTCTTCAAAAGTCTTTAATGGACGGTTATCATCTAATAAAAATTTCAGACGTTCCTCTGCTTGACGTAAACCATATAACATTCCATGATCATCCATTTGTTTAACGAGATTATTGTCTAAAAGCATTTTCATATTTTTAGCATAATTTTCTTCAAACTTTTTATCTAATGTTAGCATCATTCCAGCTAATTCATGTACTGCGCTTTTAACTGCCCGAACCGGATCAAGATGAGCACCTGCTGCACAAATAAGATTTAACCCATGTTCTTTACGGTTTTTTGCAATAGCAACAATACTTGGAATTCCATTCTCCATCGTCGAATTAAATAAATGAAGATCGTATCCGCCAACCAAACGCATGCGCTCAATCATTAAATCAAGTTCTTGATCCTTAGCTGATTTTGGATCAAGTCGAGGAAGTGGCAACTGAGCATACCAAGTCATTAAGAATGAATCCCGCTCAACAATTTCCAAAATACCGTAGAATATCGCTTCTTCTAAACTGCCTCCTAATGCACATCCATTGGAAGTTTCATACACAAAACCGTGTCCACATCCTAGACTATAGTATGAAAGCAACTCTGGTACAAGAATCGGCTCTTCCTTCATAAATGAATAGCCCCATACCCAATCAATCTTCCGTTTAGGATTAAACTTCTTAAATGGAAAACGCGGCAGAGCATATTGCTCATTCGAATGAGTACCGACAATTTCAGGATTAATTGCATAATCTTTTACGTTATTATAACTATCATGTACGACCGTTTTTTTCCCTCTTGGAGTGAGGCCGCAATACCTTTCTAATCCTTCCAAAATGGCAGTTAATTCACTAGACTCATATGAAAGTGTACGTCCAGCAGTTCCTTCATCCCCTTGGAGTAACGGTAGGTTTACGACTACATCTGCAAATGGCGTAGTTAGATCAAATGCCTTTCCATTTAAAAATCCAGTCTTTTGACCTAAATAGTCATTAACTAACACTTTTTTTAATTCCTCCATTGAGCGACTACGATAGCTAGTTGGAGAAACTTTCATACTAGGCTCAAGTGAGATAATAGCAGAATCAGAAGTATCGTCTTCTAATTCACCACAAATTGGACATAAAGGATTCGGTAAAAAAAAGTGATTAGAGCTCTTGAGTGTTTTCATATTTAATAAAAAAATTCGTTCCTCTAGACGAGTTTCTTTACCATTCATATATTTTTCTACTTCAGCTGAAATTAAGTAAGCCATTTGTAAAAGTCCCGTTCTTGTACCCCATACATCATCCGATACTCCATCACCTTCTACTAACTGATAATCTATTTCTAGCATTTCTCTGCGCTCTCTACCAGCCATTAAACGTCTAAAATCGGCACACTTTATACATCCTTTTTGACCTGGATGTACTAAAGGTCCGATTACACCCTCCCCAAATGATACACAAGCACGTAGCCATGGAACTGTTCCGATCCTTAACTTTTCATCAGCTTTTTCATAAATCTTAGGGTTCCATGCATCATCCAAAATAAGTATTAAACTAGTATCCTCGGAAACCGGAGACTCTAAATCTTTCTGTTGAACTACTTTATATTTATTTAAAAGAATTTCGGATGTGTACTTACTTAATAATCCTTCTCCAAAAAAGGTAACCGTTGAATTCAAGTTGAGCTCACCTCTCTTAACAAGACACCATAAACTCCCGCTAGTTCATCTACATTAATCGATTCAAGCATAAACTCCAATGTTTGTAATTCCATATTTTTCTGTTTTAAAATATCTATAGCCGCGATTAATAAATCAGTATGTTGAGCACGATTAGATTGAGGAATAATCATTTCGGGTATTTGCTTTTCTTCCACTATAACTAACGAACTTTGAATAGCTGTTGATGCAATTAATTGAATCTTATTTTGTGACTCCTTTAGAACTTGTTTTAGTGCATCTTGTAAGGCCATTGTTATATTTAATCCAACACTTCTATACCAGCCTTTTTCTGTACCAACCCAGACTACTGGAAAGCCACATATCTCTTTTCCTAATGCTATTTTTGGAGATTCATGTATTGTATTTAATGTTTGTAAATAAAATTGAGCACAATTATCTTCAATTTTTATCGCTTTAATTTCTTGAATATGATTTTTATGATCACTCGTTTGTTTATTAAGCTCTTCAGACAAATATTTTTGTAGTGCTCTACAAATACTTTCTGAAAAAGTTTGACCAGTAGCGATTGCGATGTATTCCCCAGGTTCAATACACTCTACAACATCAGACTCAGAATTCTTAATAAGTTGACTCGCTATTTGAGATACATACATTTCAACTCCAGTAAGTCCCGCCTCTCTTCGTGCTTCTTCATGAGTTAATTCAGTACAAATCGTACTCGTTAATAGTTTTACTGGACCTTCTGTCAGAGGATCTACTACTTGTATCCGACATTGAGCTAATGGAAGTTGATTTAATTCGCCCTCATCCCAAACGTGAAATAATCCAGTTTCTTGTGAATTGAACTGCCCTAAGTAGGTTATTAACTTACTTAGATCTCCTCTAGGTTTGTTTTGCTCTAACTTTTCCTCAAAATTATGAACTATTTTAGCTTTCGCTTTTCCAGTCACTAGTGGATGAGGTGAGAATGAGTGCCAACTGCCCTCTAACGTCTCTTGGTTAATAATATAAACCTGATTATTCTTTTCTGTTTCGCGTGACTTTGTAATATCCTTAAATAACTCGAACACCATTATATTTGCCAACATTGCTGATGTCATCAAAGACAATGGTTGGTTGGTTCCTTCTTCACAGAGTATGTTTTGATGCACACTTCTCCATGCCGACTCGAAGCAAGCTTCAGAACTTGATGTCACTAGTGGCCCGGCCATACAAATCTTTTGCGAAGAAATTGCTGGGATAAATCTCTTTTTCTCTCTTTTACAAATCTCATTGAGCATTTTAAGTTCATAAACATGATCATCTTCTGATACATACAAAATCGAATCAAAAGTAGAAACAATCTCTTGTAATGAAAGCTTCTTTCTCTTAATTAATTCAACTTCGACTTCATGATCTGTCCTACGTGCGTTGTCTACAATTTCTTTTATTCGTTTTTTATCTGTATTTTCAGTATTCGTTATTAAAAGATGGAATTTCGCTAACCCCGACTCTAATAATGCTGAAACTAGCGAAGTGACAATTGTTCCAGAACCAATTGCCAATATCTTGGATTGACGATAAGTTTGAAAACGATAGGAACCAGAATCCCCAAAACAATTTAAAAACTCAATTTGACTCGCATACTTATTTAGAATATCTTCAGATAATTGATGTGGATGATCCTTACTTATGTCTCGTGCAAAACCATTTTTATATAAAGTCTCACCAATTTCATAAACTCGATCTCGGTATTGGTCTGGCAAACCATTTGTTAAACTTCCTATTGAGTGTTCACCGTTAAACATAGGAAGTAACTTTTCGATCCACTGATAAACAGAAGCACCTTCCATACGAAATGAACTTAAATTATTCCTAAAATAGACACCTCCATTCGAATCAGGTACAAAAAAAGTATCTCGATTAACCTTTAGCCGTGTAGATGGATTCAATTTTGACATCCTTTTCAACCCCTTCGATCCAGTGAGTTGTACATTGAATAGCATAAATACTTTCTTCATAATCCTATGTATTTTATGTATTCCTTATGTCATAACATAACTAGTAAAACCCCTACATAAATTAAGTAGGGGTTTATTGTCTAAATGGACAAATAGTTTTTATGAAACATTACAATTAACGGTGACAGCGACCGCAGTGACCGCAGCCTCCGCAACGGAAACAGCCTCCACAGCCTCCACATCCAAAGCAACCTCCACATCCAAAGCAACTAAAAAAAGGGAAAATACCAAAGCACATACGTACATCTTGAGTTTGATACTGATTATAATCCCATGGAACTACTTGACTTGATTGAAACTGTCCAACGTTTAATTCTTGAAGCTCTCTTTGAAAATCATACATTTTTATAACCTCCGACATAAAATTTGAAAGCGAATAAAAACATAACGTACTTATAAAAAATAAATACGATTCCCTAATTTGAATCTACTAAAACGCAGACTCTCAACAACAAAATATGTCGAGTGCTTGGGCATTGTTACCGATTCAATTGCCCAATTTATTACTCATTAGTAAAATTTTGAACTGATTGAAAGTGCAAAAAAACCTCACATCAAAAGTGAGGTTCTTTGTACGTCTTTCATTTTTTTCTATACTTTTTCATCATTAAAATCAGTATTCCTTAATCTTCATTAAGTTTAATGTTATTAAGGGGTGAATATGAAAATACATTCTTTTTAATTGCTTTTTTATTTCTCCTGATTTCTTTTCCAAAAATTAATTTCGCTGGCTTTATTTTAAGTACTTTGAATAGTATGAGGTATAGTAATAATAGAAAATCAAAAATGAAAAGTAAGTCTCCTATCATAAAAAACGAGAATATTGTATTGGAGATTTCTTCAGTTTGATCAAGAGTAGAAAATACAAACACAGCATATCTTTCATAAACCGTACAGATTAACAATATAAATCCAACCACTAATGAAGTAAAACTATAACCAATAGATCGTTCTCTTTTATTGAATTCTAAAAAGATTGGAAGTAAATATAGCAAAACAACAATAAAAATACTAAATAATAATCCTAATAAAGTAATTCGGCTATGTAACATAGACTGAACTAGCAAAAGTTTTCCTAGGATAAAAAAAAGTAACACGATCCCCATCAATTCCCTCCTCATCTCCCCATTTAGAGGAACAGCCATGATCACATCCGTTTACAAATTAAACGGATTCCTTTTCAAAATAAATTATAGCCTTGCTTATTAACGTTTCAAATACTCTTTTTTACCGTTTTGATAGGTAAAAACAGATAATATATAAAAATTCATGAGTAGATGTATGCCCTTCGGTAGATATAAGAAGATTGCCGATTAATAAATATTTATTACCGTTTTTAACGGTAAAAATAGTCATATGCATATTCATCATCTAAGTTTAAAATAATTTTGAAAACATTATCTCAACAACACTTTTTGTGATTGTTATCACAAAATTAGTTAGTTTATTTATGTTAGTAAAAATATTAATTTAGATCAAAGTAGGAGATGAGATGGATAAGGCGAGTATAAGAAGATTACACTTAATCGATATTTTAAGTAGTCAAGAAAAATGGTTCAAAACAGAGGAGCTTGCTAAAAATTTAAATTGCACTGAGAAAACAATTCGAACTGATATACAAATTATCAATTCCACATTCCCAGAAGGATGGAATATTGAAACGATAAAAGGAAAAGGTATTTATATAAATAATCCAATTAATTCATCGCTTGATCAAGTTCGTTCACTTTTTGTTAAGAATTCTTTATCGCTTCAGGTAATCATGTTTATTCTAATAAAAGAAATTGAACACATTAGTGATTTAGGAAAAGTCTTATATACGCATCACAATACTGTTTATAAAATTCTCGAACGAGTAGACAACTTATTGAAGTCGTATAATTTAATTTTGAAGCGTGCACCACTTGAAATTGTAGGTAATGAGTTTCAAAAAAGAATCTTATGCTGTGACGTATTGTATGGTCTATATTCCCATACTAATAAATGGCCTTATGATTCTCTATCGTTTTCTATTATAAAAAAAGTAGTGACAAAATCAGCAGAAAAAAATAATTTATATTTATTTCCACCTACTGTAGATAAATATATTTATTATGTTGGTACGATGCTTCAAAGAATTGATCGAGATATACAATTGGATTTAAATCCTTCTAATAATATTAAGGATTCAAAGTTTTTTTCAGTTGCAACTGATATTTGCATACAGCTAGAAAACATTTATAAAGTATCAATTCCATTAAATGAACTAAACGCTCTTTCTATAATGATATCTGCATCCCCTTATTTTTCTAGCGATAATGAACCTCAAGATAAAATTATAAATAGCTACCATAATAAATCAGAAAAACAATATATAGAATTACGCGAGCTCGTTACGATGCTCGAAAAAAAGCTTAGTATAAAATTACATGATCATAATGATTTTATTCTCACTCTTCAAAAACAATTTAAAGCATTTTCCCTAATTCTTTTTTTAAACGGTAGATTTGAACGATCTTCTCTCATTTCCGAATACGTTAAAAAGCGTTATCCAGAGTTATTTTATAAAGTAAAAACTGTATTTCACAATTGGTGCAATTACTTTTCATACCCAGAAGTAAATAATGAAGTAATTGCTAAAATCACATTAAATATTCAAGCAATCATCATTAAATTATCATTAGTGAAAAAAAGGGTACTACTGTTAAGTTCTGAAGGTTATGGTGTAAGACAGTATATAACAACTAAACTCATAAAAGAATTTAGAGATAAAATACAATTTGTTGAACTCCAAAACGGCGAACTGAGTCCTGAAACGATTAGTGAATTACGTTTGGACTTTATCATTGCTGATTTTCAAATTGATATCGAAATTGTTCCAATTGCGGTAATTAGTTCTACTCTTTCACAACGCGATATTAATCATATCGCCCATTTATTAAAATAAATTTTATTTTGAATAAGCATTCAAAGGTGATTTTATGATAAAAGAAAGGTCAACATTCGTCACAAATGAGCTAGTTGAACTATTAAGGCAGCTTGATCATGATACTTTTTTACACGGGATGCGTGTAGGTGAATTATCTTATAAATTCAGTAGATATTTAGATCTCACTTTACGTCAAACCAATCAATTACATTTTATTGGTTATGTACATGATATTGGTAAGCTAAAAATACCAAATTCAATTGTTACAAAAAGAGGTCCTCTTACTGATTTCGAGTGGAATCTAATGAAGAATCACACAATTTATGGGCATGATTTATTAAAAAATTTATCATATCATAATGATATTTTAAATGCTGTACGTTATCATCACGAAAATATTGATGGGACCGGCTATGAAGGCTTATATAGTAACGAAATTGATTTTAATTCGAAAATAATTAGAATAGTTGATAGTTTTGATGCATTAACCCATGATCGTTCTTATAGAAAAAAATGTTCAATTGAAATATCGTTAAAAAAAATTCAAAAACTAAGTGGTACCGTTTATGACCAGGATTTAATAAAGGAATTCACCAAGTTTATTTGTAAACTGTATTAAGTAGTATTCAATAATGCTAATAATTTACACCTATTAATTGCTAGACCAGAATCTATTAACATGTTATAGTTTCATTAAAATTATAAATTTCACTCGTATAATAGTGAGGATATGGCTCACAAGTTTCTACCGGTTAACCGTAAATTTACCGACTATGAGTGGTAACACATCAGACATTTTAGCTCTAGCGAATCAAAGACTCAAAATGTGTTACTTCACTCATTTTTACAGTGAAGTACATGTTTTGAGTTTTTTGTTTAGATTAAGGGGGATCATTATGGAATTATTACTAAAAAAAATTGAACAAGAAGGAATCGTTTTAGCAAATGATGTATTAAAAGTGGATGCTTTCTTAAATCATCAAATGGATCCTGTTTTAATGAAAGAAATTGGAGAAGAATTTGCGCGTTTATTTTCTGAAGAAAAAATAACAAAGGTAGTTACTATAGAATCTTCAGGTATCGGACCTGGGCTAATGACAGCACTTGCTTTAAATGTCCCTCTAGTTTTTGCACGTAAGAAAAAGTCGATCACAATGCAGCAAGATGTTTATACTGCTAAAGTATATTCATTTACAAAAAAAGAAGAAAATGAAATTTCAATTTCTCATAAATGGTTAGAAGAAGGCGATAAAGTTTTAATAATAGACGACTTCTTAGCAAACGGACAGGCAGCTCTTGGATTACTTTCAATCATAGAACAAGCGAAGGCAGAAACAATTGGATTTGGAATCGTAATTGAAAAATCATTCCAAGATGGCGGAAAGATTCTACGTGATCGTGGTTATCGAGTTGAATCTCTTGCTCGTATTCAATCTTTAAAAGACGGACAAATTAAATACTTCAATGAAGAATTAACTGTTTAAACATAAAAAAGACATTGTATGAACGATTTGAGTTGTTCACAATGTCTTTTTCTCTTAATTAAGCCTTTTTTAAAATTAAATATACAAAGTAAGGTCCACCGATTAAGGCTACTATAATCCCTGCTGGTATTCCTTCTGGATCGACTAAGTTTCTTCCGATTATGTCGGCAACTAATAGTAATAATCCACCAATTAATATTGCAATGGGTATATATAATTGATTTCTTGGGCCAACTAAACTCTTAGCAATATGTGGTGCCATTAATCCGATAAACGCAATTCCTCCTGTTACTGAAACAGCAGATGCTGCTAATGCAACTGCTGCTAACATTAAAACAATTCTTTCCTTTTCTAATAAGACCCCTACCCCGATTGCAACAGGCTCATTTAAATTAAGAAGGTTTAAGGTGTTTGAGGAAGAATCGCCATTTTTTTAGCTAGTATTTTAGTATTCTCTGAAGCAATGTTTTTTCCATCTAAAATAATCGTTCCGGATTGATGAGAGATTATTCTTGTAACCGCCTTCAAAAGAGTCGATTTACCGCAACCATTTGAACCGATGATTGTTGTAATTTGTTTATCCGGAATTTTTATATTAAGGTCTTTTACAATCAAACGTTCACCATAACCAATGGTCGATTCATTAGTATATAACCGAACCATAAACGGACCTCCATTCATTTAATATTCAAACTGTTAATGATAATGATAATTATTATCAATTAATGTTACTAGGTTAATATAAGTCCATTTACTAATATTGTCAATATTAATTTTTAGTGAAATCATTGAAAAATTCTCATAAATGGTTTATATTTTACTGAGAATGATAATCAATGACAGAATCTTCTGGAGTGAGAACATAATGAATATGAACGATCTTTATGATGTAACAGTAATCGGAGGAGGTCCTGCTGGACTTTACTCTGCCTTTTATAGTGGTTTACGAGAAATGAAAACAAAAATTATAGAATTTCAATCTGAATTAGGCGGTAAAGTTCATTGTTATCCTGAAAAGGTGATTTGGGATGTTGGAGGACAACCACCAATCCCTGGCGAGAGATTTATCGGACAAATTGTTCAGCAAGGATTAACGTTTGATCCGACTGTTGTGTTAAATGAAAAAGTAGACACAATCACTCGTGACGATAATGGCATTTTTGTTTTACATACAGCTTCAGGCCAAATACATTATTCTAAAACAGTTATTGTTGCAGTTGGAAGCGGTATTTTAAACCCAACAAAACTTCAAATAGATGGTGCAGAAAGATTCGAGGTTTCAAATTTAAACTATACAGTAAAATCACTTAAACATTTCCAAAATAAAACTGTAATCGTTTCTGGTGGTGGTAACTCTGCAATTGATTGGGCTAATGAGTTAGAGCCAATTGCTAAGAAAGTTTATTTAACTTACCGAAAAGATGCACTAAAAGGTCATGAAGCACAAGTCTCCCAATTAATGAATAGTTCAGTTGAATGTCTTTTCAATACATCTATTACGAAACTAATTGCTGGTGAAAACCATGAAGAAATAGAAAAGGTTGAACTGACAAATAATGAAACTGGTGAAGTATCTCATTTGGCAATTGATGAAGTAATCATAAACCACGGTTATGAACAAGATACTTCTTTATTAAATAACAGTGAAATAAAAGTAGAAATGATTCAAGATTTCTATATTAAAGGGAATACAACGAGTGAAACTTCGATTGAAGGGATTTACGCAGCTGGAGATATTCTTATGCATGAAGGAAAGTTGCAATTAATTGCTGGTGCATTTCAAGATGCCGCAAATGCTGTTAATAAAGCGAAGCAATATATTCAACCAGAAGCTAGTGGATCAGCAATGGTTTCATCTCATAATGAGGTATTTAAACAACGAAATCGTGATTTAATTAAACAGATGATGAACTAAAAAACAACATCTCTTTTTTCATGTTAAACTATAGGAAACTTATGTAAATTAGACTGAGAGTGGTTTATATGAATTTAAAGTATAAATGTATCATTTTAGATCATGATGATACTGCCGTAATGAGTACACCTGAAATTCACTATCCATCCTTTGTAGAAGCAATTAAAAAACTTCGTCCAAATGATGAACCTATTTCTTTTGAAGAGTTTGTTGGATATTGCTTTGAACCTGGGTTTCATTCTTTATGTACAGACCTAATGAAATTCAATGAAGCTGAAATGATCGTTCAACAAGAAATTTGGCAAAGCTATACTTCATCCTCAATCCCCGACTTTTACGAGAAATTTCCTGAAACAATAAAGGGTTTTAAAGATCGGGGCGGTATTATAACCGTAGTATCTCATTCTGAGAGAAGCAGAATTGAACGAGATTACTTGCAGCACTGCGGTTTTATCCCAGATGCAGTCTTTGGATGGGAACTGCCTGAGCATCAAAGAAAACCATTTCCTTATCCGATTAAAGAAATATTGAGACGTTTTAACTTAAAAGAATCAGACGCATTGATGTTAGATGACCTTAAGCCAGGTTTGGAAATGGCTAAATCCTGTCACGTAGACTTCGCAGCTGCAGGTTGGTCACATGCCATTCCTGAAATTAAACAACAAATGAAAAATGAATCAAAGTTTTATTTTGAAACGATAGATGAATTTAGCAAATTTTTACTAGGTTAAAACAAAAAACACAACACTCTTAAAAATGACTCATCATTTTTAAGAGTGTTGTGTTAGTTTTAAGGAAATTTTTGAATTTTCTAATGCAATTAATTAGAAGCGCTTTCATAACAATTACAGTTTTTGTTTCTTTTTATCATCAACTAGGTATATTAGTCCGCCTGCTGTTTGTATCAACTTCTTCTTTTTTTCCAATTTTAAAAATAAAGAAGGAAGAAATCACTAAAACTGTAATTAATGAAGTTAAATAGAACTGAGAGCGAAGATCATCCATAAAGTACATCGAAAAATAGATGACGATCATCGCTAGTATAGTAATGTAAGTAACATATGGGAAACCCCACATTTTTAATCGTAACACTTTTCCCGTTTTCTCAGCTTGTCTTCGCTTTATTACATGCGATACTGCAATAACAATATACACTAGAAGCGCAATTGAACCTGATGCATTCAAGAGAAATGAAAAGAGTTTATCAGGTGAAATAAAGTTAAAAATTGCAGCTAAGAAGGCGAAAGCTGAACTTGCCCATACTGCCCAATACGGTGATCCACCTTTATTTACTTTTGTAAAGATTCTCGGAGCACTTCCTTGCTGCGCCAAAGAATAAAGCATTCTAGAATTCGTATAAAGTGCTGAATTCAAACAAGAGAGTACTGAAAAAAGTACAACAACTTTCATGATTGTTCCAGCTCCTGGAATCCCTAAATTGTTAAGCAACGTTACATATGGGCTACTTAATGATTTTGCATCGTCCCAAGGCATTAATAAAACTAAAATAGATACTGACCCAATGTAGAACAATGCTACACGCCAAACAACAGTATTAATGGCAGTAACAACAGATTTTTGAGGATCTTTTGATTCACCAGCAGCAATTGCTGCAATTTCAGACCCAAAGAAAGCAAACATAACTGTCATAAAACCACCTAATATTGCGCTTATACCTTTCGGAAAAAATCCGCCATGCTGTGTTAAATTTGATAATCCCGGAGACTGAATCGTAGGGATTAATTTGAATAAAATTGCAAGACCTAATATCATAAACGCTGAGATCGCCACTACCTTTGTAATGGCAAACCAATATTCAAACTCTCCAAATGTTTTCACTGATAAAATATTGGTAAGTGTAAGTACAAATGTAAGAATTAAAGCCCATCCCCATAATGGGATACTTGGGAACCATGAATTCATTATATTTGCACCTGCAATCGCTTCAATTGCAATTGTAATTAACCAGAAAAACCAATACAACCAACCAATCGTGTATCCTGCCCAAGGGCCAATCGACTCTTTTGCATACGTTGAAAACGAACCACTTACTGGGTTCTCAGCAGCCATTTCTCCTAACATTCTCATAAGGAGTGCAACTAATAATCCCGCTATTACATAAGCAACAATTGCTGATGGACCCGCACTATGAATAACATTCCCACTACCTACGAATAAACCTGCCCCTATAATTCCACCAATTGAAATCATTTGAATATGACGGTGTTTTAGATTTTGTTGTAAACCATTGTGTTGTTTCTCCATATTCACCCTATCCTTTTTTTCGTTAATATAAAAATATTTATAAAAACCTTGCAGTAAAAGACTCGAGCAAGTCCTATTAATCTACACATTTGGACGTTACTTTTAAAAAGTTTGAACAGATGAAAATCTTTAAATGATCAGTTTCAACAAAATTTAGCAGTTAGATAATACGTTTTCTAGAATAGCAAGACCTTCGTTTAACTCATTTTCTGTAATCACTAGTGGACTTAAAAAGCGAATAATATTTCCATCTAAACCTGCAGTAAGTAATAAAAGCCCAGCTTCATTTGCAGCTTTTGCAATTTTTGTAGTAAGATCTTTATTCGGTGTTTTTAATTTTTGATCCGTTACAATCTCTACTGCACACATTGCTCCTAGACGACGGAATTCTCCAATGAAGTTATACTCTAATTGCCACTTTCTCACACGGCTTTCAAGTACCTCTCCAATCCATTCTGCTTTTTCACACAATTTTTCTTCTTCAATGACTTCTAAAACTGCCAATGCGGCTTCACACGCAAGTGGATTTCCACAATAGGTTCCACCTAATTCACCCGGATCAGCTATATCCATTATTTCTGCTTTTCCAATAACAGCACTTAGTGGCATACCACCTGCGATAGATTTAGAAGCTGTCATTAGATCAGCTGCAACTTCGAAATGCTCCATCGCAAATAATTTTCCTGTTCTTGCGAATCCAGTTTGAATTTCATCTGCCACCATTACAATGCCATGTTTTGAACAAAATTCACGAACGTGTTTTACAAATGATTTTGGAGGTATTACAAATCCACCTTCTCCTTGAATCGGCTCCATGACAATACATGCTACAGTCTCGGGTGCTACAGTTGCTATAAAAAATTGATTAAACTGTGCAATAACATCTGCTTCGTATTGCTCATCAGTCATACCGTCTGGCTTACGGTACATATATGGATATGGTGCTTGATAAACTTCAGGTGCAAAAGGACCAAAACCAAGTTTATATGGTTTTACTTTGCTCGTCATTGTCATCGTCATTAAAGTACGTCCGTGAAATCCACGAGTAAATGTGACAACTGCTTGGCGTTTTGTATATTTCCTTGCGATTTTCACGGCATTCTCTACTGCTTCAGCACCACTGTTTAATAAAATAGCTTTTTTTGCAAAATCTCCTGGAGTTGCTTCACACAATCTTTCACAAATTTCAATGTATGACGGATACATAACGACATTGAAGCCAGGATGAATGATTTTTTCTGCTTGTTCTTGTATGGCTGCTACTACTTTTGGGTGTGAATGCCCTACGTTAATGGTTCCTATAGCTGCACCGAAGTCAATAAACTTATTACCTTCTAAATCATATAATGTAGCTCCCTTGCCTTTTACAGCAACTGCTCGATTTCCATTGCTAACGCCTTTTACAACGTATTTATCTCGCTTTTCTTGCCATTCTTTTGTGGATAGTTGCTTAATCATTATTTGATTCCTCCGTTTTTATAAAAATTTTTCTACGATGTTTGTTTTTTCAATCACTGAATTAATTACGAGCTAATCATAGTAATATGTATAACTTCCTATATGCTCATTTCAACTTCCAGTATGAGAAACCTATAAACAGTTAAAAACGTGTACCGTCTAAAAAACCGATAAAGCTAAACGGTACACATAAAAATGAAAACAATTTTAAATGATGTCTAAAATTTATCCTTTGTGCCAAATAACGAGTTTCATTTCCGTCATCTCTTCAATTGCATACTTCAATCCTTCACGTCCCGTACCACTTTCTTTTACGCCTCCATATGGCATTTGATCAACACGGAACGTAGGTACATCATTAATAACTACGCCTCCTACATGCAGATCGTCTGCTGCTTTTAGTGCATTAACAACACTATTAGTGTAAATTCCCGCTTGCAGTCCATATCGGGAATCATTTACAGCATCAATTGCTTCTTCAACCGAAGATACTTTACAAATTGAAACAATTGGAGCAAAAACTTCGTTACATGATACTTTCATGTTATTTGTTACATCTAAAATAACTGTAGGTTCAAGAATATTCCCTACCGTTTTGCCACCTGTTGCAATAGTCGCACCCTGCGCTTTTGCTTCTTCGATCCAGCTTAAAGCACGGTCCAAGTCATTCGATGAAATAAGAGATGAAACATAAGTTTCAGGATCTAAAGGATCACCTAGTTTGAGTTCGCTAGCACTTTTTGCAAACTGCGAAACAAATTCATCATAGATTTTTTCGTGTACATATATACGTTGTAAAGAGATGCAGACTTGCCCTTGGTTTGAAAATGCGCCCATTAAGCAGCGATCAATAGCCTTTGTTACATCGATATCCTCATCAATGATTAATGCTGCATTTGATCCTAGTTCAAGTGTTGTTTTCTTAAGCCCCGCTTTTGCTCGAAGTGCAATTCCAACTGAGGAACTTCCTGTAAAAGTCACCATACTAACTAGATCACTTTCTACAATGGCGTCACCTACAACTCTTCCTGGTCCTGTAACAACATTTAATACGCCATCCGGTAGACCAGCTTTTTTGAACAAATCTGCTATATAAAATGCAGAAAGTGGTGTTTGTGAAGCTGGCTTTAATACCACGGTATTCCCTGCAGCAATAGCTGGTCCCACTTTATGCGCCACTAAATTCATCGGAAAATTAAATGGAGTAATTGCACCAATAACTCCAATTGGATTACGAATGGTGTAGCCTATTTTTCCAACTCCACCAACCGCCGCATCAAAAGGAATTGTTTCTCCATGAATTCGTTTTGCTTCCTCTGATGCAAATTTGTATGTTTCAATCGTTCTTATTACTTCTGCTTTGGCGAAAATCAGTGGTTTAGCCGACTCGAGAGCAATTACCTTTGCAGCTTCTTCTAAATTTTCTTCAAGAAGTTGCGAAACTTTCTCTAAAATTGCTGCTCGTTGATGAGCAGGCATTTTGGCCATTACTTCTTTAGAATCATAAGCAACTTTAATTGCATTCTGAGTTTGTAGTTTATTCGCAATAGCAATATCTGCAATTTTTTCTTGTGAATAAGGAGAAAGCAAATCTGAATAATTTTCTGTTTCCACATCTTGTCCGTTAATCCAAATATTCTTTTTCATGTTTCCCTCCATAACTTATGAATACGTATTAATAATAAGCTTCATTTTTAATAATTGTCAAACAATTTTTATTTTTTAGCATTTTATAAATATTTAATTAACATCTATAAAACTTCTCTATATTCTCTAACGAGTTGTGCTTAATGGTGGTTATATGTTGGATCTAGTAAGTTATTATAAAAATTTATCAGCAAGTATCTAAACTACGTAATTATTACACATTTATTCAAATTTCTATGAATACGTATACAAAAATTTCGTTAATTTGCACAAAACTTCTAATCTAATACGATTTTATTTGTTATAATATAAATAGTCACTTGAAAATTCCAAAAATTATGTTGTTTTGAGAGTAACAAGATTTAGAACATCTGCCGTATTCATTGTTGTTTTAATTATTTAACTATTATTTTTAAATTTTATATTATATGAACTTGGAGTGATTTATTTGGTTTCTTCACACGATGTTGCGAGGCTAGCCGGCGTCTCTCAAGCTACTGTTTCTCGTGTATTAAATGGGTCTAAAAATATTAGACAATCAACGGTAGAAAAAGTAGAGAGAGCCATTAAAGAATTAAACTATCATCCGAATTTGAATGCTAGAAATCTCGTAAAAAAGAAAACCAATATGATTGCGTTAATCACAGGACATACTCATGATCCATTTTACGAAGAATCTACTCGGGGAATTGTATCGATTGCAGCAAAAAAAGGATATAACGTACTCGTATTTTTCAATAAAATAGATAACGATAATATGCTTTATAACCAAGTATTAAGCGCCCCTGTTGATGGAATCATAATGTCTTCTATTTTAATGAATGATTCAATTTTTCCCGTTTTAGAAAGTTTGGAAGGCAAACCATATGTGACCTTCAATCGGAAGCATTCGTGTGGGACAAACTATTTTGAGATTGATAACGTAAAAGCCGGCGAACTAATAACAAATCATATGATCGAATTAGGTCATAAAAATCTAGCGTATATAGGTGGCCCGCTACAAGCATCTACTTTTCACGGTCGTTTAGAAGGGTTTAAAAAAGAGGCTAATAGACAAAAAATAGCAGTTCGTGAGGATTGGATAAAAACGACCGATACAACTATAGAATCCATTGTCCAAGCCTGTAAGGAGTTATTTTCAGGTATTGAATTTCCAACAGCCATAGTCGCTGCGACGGATGCTATTGCATTAATTTGCTTAGATTTCCTACTTAATAAAGGCTTTAAAATACCGGAAGATATCAGCATTGGTGCAATTGATAATATCGAGTTTTCTGCCCATGCATCTATTCAATTAACAACAGTGGGAACTCATTTAAGTCAGTCTCTAGGAAATCTGGCTATGGAACATCTAATTAATTTGATTGAAAATAAAAACAAACAATTAAATTCCGTAACAACTACAATCACACCTCATTTAATTGTTCGACGATCTACTGGAAACCCTAGAATAAAATAGATTTTAAATTTGGAACTATTTTAACAAGTAAATTGAGACGTGTATAACTCACGTCTCCTATTTCCGCTCCATTTATTTATAGCATTATATTGGCTAACAATAATCCCAGCCGAAATTCTACTCTTGAACTCGCATGCCATCATTTGTCATTGCTTAAACTCTTTTTACTATTACGATAAAACAAAAAGGATTGTCCCCTGTCAGTACCAAGTCCAATCCTCTTTAGCAGCATAAAACTATTTCTCTAACTTTTTTGAGTTCACTTTAAATGTGCTTTACTTCCACACTGTCATATATTTTTTTCGATATTTTGGATCCTCTTCTTTTTCTATCAACTCTAGAGCCTTATGTTTAATCTCTTCATTCTTAACCGCATCATACAGATTTCTCATACATTGAATAATATCGTAACGAATCAATGTATAGTTCTTTTCTTCTTTACAATTTAAATAACGATTTTCTAGACGATCAAGGACGATTGCTCTTTGTTCTGGACCAGCTAAGCCTACTCTCCATATTGACTGTAAAGTGTGTCTTGCGGTAACGAATTTTGGATCATATGTAACTTGCCAAATTTCTGGAAAATCATTTAGCATTCTCTTCTCTGGATCGCTGATCGCTAAATTTGAGAGAAATTGTGCAGCTCTTGACCTTTTGTGATTTCCTTTATGCGTTAGATCCGATTTTAATCGATCCCATACTTCATATGACCAATCCACTTTCTCTTTTGTAACGGAAATAATGTAGTTAAAGGCTTCGAATTGCAAATTCTTGTCTGTTGATTCAAGGTTTTCGAAATAAGTTTGTACTTGTTGATCCATATACGTACCTCTTTGAGAATAGTAAATAATTCTTTTATCTAGATGATATCATTCCCTAGCATTTACTTGCTATGAAAAAAAATTATCTTATCGTTTAATTTTTTACGATTTTTACTAATACTAAGCATACCCATTATAAGTCAGTATACTTAAAATCACGATAATTGTTGCATTATCTATTTAATTAAACGTTTGTTTAGTTTTTAAAATAAGTGGTTTGGGTAAAAAGTACAACGATATATTAATAATTAAATTAAACTAAATGAACGATTTTCAATCCCGGATCGTATAAGAATTAAGGAGGGATTTTTTATGAAAACAATATTATTTGAAGAACACAAATTAATTATTACACTTTCTAGTTTCGAAACAATATTAGGGTTAAAACATTCAATAGAAGTTCCGTATAGTGATATCAGTGATGTTTCTCTTGAGGACATACATGAATTTCTTTGGAAAATATACGGTACACACTTAGGCGCATCTAAATATGGACATTTTAAAAAAGACGGAGTGAATTATTTTATTGCTACAAGTACTAATAAGGGAAATTTAGTTTTAACTTTAAATAACCACAAATACGATAAAATCATTTTAGAACTAGATCACGTTGATGATGTTTTACAGCAAATACAAAATACGTTACGTACTTATGTTAAATAACTTAAATAAGACTGTCTTTAAAGGACAGTCTTATTTAAGTGTGTTGAAATATAAAATGATCAATACGGAAAACGGGCATCAAATTGAACTTTATGATGACATTTTCATTTTTCGGATGATTTATTAATGGTTTTTAAATGTTAATATTTTGAGCAATTTCATGATTCCAATAAACACTAGTCATGATTTTTTTCAGAAGTTAAAAATATTATGTGCTAATTTTTAGAAAAACAAATTCAGTTAATTAGTTTAATTAAAGTTCGATATTAGTTGACCTACAACCTTATTAATACACAACATTAGGATACTTTAAGTAAAGGCTATTTGATTAGGATTTATTGCAGACTTTTTTTGATGATTAAGTTGATTGGAGCGGAGGGGTGCTCGACTCCTATGGGATAAGCGGGAAGGCTGAGACCCCGCAGGCCTGCCGAGGAGGCTAAAGAATCTCGCCCCATGGAAAGCGAGCATCCTGTAGTGGAAATCAACATCACTCTACCCCTTTTACGAAATTTTGGTAATTAAATTGACAAGGATGTTTTTCAACAGCATGAAATAAGACTGTCTTTAAAAGACAGTCTTATTACTAGTATATATTTAATCTAAAATTCAATTTTAAGACTTTACCGCTTCAACCGTAACTTCTTCAAATGGCCAAGCTGGAAGCATTTTTCTTAACACTTTATCTTCTCTATATCCAAGGTCATATTCAGCTTGCATAATTGTGTGAATTTCTCTTGTTCCTTCGTAGATAACAGGTGCTTTTGAGTTTCTTAAGTATCGTTCTACCGGGAATTCGTTTGAGAATCCGTATGCACCATGAATTTGAACTGCATCATTTGCTGCTTCGTTTGCAGCATTACAAGAAATCCATTTTGCTAGTGATGTTTCTCTTGTATTTCTCTTTCCATTATTTTTTAACCAACCAGCCTTATAAACTAATAAACGTGAGATTTCAAGGTTTGATGACATTTTCGCGATCATTTGTTGTACTAATTGATGTTTACCAATTTCTTTACCGAATGTTTTTCGCTCATTACAGTATTTTACGCTCGCTTCAAGTGATGCCTGGATTAATCCGCAAGCACCAGCTGCAACGGTGAATCGTCCATTATCAAGCGCAGACATTGCAATTTTAAACCCTTCACCTGCGAAACCTAGTAAGTTTTCAGCTGGGACTCTTACATCATCTAAAAATACTTCACCAGTATTCCCTGCTCTAATTCCCATTTTTCCTTTGATCGCTTTTGTGGAAACGCCTTCAAAAGTACGTTCTACGATAAAACAAGAAATTCCATGGTGCTTTAAGTCATGATTTGTTTTCGCAAAAATTAAGAAATGATCAGCTACATCACATAAAGAAATCCATGTTTTTGATCCGTTTAAGATGTAACTATCTCCATCTTTTACAGCTGTTGTTGCCATTGCTACTACATCTGATCCTGCATTTGGCTCTGTTAATCCAAACGCACCAATTTTCTTTCCTTGTGCTTGAGGAATAAGATACTTTTTCTTTTGTTCTTCAGTTCCCCATTGAAGTAATGTCATGCTATTTAATCCAGTATGTACTGAAACAGCAGTACGGAAAGCAGTATCCCCGCGTTCTAATTCCTCACATACAATCGCTAATGTGTTATAATCCATTCCTACTCCACCATATTGTTCTGGAATACATACACCCATTAGTTGTAAATCTGCAAGTCGTTTTAGAATATTAGCTTCAAAATGTCCTTTTTCATCCCATTCTTTTATAAAAGGGATAATTTCTCTGTCTACAAATGACCTGACAACTTTTCTTACACTAATTTGTTCCTCTGATAATGAAAAATCCATTCCTTTTTCCTCCTTAAATTGTCTTATTTCGTTTCATTTCTTCTATTTCAATTCGGGAATATCCTAGACTACTTACTATTTCTTCTGTATGCTCACCATGTAAAGGTGGGTGTCTTAATACTTCAATTGGTGTTTTTGATAATTTTAACGGTGATCCGACTAATTTTAGATCCTTTATAAAAGGATGGTTTACATCCAACACCATTTCTCTTGATTTAGCTTGTTCAGACTGTAGAGCTTCACTCACATTATTTATTGGGCCATTTGGAATGCCTATTTGATCTAATAATTGTTTCCACTCATTTTTACTTTTCATCATCAACTTATCTTGGATTAATTTCTCTATTTGCTTTCGATGCTGTAAACGACCAGTATTTGTCTTAAATTTTTCATCTAATAAGTCTGGTTCATCAATTAGTAAAGCAAACCTCTTAAATTGTTCATCATTACCTACCGCTACGACTAATTCACCGTCACTAGCAGTAAAGACTTGATATGGAACGATATTTGGGTGTTGATTCCCCATTCGTTCAGGAACAGTTCCACTACATAAATAGTTACTAGCTACATTTACTAAAGCAGCTAGCTGAGAGTCAAACAATGAAATATCGATTTCCTGACCTTCTCCTGTACGATCTCGATTCTGAAGTGATGCAAGAATTCCAATACATGTAAATAGACCAGTTAAAACATCCGAAATGGCTACACCTACTTTTGTTGGCTCTGCCTCTTTCTCACCAGTAATGCTCATTAATCCAGACATCGCTTGGATGATATAATCATATCCTGGTAAACTTGAATTCGGTCCTTCACTACCAAACCCACTAATGGACGCCAGTATTATGTCTTCCTTTACTTTTTTCAAATCCTCATACCCAAAACCTAGTTTTGTCATTGTTCCAGGTTTGAAATTTTGAACAACTACATCAGCCTCTGAAACTAGTTTTTTTAAAATTTCTTTTCCTTGCTCACTTTTTAAGTTTAGTGTTATGCCTTTTTTATTGCGGTTCGCACATAAATAATAAGCGCTTTCACCTTCAACGAAAGGTGGCCCCCATCCCCTTGTTTCATCGCCATTATTTATACTTTCTACTTTTATAATCTCTGCTCCTAAATCCCCAAGGATCATCGTACAAAAGGGTCCGGCTAGTACTCTTGTTAAATCAATGATTTTTATTCCATGTAATGCACCTGGCAATTTTTCCACCTCTATTAATCTAGTTAATAAGCCAGTAAAACGATCAATCACAATAGTTGAATTGAATGTTTAACTGGCTTACAACTGCGCTTTGTATTAACAGTAGATTTATTAGATGTCTAACCCAATTGAAATATATTTAACTTCTAAAAATTCTTCAATTCCAAAATGACCGCCTTCTCTTCCAAGACCGCTCTCTTTATAGCCGCCAAATGGAACTTGTACAGCAGAAGGTGTGCCATCGTTTAGTCCAATAATTCCGTACTCAAGTGCTTCTGTAACGCGGAAAGAACGACTTAAGTTTTCCGTATACACATATGCAGCTAGACCGTAATTTGAATTATTTGCTCTCTCAATTACTTCTTCTTCGGTTTTAAACGTAGTAATTGGTGCAAGCGGACCAAATATTTCTTCCTTCATACACGCCATTTCATCCGTAATACCCGTTAAAATAGTTGGTGCATAATAATATCCATTTTCCTCTGAAGGTTTATTCCCACTATATACGATTTTTCCACCATTATTAGTAGCGTCTTCAACTAGCGTTTTTACCTTTTCTAAAGCTGCATCATCAATTAGTGGACCAACATCAATTCCTTCTTCTAAGCCGTTACCCACTTTTAATTTTTCTAGCTCTTTTGTAAATAACGCTGTAAATTCTTCAGCTACACTTTCCTGTACATAAATACGATTTGTACAAATACAAGTTTGACCTGCATTACGGAATTTTGACTGAACTAAGCCAACCGCTGCTTTTGATAAATTAGCATCATCCATGACAATAAATGGTGCATTTCCACCAAGCTCTAGCGAAACCTTTTTGACATTCTCTGCTGCTCCTACCATTAGCGTTTTGCCAACTTCAGTAGAGCCAGTGAATGTAATCTTTGTTACTCTCGGATCTTTTAGCCATACATCGCCAATTTCAGAAGACTTACCAGTAACGACATTAATTACACCTTTTGGAATTCCTGCTTCATGAGCAAGCTCCGCAAGTTTTAATGCTGTTAAAGGTGTTTGAGTAGCTGGTTTAATAACCGTTGTACAGCCAGCAGCAAGTGCAGGAGCAACTTTTCTTGTAATCATAGCTGCCGGGAAATTCCAAGGAGTAATTGCTGCTACAACTCCTACAGGTTCTTTCCTAACTAGAATTCGTTTATTAGGTTGTGATGCAGGAATTGTTTCTCCATATACACGTTTGCCTTCTTCTGCATACCAAGAAATAAAACCATTTGCATAAACAGTCTCACCTAACGCTTCTTTTAATGGTTTACCTTGCTCAATTGTCATTAATTTAGCAATTTCTTCTTTCTTTTCGTCAATGAGACGATACCAATTCATTAATAAATGATATCTTTCTTCTGCTGTCTTTTTTGACCAAGTTTTAAATGCTGTATGAGCAGCATCAACAGCTAATTTAGCTTCATAAGTTCCACCCGTTGGAATTGCCCCTACAACTGCACCAGTTGCAGGATTTGTAACCTTCGTATAATATTCATGATCGTTCCCAACCCATGCACCATCTATATACATTGGGTAGACTTCATATTTCTCTTTAATTTGGCTCATGAGTTTACCTCCAATTGTAATTCTGGTAGTAATACCGCTTCTATTGACTCCCTTAAAATATCTAGTCCCTCTTCAAGTTGTTCATCTGTAATCGTTAATGGCATTAACAAACGAATAACATTGCCGAAGATACCTGCGCTTAGCAACATTAAACCTCTATTGTTAGCTTCTTTTACAATCTTTCCAACTGTCACTTTATCTGGTGTTTTATCTTTCTTATTTGTTACAATCTCCATCGCACACATTGCGCCAATTCCGCGAATATCACCTATTTGTTCAAACTGTTTAGCCCACCCACGCATTTTCTCATTAACTTTTTCGCCTATTACAACAGCCCGTTCATTTAATTCTTCTTCTTCAATGATATCGAGTACTGCTAATGCTGCACGGCATCCAAGTGGACTACCAGAGTATGTTCCGCCTATTTCTCCCGCATCAGAAGCTTCCATTATTTCTTTTCTACCGATAACGCCACTAATAGGTACTCCTGCACCCATTGATTTTGAAATTGTAATTAAATCAGGCTCAACTCCAAAGTGCTCAATTGCAAAATATTTACCTGTTCTAGCAAAACCAGTTTGAATCTCATCTGCTACAAATAATATTCCATATTGAGTACAGATTTCTCTAACCCTTTTTACAAAATCAAGATCAGGAACAATAAAGCCACCTTCACCTTGGATTGGTTCCATGACGACTGCAGCGATCGTTTCTGGTGCAACCTCTGCAATCAAAAACTGTTCAAATTGTTCAATGATAAATTTACTATATTCTTTTTCATCCATTTGATCTGGACGACGGTAAACATATGGATATGGTGCTTTATATACTTCAGGAGCAAATGGTCCAAATCCATATTTGTATGGCTTAACTTTACTTGTCATCGTCATTGTCATTAATGTTCGACCATGGAATCCTCTAGTAAAAGAAATGATTCCTTGACGCTTTGTATACTTTCTTGCAATTTTCACTGCATTTTCAACAGCTTCTGCTCCACTATTAAAAAATGCAACTTGTTTTTCAAACTCACCAGGAGAAAGATCGGCTAGTCTTTCTGCAAGTTGAATATAAGATTCATACATCATGACATTAAAGCCTGTATGAATATAATCACCGGATTGAGCTTGAAGCGCTCTTACAACTCTAGGATGGGAATGTCCTACATTTAACGTTCCAATTGCACCTGCAAAATCAATAAATGTATTACCATCAATATCCTCAACAAGTGCACCCTTTGCTTTTTTTACAAACGCTTCACTATTATTACTAATCCCTTTTGGAACCACTATATTTCTTCTAGCAAGTAACTCTTGTGATTTTGGTCCTGGAATTGAAGTTTGGATTTTAACGAATTTTCGATCTGCCATAATTGCACCATCCTATCTATAACGATTATTGTCTGTAATGAAAGCATGCCATGAATTTTAAAGTCATGACATGCTAAAAGTATTAAACTTCAATAGTAGATAAAATTTCTTTAAATGCATTTACTACAGTATCAACTTCTTCATAGCTAATTTTTAAAGAAGGCTCGATACGAATTGTTTTTGAGTTAATTAATGTACCAGCAACTAGGATTCCTTTATCAAACATTCCTTTAGAAACTTCATAGCCGATTTCATCTTGATGGAACTCAATTCCAATCATTAAACCTTGACCACGAATTTCTAGAACTTTATCTTCATGTCCTTTTGCTGCTTCTTTTAATTGATCTAAGAAGTAAGCCCCAACTACTTCTGCTCTTTCAGGTAATTTTTCTTCAAGAAGCACACTGATTGTAGCAATAGCAGCTGCACATGCTAATGGATTTCCACCAAATGTTGTTGTATGCATAAATGGATTTGGGAACCAGCTTTTGAATACTTCTTCTTTTGCAACTACTGCTCCAGCCGGCATAACTCCGCCGCCAAATGCTTTAGCAAGACAAATAATGTCCGGAACTACTTCATATAAATCAGCAGCAAACATTTTACCAGTACGTCCCATACCTGTTTGAACTTCGTCAAAAATTAATAGAGCTCCGTACTCATCACATAGTTCACGAACTTCTTTTAAGTAGTTTGGAGGAGGAAGAATAATTCCACCTTCACCTTGAATTGGCTCAAGTATAACTGCTGCAACATCTTCGCCTACTAAAGAGCAAGTTTCAAATGTTTTTCTCATCATATCAATGTCACCAAATGGAACATGACGGAATCCAGGAATTAACGGTAAAAACGGTTTACGGAACATGCCTTTTGCAGTACCAGATAAAGAACCTAAGCTTTTTCCGTGGAATGCACGTGTAGTTGAAATGAATGTACTGCGCTCACTATACATTTTTGCAAGCTTTAATGCTGCTTCTACACTTTCAGTACCACTGTTTGTAAAGAACGAGAATTTTAAATCACCAGGTGTAATCTCTGCTAAAATTTTAGCAAGCATTGCACGTAATGGATCTAATAAATCTTGGCTATGAAGTGCCTGTCTTTTTAACTGATCTGTAACTGCTTTGATAACTTTTGGATGACGGTGCCCAACATTATAAATTCCAAATCCGCCTAAACAATCAATATACTCTTTACCATTTACGTCTTTAAAGCAAGATCCGCTATCAGACCATTCAACAGATGCAAATTGACCGCCTTCTGTAACAGTTTTACGGTAAGCAAGGAAACCTGGGTTTACATGCTCTCTAAAACCATCAACTGTTTCCTTTGTAATCCATGCAGCGTCTTCTTCTGTAACAGTCTCTTTTTCTATTAAACTTAAAACCTTATTAATGTACTCAGTTACGTTTTTTTCTCCACTTTTTAATTCGTTTTTTAAATTGATACTCATTTTGTTCACTCCTATAGTCGTTTTATCTATTTTTTTATTTCCTATATGTCTCTTCTTATAACTGCCTAAAATTAATCTGCAAACCATCCAATTGGTTCAACTTGTAAGTTAATGTTAATTTGCTTAATTTCTTGGAATTCTTCTAGCCCAAATGTACCTAGACTACGTCCAACACCGCTTTGTTTGTAGCCACCCCATGGAGCTTCATTGTATGTTGGGTGGTATGAGTTAATCCAAGTAATGCCTGAACGTAACTTTTTGATCACTCTTAAAGCTTTCGCTCCATCTTTACTAAATACTGCACCTGCTAAACCATAAACAGTTCCATTTCCTAGTTTTATTGCTTCTTCTTCGGTTTTAAACTTTTGAATACATACAACAGGTCCAAAAATTTCTTCTTGAACGATACGCATATTTTGTTCAACATCTACAAAAACAGTCGGTTCAACAAAGTAACCTTTTTCTAAACCATTTTTTTCAATGCGATTTCCACCACAAGCAACTCTTGCGCCTTCTTCTTTACCAATTTGTATATAACTTAAAACTTTTTCTAAATGCTCTTTGCTTACAAGTGGACCCATTTCTGTTTCAGGAGCATCTCCAGGACCTACTTTAATTTTCTCAGCACGCTCTACAAATCGCTCAACAAAGCGATCGTAAATTGATTCTTCAACTAAAATTCTTGATCCAGATGAGCAAACCTGGCCTGAACCTGCATAAATTCCGAATAGAGCATAATCTACAGCCGTTTCAAAATCTGCATCTGCAAAAATGATGTTTGGAGATTTCCCGCCAAGCTCAAGCGATACTTTTTTCATCGTATCGGCAGCTGTTTTCATAATATGTTTACCTGTTTTTGTTCCACCTGTGAATGAAACCATATCTACATCAGGATTTGAAGCGATTTCATTTCCAACTACTGGACCTGCACCCATCACCATGTTTGCTACACCGTGTGGAAGACCAACCTCTTCAAAAATCTCAAATAATTTCTTCGGCGTAACTGGTGTAACTTCTGATGGTTTGTAAACAACTGTATTACCTGCCGCTAATGCTGGAGCAAGCTTCCAAACACTCATTAATAATGGGTAGTTCCACGGAACAATTAATCCACATACACCAATTGGTTCACGAACAACCATCGCTTGCATAGGATCTGCTACATGATAAGTAAACCCATCCGGCTTTGTAATTAACCCCGCATAATAACGGAAGCACGCTGCTGCATCAGCTACATCGTAGCCAGCTTCACGGTTTGGTTTTCCATTATCTAACGTTTCAAGTTTCGTTAATTCTTCTTGGTACTCTTCTATTTTGTCTGCAATTTTAAATAAGTAAGTTGCTCTTTCTTGAGCAGATAAATCAGACCATCTTCCATCATTGAATGCTTTACGAGCAACATCAATTGCCTCTTTCGCATCTTCAACCGTTCCTTCTGGAGCATATGCAATGATTTCTCCATTTGCTGGGTTAATAACAGGGCGTTTTTCATGATTGCTAGAATCTTTCCATTCGCCATTAATAAACATCTTTAAATCAATTGTTTTAAATTGAACATCGACCATTGTATATAAACCCTCCTTAATTACTTTACAATTTATTAGATTGCAAGAACTGTGCCAACTTTATTACACCTATTTATAAGGGTTTCCCTTCAATCTCCTGTAGATTATTATTCAATTTTGCATAACACTATTACACTTTGCATAATCTTTGAAACTCGTTAAAATTCCGCGATCATTAAACGTTTTTAAAACTATTTCTGTAAACCGACATATTAAGAAAATTCATTGCATAGGCTAGAACACCATGAAAGGAGGAAGATATTATGTTGCTTGCAGGAACATGCATTGCAGTTGGACTCATCATCATATTCATGGCTATTAGTCTCTCGAGGGATCAAGTTAGTATGACTGAAGTAATTGATAGTAATGTTGAAAATATAGGGGATTTAGAGAAATAAAAAAACGCACTCTGTGCGTTTTTTTATTTAAATGACATAAAGTCACTATTCATATTTTTTTCATTCATTATTTTCTGATACTTACGACTAACCGAGGACTGACTAATACCTAAAACCTGTGCAGCCTTCGTTGTTGTTTTATATTGCTTCATCGCAAGCATGATAAGTTGCTCCTCAACATAATCAATCGCTTCTTGGAGAGGAATAACTTTATTAATGACTGGTTTAGATTTATTAAAGTCATAGCTATTTGGTAAAAATTGATTAACATCTTCTGCATTAATAATTTGATCTTCAGCAGAGACAACTAATCTTTCTATGATGTTTTGAAGTTCTCTGACATTACCTGGCCATGAATAAAATTCTAATACGTTAATTGCATCTGGTGTAAGATGAAAACTCTTATTATATTTTTCATTTAATTGCTGCAAGAAATGGAAAGCTAATAATGAGATATCTTCATTTCGTTCTCTTAACGGTGGAATATTTAAAGGTATAACATTTAAGCGATAATATAAATCCTCCCTAAATGTACGTTCTTCAACCATTTTTTCTAATCTTTTATTTGTAGCAGCAATAATTTGAACATTCACTTTAACTGGTTTTGTACTTCCAACCGGAATTACCTCTTGCTCTTGAAGGACTCTAAGCAATTTAACTTGTAAATGTAGTGGCATTTCACCAATTTCATCTAAAAATAAAACGCCTTCATCTGCTTGCTTAAAATAGCCGTCCTTATTTTGATCTGCTCCTGTAAACGCTCCTTTAATATAGCCAAAAAGCTCACTTTCCAGAAGATTTTCAGGTATTGCACCACAATTTAGCTTTAGAAATGGTTTTGAAGAACGATTTCCTAACTGATGGATCGCCTGTGCAATGACTTCCTTTCCTACCCCGGACTCTCCATGTAGTAATACAGTGGAAGAAAAGTCTGCAATCTTTTTTGCTTGATTAAGAATTTGCTCCATTTTAGGGCTACAATAAATCAGTCTTTTAACAAAACGATCTTTGCTTTTAATATCTTCAAGTTCTTTTTTATATTGCTCAGAAATCTTTTTCATTTCTTTTAATTCAGTTTTAAGGCGTGAAGTTTCCGTAATATCTCTAGATGCAATAATAATACGTTCAATCTCCATATTCTCGTCAAAAACCGGATTTCCTACAGCAAGTACTTTACGTCCATTTATTGTTTCTTGAACGATCGATACTTTTTTCTTCTTTTCTAAAACTAACTTTGTAACTGATGGTGTAAAAAGTCCCTGGTTTCCAAATTCTAAGATACTCTTCCCAAGTAATTCCTTTAAATCTACATTCCAAAATCCAGGAATTATATTCTCACTGTAACGAATTAGTTCTCCTTTACGGTTTACAACAAGGATTTCATCATAAATACTCGATAAAATAGCATTCAAATCTTTATTTAAATCCTTTACGTATTCAATTTCAGAGGCCATTTCTTCAACCATTGGGAGATCTTGTACAACAATAATTACTCCTTCAACCTCGTTATCAACGAAGATTGGGCTATAATCGACAAGAACGCCTATATCATCATTTATTTGTATTTGATTAAGAATTGTTTTACCTGTATCAAATACAATTTCAACTTGTTCACCGCTAAAAATAGTTTCTGCTTTTGTATTAATTACTTTTTCGGATGTTGATTTAATCATTTTCAACCCAGCATCATTGCAATTTACAATTACTTTATTTTTATCTACTACAAATGTTCCCATTGGTATCGATGTTAAAATGCTCTTTAATAAATCCACACTTTTATTTTCTTGTTTGAAAAGCTCCGCTAATATATCTTCGCGAAGTATGTAACCTATTGGCATGTCTTCATCTTCTTTTACAATTGAGATCGGTTCACCAATAATTTGAAATAGATCCGTTAATGAAATTTGCTCACTTAAGCGATATACACTAGTAATTGATTGAGAAAGGCTAGTAATCTTTGAGATTGCTATATCTTTCTTTTTATTACTACTTTGAGTAATATTATTTAATTGAACATAACCAACAATCTGATTTTGCTTACGTAAGAATAAAAAGGGTTCATTTATATTGGATAAATCAATTTCATCATTTTCTTTAAATTGATCGATATCTATTGTGATGACTGGTCTTATTTGTTTCTCATTTATTGATAACATTACTTTCCCCCCTTATGTCTAAACCATTATACATTCCTATTTTAGCAGAATTTTTATATTTATCATAAAAATCAAAAATTATAATTTGCTAATCTATTTCACAAAAACAAAAAGAAAGGGCAGTCTCTTAAGTCTATTCGACCAGAGACACCCCTTTATTTGTTAGAAAAGAGAACGCGTTAATTGAATCAAAGTTGTTATTTGTAGATCCTAGAAATCTTAATCACACTTTACTCAATCGCTAGCGGTAACAAACAAATCTTCTTTAACATACGCAAGAACCATTCCAGGAACTATTTTGTCTCCTTTTGAGACCTCCAATGAAACAACTTCGCCACTTATTCCTTGATGAATAACTTTTGTAATTCCATCTGTAGTTTTAATAAAGAATAAAGGCTCCCATTCATAAATTCTTGAATCTTTCTGAATAGCAGTCTCTTCAACTGTTCCATGGTAGTCACTGACAATGACTCCATAATACATAAAGCTCACTCCTTTTTTTGCACATTAAGAATGTAATATTTGTAGCGAAGAAAGTGTCTCGACTTAGTTACAAATTTTAGTAATTTAGATTATTTGCAACTTCACCCACGTCTTCGTCTTTAAGCTTGCCAATCAGCGATCCTACTTTAAAAATAATTCCTGATATTATAGCTCACAGATGTGTTTTGATGGTAAAACCATGCTAAAGAAATTTTGGATTTCAGAAATATCCTCTTCAGCTATACCTAATTTAGGAGCCCAATAATGTTCAGAATGAATATCTTCTAAACATAATAATGCCATTTTACTAGATTGAATTGATGTAACCATTGATTTTCCATAAAAGTGGTTTGAAAAGGCAATTGATAAATCATATCGATTGTTCTGCGTTAATAAACAATAATGGTGTACAAGCTGTTTTTCCGTTGATTCAGAAATAATATCAATCATTCTAGATCTCTCCTTTTGTTTTAGTATTTTACCCAACCTCTCAAGCGACAAGCTTCAGCGATTTTACGAATTCCTTCGATATAAGCTGCTATTTTCATGTTTACATTATATTTTTGTGATGTTTTATAAACTTTTAAAAAGCTATCTGTCATTTTTTCTTTTAATCTCTCATCTACAGTACTCTCAGTCCAATAATAACCTTGCATATTTTGACACCATTCAAAATATGAAACAACAACTCCACCTGAGTTAGCTAAAATATCGGGAACGACTAAAATCTCTTTTTGATCAAGAATTTCTAGGGCTTCTTTAGTAGTCGGTCCATTCGCTGCTTCAACAACAATCTTACATTTCAATTTATCCGCATTACGGTTGTTAATAACTCCACTTATTGCTGCTGGAATTAAAACATCACATTCTTTTTCTAATAACTCTTGATTCGATATCGCATTTTTAAATAGGTTAGAAACAACTCCAAATGAATCGCGATTGTCTAATAGATATGGAATGTCTAAGCCTTTTGGATCATAGACTGCTCCGAGTACATCTGAAACCCCAACAACTTTTGCTCCAGCTTCATGCAAGTATTGTGCTAGGTAACTACCAACATTTCCAAATCCTTGAATAATGACCTTCATATTTTTAATCTCGATTTTCTGTATTTCACTAATTAACTCGAGAGCATAAAATACTCCTTTTGAAGTTGCCGTTTCACGACCTACTGAACCTCCTAAAGTTAGAGGTTTACCAGTAATAAAGCTTGGTGAATCAAACTCTCTAATATGGTCATATTCATCTAGCATCCAAGCCATTACTTGTGCGTTTGTATACATATCAGGTGCAGGAATATCTTTAGTAGGTCCCACAATTTGGCTTACAGCTCTTACATAACCTCTACTTAATTTTTCTAACTCATTCATACTTAATAGTCTTGGGTCACAAACAACTCCACCTTTTGCTCCCCCATAAGGTAAATCAGTAATACTACACTTTAAGCTCATCCATCCAGCTAATGCTTTTACTTCCTCTGGCGTTACATCAGGATGAAATCTGATTCCCCCTTTTGTAGGTCCTAATGCATCGTTATGTTGAGCTCGATATCCTTGAAATACCTTTGTCTCACCATTATCCATTTGAACGGGAATACTAAATTCTAAAAATCGCATTGGTGTTTTAAGGAATTCAAATACTTGACTCGGATAGTTCATTATTCCGATTGCTTCATTTAATGTTTCTCTAAACTCCTGAAGGGAATCATCTATTTCTAACTGTTCACTACTCTTTTCATTTTGTTCTACTTTAGCTAAATTTGAGCTCATTTTACACACCTCATTAGTTATTTTAAAAATTTAATAGCAATTCCTGTGCCAACTTGAATTCAAATCATTATTTTGTGAAGTGATAAAATAGACAAAAGCTTATTAGAGAGGCAATTACAAGACCTTCGTATATTTTTTTGAACGAAACTTTTTAGTGTTTTTCCTTCAATGACCTATTCAATCATTTAGTGAAAATATGATTGAATGCATGAATTATTCAATTTTGCATTAATCATTATTCAAAATTGAATTACTTAAAATGCATGATCAAAGAAAAGGGAAATACGAACAAAATATTCCAGAGTAGACAAAAAAGTCACAAGGAGTAAATTTCCTTGTGACTTTTCTTCATTGTGAGTCTACTATACAGCAGCCTCTTCTTCATATTTAGGAGGTGCAATTTGGAATGCCTTAGTTAAGTAAATTAAATACAATAATCCAACGACGAACCAAATTGTTCCCATTATTAGCGAGCTTTTTTCAATATTAAACCATAGTATTGCTACAGAACCGGCTCCAATTAAAGGCAAAAGCAAGTAAGAAAAGAAGCCTTTGAATGATCTATGTTTTCCTCTAATGTAAAAATGGTTAATGACTGATAAATTTACAAAAGTAAATGCCATTAATGCTCCAAAGTTAATTAATGAAGTGGCTGTTACTAAGTTGAAAAAGATTGCTGATAATGAAATCACACCGACAAAAATTACGTTAAACGCTGGTGTTTTCCATTTCGGATGAACAAATCCGAACCATTTATCTGGGAAAACTTTGTCACGCCCCATTACAAATAACAAACGTGAGACACTCGCATGTGAAGCCAATGCAGAAGCAAGTGTGTTAATAAAAGTAATGCATAAGAAAATTGATTGAAATAATTTACCACCTACATAGAGTGCAATCTCTGGTGATGCAGCATCTGGATGTTTAAATCTAGATATGTCCGGATAGTATAATTGAATGAAAAATGATGTAACTGTGAAGATTACGCCTCCCCAAAGAGCTGTATAAAGAATTGCTTTAGGAATTGTTTTTGCAGGGTTTATTGCTTCTTCTGATAAAGTAGAAACTGCATCAAATCCTAAAAATGAGAAGCAAAGGATTGTTGCACCAGTTACTAATGTACCAAAATGCATTCCGGCATTAAAAAGTGGTTTAATACTGAATCCGCCGTATCCTTCTCCGTGATGTAATCCTTGAATAACTAGAATGATAAAGACTACCATAATCACAAGTTGAACTAATACGAAAAGAGTATTAAAATTCGCCAGCATATTGATACTTCTTAAGTTTAAGAAAGTAACTAGCCCTACAAACCCAACTACCCATATCCAAGTTGGAACATTTGGAAAAAGTGCGTTTAAGTAAATTTTAGTTAATAAAGCATTTACCATAGGAAGGAACAAGTAATCTAGTAAAGATGACCATCCAACAAGGAAGCCTAAGTGACCACTAATTGCCTTCTGGGTGTACGTATATGCAGACCCAGCTTCAGGAAATACTCTTACTAACTTGCCGTAGCTAACAGCTGTAAATAACATTCCTATTAGAGCTACTATATATGCACTTGGTACGTGACCATTAGTTACATCAGAGACAATTCCAAATGTGTCGAAAACAACCATAGGGGTCATATAGGCTAACCCCATCATAACTACTTGCCATAACTTTAAGGATCTTTTTAATTGTGTTTTATTTTCCACCTATCATATCCCCTTCGTTTTTTAGATTAAGCGCTTACACCATTATTACTACTTCCTTATAATTCTTACTTTTCCGACAGAAACCTCCTTTTTTTGAATATTTAAATAAGTCTTTTTCTAGAACTGCAAGTTTTATGCCAAATTATTATTTTTTTGTAAACGTTATAAAGAACAGCTACTATTGCTTTGAAATTAATAAGTATTAATAGAAAAAACGAAATTCCTTTTACTTATATCTACTTTTATGATTGGTCTAGTTGTTATTCAGTACTGCATACATTATTCAAGAACTCATAAGATTTTCTTCTCTTTTTATATGAATCTCTAAAATTACTCACATCTATTAGACTGGCACGGAAGTTGCATTATTAACGGTAAACTATCACTCTGCCCAATTTTAGGTACAAGAAAATATTTAGATTTTTTACCCGATCGATAATAAAACTTTTAGTTAATCTAATCGGACTAACTATGGGTTTAATTATAAGAAAATTCTGTAAATAAAATCGAATTTGGAGGAGATGATTTATGAGTAAACAAGGTATTGATTCAGATGCTTTACAATCGTTTAACTACAAACAGGAATTACAGCGTTCATTAAAATTTTTTAGTTCATTTGCAGTTGCATTCTCATTTATCTCAATAACAACTGGTATTTTTAGCTCTTATAGTCTTGCTTTAGGAGCAGCCGGACCTGCTGGTATTTGGACTTGGCCATTTGTTATGGTGGGACATTTACTTGTAGCCTTAATATTTGCAGATCTATCAAGCAAAATTCCTTTAAGTGGCTATGTATACCAATGGGTTAGCCGTTTAACGAATCGGGGATTTGGTTGGTTTACAGGTTGGGCAGCTTTATGTTACTTAATTATTGTTGTACCTACTGTTGATTATGGTGTAGCACCGATTTTTCTTGATTTAATTGGTATTAAGAGTACTACTACAGTTCTTACAACAGTCGTATTAATTACAATCGTTATACAAGCATTATTAAATATTTACGGAGTAAGGATTGCTACAATTATTAATAATTCAGCTGTTTATACAGAGGTAATTGGATTTATTGGCATTATTATTATTTTAAGTTTTGTCTTATTTTTCAAAGGAGCAGATTTTTCATTATTAACTTACACTGCTCACAAAGTTGGCTCAAATGGAAGCTATTTAACAGCATTTGTACTATCAGTTGTAATGGGCTCTTATACTTTAGTAGGCTTTGAAGCTGCGGCAAATCTAGCAGAAGAAACAGTTGATGCTAATAAAACCGTACCTAAAGCCATCGTTTACTCAATGTTACTTGCAGGTGTAATTGGATTTGTTTTCTTAATCATTGTTACTTCGGGGATTAAAGATATTAATAGTATCATGGCTTCTGCTTCCCCTATTTCTGATATTTTACAATCACGTTTGGGCACTGCAGTTGCTGACTTCTTCCTTGCATTAGTGATTGTTTCAATTTTTGCTTGTGGATTAATCATTATGGCTTCTGCATCTCGACTTATTTATGCCCTTTCAAGAGACAATGTGTTTTTTGCTTCAAATGTGTTTAAAAAGGTAGATAAAAAACATAATGTACCGTACAATGCGATAATTTTAGTTTCTGTATTAGGCATTATTGCTGTTTTCTATTTTGGGAAACTATCATTATTAATAGGTACTTCTGCGGCACTTCCGGCCATAATTTACTTAATTACTGTAATCGCATACGCTACTAAAATTAAAACTTTACCGGATACAGATGGTTTTAAGCTAGGAAAATGGCGACTACCTGTTACGATTCTTGCGATTATTTGGCTAGTATTTGAAGTTGGTATTTTAACACTCCCAAAAGATTTCCTACCAACAACTAAAGTAATCCTTTATTTATTTCTTGCTGGGATTGTTATTTACTGGGCTCTATTCAGATCTAGAATACAGGAAGGGAAAATTGGTATTAATTTAGAGAAGGATTTGGATGTGTAAAGTATGAAGTTATAAAATAATAGATTAATAGAAAAAACGTACATATTTATTTCAAAATATGTACGTTTCTTCTATTTTTCTTTCATAATTAATCAAGTTGTTCCCCATTAGTTTGAATAACATTTTGGTACCAATAAAATGATTTTTTCTTTTTGCGCTCTAAAGTTCCGCTTCCATCATCTTGTTTATCTACGTAAATAAAGCCGTAACGTTTAGTCATTTCACCTGTAGACGCACTTACTAAGTCAATGCATCCCCATGGAGTGTAACCCATTAGTTCAACTCCATCCTCGATTGCCTCACCAATAGCCTCAATATGACTACGTAGGTAATCAATACGGTAATCATCGTTAATCGAACCATCTTCTTCAATTTGATCATATGCTCCAAGACCATTTTCTACGATGAATAATGGTTTTTGGTAGTGGTCATATAATTGATTTAATCCAATGCGAAGACCAGTTGGATCGATTTCCCATCCCCAATCACTTTCTTTTAAAAATGGATTTTTAACACCACCAACTAAATTACCTTGGCTACTTTCTTCGTTCGTTTTATGTTTTTTCTCAGTGCGAGACATATAGTAGCTTAACGATATGAAATCAACTGTTCCTTCTTTAATAATTTCTAAGTCACCGTCTTGAATAGCTAAGTTGATATCATTTTCTTTCCAGAAGCGTTTTGCAAATGCTGGATATGCACCTCTAACTTGAACATCTCCACAGTAGTTATTCCAAAGGCGAGACTCTTGTAGAGCATACATTACATTTTCAGGGTTTGAGTCGTAATTGTAAGTCGGGACATATACAAGCATACAACCAATTTGGCTACCCGGAATGATCTCATGACCTGCCTTTACAGCTAATGCACTTGCTACAAATTGGTGATGAAGTCCTTGGAAGCTATCCTGCAATTGTGTTTCTTTACTTTCAGGAGAAAATCCAAGACCTAATAGTGGTAAATGCGTTGCACCATTAATTTCGTTAAAAGTTAACCAGTATTTTACTTTGTTTTTATAGTATTCGAATAATGTTGTTGCATATCGATTAAAGAATTCGATTACTTTACGGTTACGCCAGCCACCATATTCTGTAATTAAGTGTAATGGAATTTCGTAGTGAGAAATTGTTACAACTGGTTCAATATTATATTTTTTTAGTTCATCAAACACACGATCATAGAAAGCTAAACCTGCTTCGTTTGGCTCTAATTCATCGCCTTTTGGAAAGATACGACTCCATGCAATACTCATACGATATGTTTTAAATCCCATTTCTGCAAAAAGTGCAATATCTTCTTTATAACGGTGATAGAAGTCAATTCCATCATGATTCGGATAGACATATTTTTCTTTATTTATTCTAAAATCAAATCCCGGTTCTTGAATAACTTTTAATCTTACTTTTCCTCCAGGCATAACATCTGCTAAATTTAACCCTTTTCCACCTTCTTGGTAAGCACCTTCTAATTGATTGGCAGCAGTTGCTCCGCCCCATAAAAATCCTTTAGGAAATGAATAGTTTTTTGTCATAATGTTCCCCTCCACAATTTTTATTAAAATATTCTGACTGCTGACTTTAAAGACGGCAGTCAGAATCGTTTTCTAAATTAACCACAAATCGTTAAAAGTGTTTCATTTTCTTTAACGTTTTCTTTATTTACTGCATTAATTTCTAGATAATTAGTACTATTTGTAATAACGATAGGAGTTGTAACCTCGTAGCCTGCTTCTTTAATTTTTACTAAATCAAATTCAACTAGTAAGTCCCCAGCTTTCACAACGTCACCTTGGCTAATGTGTGCTGTGAAAAATTCACCATCTAATTTAACTGTGTCCATTCCAACGTGAATTAGAATTTCAATTCCATTTTCTGATGTAATGCCAATCGCGTGCTTCGTTCTAAATAAAGTTGTAACAACACCATCTACAGGAGAAACAACTTTTCCCTCTTGAGGTTCGATGGCAATACCTTTACCTAAAGCTTCACTTGAGAATGTAGCATCCTTAACGTCAGTTAAAGGTACAACTTTTCCTTTTATAGGACTTACTACTTCTTGAATACGGTTTTGATCAACGTTTTTTACTTCATTTACTATTTTTTCTTCCTTTTTGTCTTCTTTTACTTCTACATCCTCGAAGCCAATAAAGTATGCAGCAACTGTACCTGCGATAAACGCAATCGGTAAACCGATCAACGCATAAACAAATGTTTCACCAATAAAGAAAGGAATTCCTGGTAGACCAGCGTTACTTGGAATAACGTATAGTTTTACGGCCATCAATGCATAGTAAGCTCCACCGATTGCTCCACCTACTAAAGCCCCAATGAATGGCTTTTTAAGTCTCATATTTACACCATACATCGCTGGTTCTGTTACACCCATTAAAGCTGTCATACTAACTGAAAGTGCTAATGATTTAAATGATTTATTTTTTGATTTTAAGAATACTGCAAAAGCCGCTCCAGCTTGCCCCATATTAGCCATGAACATTGCTGGAAGGATTGTATCGTATCCTTTTGTGCTTAAGTTTCCAACTACAATTGGAAGAAACGCGTAGTGCATACCAGTCATAACGATTAAAGAGAATGTACCTCCAAGCAGAAGCCCTGCAAAAATACCTGTATGAGCATATAGGAAAGTAACACCTTTAGAAAGACCTGTACCAATGAATACACCTAATGGACCAACCGCGATTAATGTGATCGGAACCATTACCAATAGAGTAATAGTCGGTACAATTATTAGTTTAACCATGCTCGGAGTTACACGATCAGTCCATTTTTCTACATAAGATGCAATCCAAATTGCCAATAAGATTGGAATAACGGACGAAGCATATGTTACAGCCGTTACAGGAAGTCCGATAAAATGAACTGGTTTGCCACTACTTAATAAAGCTGTAATGGACGGATGCATAATCGCACCAGCGATTGAAACTGCAACAAATTGATTGGAACCGAATTTTTTCGCTGCACTAAAAGCAACTAAGAACGGTATGAAATAGAATGCACCGTCGCCAATCGCATTCATAATGATATATGCTTGACTTTTGTCTGAAATCCAGTGGAATGTCAAAAGAATTGCAAGAATTGCTTTGATCATACCCGCTCCAGTGATTGCAGGTAATATTGGTGCAAATGTTCCAGATATTACATCAAAAATACTTCCTATCCCTTTACCTTTAGCTTTTTTATTACCATCTGAATTACTAGAATTAATATTGGCAATTTTATTTATTTCATCAAATACTTTTACAACATCGTTTCCAATGATTACTTGAAATTGAGTACCACTTCTGTTTACTCCCATAACACCATCAATTGCTTCGATTTTAGCTTTGTTTTTATCTGCTATGCTATCATCGTTCAAATTAAATCGAAGCCTAGTAATACAATGAATTAAATTGGTTATATTTTTTTCCCCACCGACTAAATCAATAATCTCACTAGCAGTTCGTTTATAATCCATAAATACCCCTCCTTAAATTATGGAAAATTCCAAAAATAATTAAAATATCTTCCTAGTTATTATTTTAGTAAAAAAAAAAAAAACCTAAACTACAGAAGCATGAAAAATCATCATACACTCTTGTAATTTAGGTTTTGCCTGCATGACCAGTAACAATCCTGAATTTTGTTATTTAATTTTAATTAAATACAGCGATATGTAAACTGGCCTATCTTGACTTCCTTCGTCCGGATCAAAAGTGTCCCAAGAAAACAAAAAACCTAAACTGCACACCTCTTAAAAAACATAAGAGACGACAATTTAGGTTTTGCCTGCACGACCAGTAACAATCCTATAAAATCGGATGTATTTAATTGATAACTTGATATTATCACTGTAAATTAACATTGTCAACGCTTTCATCAAAAAATTAATTTCTATTAACAACGCGAGCAATATGAATTGTTAGATAAAGTTTTTCTTCTGTACTTAATTCATATTCATATTTTTTTAGAACAAAATCTTTGATTTTTTCTGTACATATTGAGGCATCTTTATATTTCTCTTTTATTGTATTGAACAGAAAATCTTCCTCATTATTTAAATATGTCTTACTAAAAATCCTTTGAGCAAAAAATTTAAGATGTGTGACAAATCGATAATAGTTTAAAGATTCCTCATCAAACTCAATTTTAAAATGATATTTTACAATAGTTAATATTTCTTGAATGAACTTTGTAATATTTACAATATTCGTCATTTCCTCATTCAATTCCGCGTTTACTACATGCAAAGCAATAAAACCTGCTTCATCCTCAGGTAAACGGATCCCTGTTTTTTGCTCAATAATATTTAAAGCATGTTTACCAACCGAAAATTCTTCCTTATACAGTCGTTTTACTTCCCAAAGTAACGGGTTCTTGATTTCGAGTCCATTTTTCTGTCTATATAAGGCAAAATGAATATGATCTGTCAGAGACACATAAATACTTTCACTTAATTTTTTTCCCAATGTCTCTTTTGCAAAGCGGATAATTTCATCTGACAGTTCCATATATTGTAAAGGAATTTCTTCAAGCAGCTTCTTAAAATGCTCCGATAAATCCTTGTTATCCAACTTGAAAACCTTTTCAATCAGTTGCTCATCAACAGGATCACCTGGTTTTTTCTTAAAGGCTAGCCCTCTCCCCATAACAACCATTTCTTTATTTTGCTCATTCAAAACGCTTACTACATTGTTATTAATCACTTTATGGATGATCATCTATTTCACCTCTCTTGCGAAGGATTATTTGCGATACCATTTATTCTTTCTATACTAAAGCTTCTTTTTTTACAGGTCAATTTTACTACATCTATAGGTAAAAAAAACCTAAATAACCAATGTCTAACATTAAGACATTAATCATCTAGGTTTTGCCTGCATTGCAGTAACAATCCTTTTACTTATAAGATACAGATAATTATAAAAAATATCATATTTATTAACAAGATATTTTTATTTTTTGATTCTGTAAGAGTATAGGATTGCTATACATACATAAAGACCAGTGTACTTTTTACTATTTTGCTCTGCTAGTTTATTCCATTCAGTTGGATGAACGACTGAGTACTCTCTGGTGTCTGCTAAAAAATCTATATCAGCAATTTAAATTATAAAATATAATGAATTTTCAGATAAAAAAAGAGATGCTAATTCTCATACGAATTACATCTCCAAACAATTACGATTCAATTAAAAGTTAGATCTTTTTATCAATTAAAATATGTCATTCACGCTTCATTCTCCAAATCACACTCATTAAGCTGAACAATTTTTGTTCTTTTTATTAGTTTATATCCAATCCATAAAATAAGGAATAATGGCAGCCCTATATATGAAACAAGTACACCGTTCCAGTCAATTGCTTTGCCCATAAATGCTGAATAGTTTTGTCCAAGAATAACGACCCCACATAGTACAAAAGCAAATATTGGTCCGAACGGGAACCATTTCGCTTTATACGGTAGGTCATTTAAATCCTTTCCTTGTGCTACGTATGCTTTACGGAATCGGTAATGACAAATTGCTATTCCAAGCCAAGCAATAAAACCAGACATACCTGAAGCATTAAGTAACCAAACGTAAACAACTCCGTCGCCAAATAGAGAAGCTAAAAATGCTAATGTACCGACTGCCGCTGTAATGATTAATGCATTAACAGGTACACCCCTTTTATTTAACCTACCTAATGCTTTTGGAGCTTTCCCTTGGCGAGCCATATCCCACAGCATTCGAGCTGAAGCATACATTCCAGAGTTTCCAGCTGATAAAACTGCCGTTAAGATTACTGCATTCATTACAGACGCTGCAAATGCAATGCCAGCTTTATCAAAAACTAGCGTAAATGGACTAACAGCTACATCTCCACTTGCTAGATTATGATTTGTATATGGTATTAACAGACCTATTACAAATATGGATAATACGTAAAATAATAAAATACGCCAAAAGATTTGGCGAGCCGCACGAGGAATATTTCGCTCTGGTTCCTCACTCTCCCCAGCAGCTACCCCTAATAACTCAGTACCTTGGAAAGAAAATCCAGCTGCCATAAAAATGCCAAGTGTCGCCATGAATCCTCCATGAAACGGAGCATCACCAACTGTAAAGTTTTTAAACCCTACTGCATCTCCACCAATAATTCCAAAAATCATTAAAAATCCCGAAATTAAAAAAATGATTACTGTAACAACTTTTATAATAGAAAACCAGTATTCAGATTCCCCAAACCCTTTAACAGACAGATAGTTTAACAGAAAGATAATAGCTAAAAATAATGAACTCCATAAGAGTGAGGATGTATGTGGCAACCAGAATTTCATAACCATTGTAACTGCGGCTAATTCAGCTGCTATCGTAATTGCCCAGTTATACCAGTAATTCCAGCCAAGTGCAAAACCAAGTGCAGGGTCAACGAATTTTGTTGCGTATGTACTAAAAGATCCTGCAACTGGCATATATGTAGCCATCTCAGCAAGGCTTGTCATTAAAAAGTACACCATTATTCCAATAGCTATGTAAGCTGCTAGAACACCACCTGGCCCTGCATTATGGATTGCTCCTCCACTTGCCAAAAATAGACCTGTTCCAATTGTTCCTCCTAGTGAAATCATTGTAATATGGCGAGGTTTTAATCCACGCTTCAACTCTTGAGGCATGGAAGGAATATGACTCTCAGAATCAATGACTGTTATTGTGTTTACCGTATTTTTCATTAAAATACTCCTTTTCAGTCGTTTTTTGGATTCGATAATTTTCTGCTTTTTTTAAACGTCCTTTGGCGGGTTTAGGAAAAGTTTGAACATTAGAGAAAATGAGAAGCGAATGGTCGCTTCTCATTTCTTATTTGGAAAAGTCGAAATAATTCCTCTTTAATAATCTTTGTTGCTCGATCAACCCATTATATGAAGTCGATTTACCAAGCAGCTTCGTGTCAATTAAATATAATTGCTCCTCAATTGCACTAACAGTATCATCTGTTTGATATGTTATTTTACAATCTAAGCAAATGATACATGGTGTTTCTTTAATCTCAATTGCCTTCGTACCATCAGGAAGTTCCCAGTAGACTGTATTTGTTGATTCAACTATGTTAGCTGATTCGCACCACTGACATTTCATCATTCAGTGTCTCCTTGTGCACTTCCTACTAGCTTTTCACTAACTTGGATTTTTGTAAGCTGTGCTTGGAATTTCTTTTCTTTTAATTCGTCGCGTTTATCGCGCTTATCTTTTAAAGAAGCATGCTCTGGATTTGTTGCATATGTTTTACGAACTTCCATACGTTGTAAACCTTCTGGTACAAGATTGAATTTTGTTTCATTCATTAATCCAGCGATTCCTGCATTGGAACGTTTTTCATCCATATTAGGATAAATTTCTTTAAAGTATGCTTCTGCTCTTCCTGGTACGTAATTTTGTGGTTCCGGATAAGTAGTAATTACACCTTCAAAATTACGAAGTACAACTTTATCAGCACTTTGCGAAATTAAGTAATTTGGTTGAAGAGAAATTTTTCCTCCACCACCCGGTGCGTCTACTACAAATGTTGGTACTGCATATCCAGAAGTATGGCCGCGTAATCCTTCCATAATTTCTAAACCTTTTGAAACAGGCGCACGGAAGTGACCAATTCCTTCTGATAAATCACATTGATAAATATAATATGGACGAACACGAATTTTAACTAAATCATGCATTAGCTTTTTCATAATTGGTACACTGTCGTTAATTCCAGCTAAGATTACGGCTTGGTTCCCTAATGGTACACCAGCATTTGCAAGCATTTCGCAAGCTCGTTTCGATTCCTCTGTAATTTCAATTGAAGTATTAAAGTGAGTATTTAACCAAACCGGATGATATTTTTTTAAGATATTACAAAGATTTTCAGTAATACGTTGCGGGAATACTACAGGTGCCCTTGTACCAATACGGATAATTTCCACATGTGGAATATCACGTAAATTTTTTAAAATATACTCTAAAATATTATCGTTAATTAAAAGACCGTCTCCACCTGAAATAAGTACATCTCGTACTTGAGGATTTTTGCTAATGTAATTAATAGCAGCATCAAGCTGTTTCTTTGGCACTCCCATTCCAATTTGTCCTGAGAAACGACGTCTAGTACAGTAACGACAGTACATTGAGCATTGATTTGTTACTAAGAATAGTACACGATCTGGATAACGATGTGTTAAACCTGGTACAGGAGAATCTTCATCCTCATGAAGTGGGTCCTCTAAATCATACTTAGTTTTATGAATCTCCGCAGAGATTGGTACTGATTGCATACGAACTGGACAACGTGGGTCATCCGGATTCATTAACGATGCATAATATGGGGTAATGTTTAGTGGAATTGTTTTTGTCGCAATTCGTACCCCATCTTCTTCGTCTGGCGTGAGATTAATTACTTGCTTTAACTCATCCAATGATTTGATGGTGTTTGTAAGTTGCCAAACCCAATCATTCCATTGTTCATCTGTTACATCTTTCCATAATTCAACTTCTTTCCAATGTCTTTTTGGAGCATAGACTGCATTTACCATACTTACATCCCCTTTCAAACTGTTTGTTTTAATATATAGCAAGAGCCGTGCCAAAAATTTACAATTATTTAATAAAAACGCCACAAATATAGAAAATTCAAACTATTTAGCCTGTTTTTTTATTTTTTAAAGCTAAAATTTTAAGTTGGTATCTTCCTAAGAGGAATTAAAAATAACAAAACCGCCTAAAATTAGGCGGCTTGGCTATTGAATGAAGTGCTAAAACTAAATTTTTTAGAAGATTAAATTGTTGTTTATACTAAGATATTTAACTTTTGAATCTTATATTGAAGAGTTTGCCTAGGTATTTCAAGTAGTGCTGAAGCTTGTTGAATATTAGAATTCGTTTGTAGTAAAGCTTGTTTAATGAGTGAAATTTCCATTTCCTGCATTGCCGAACGTAAAGGCTGAACTCCTTTTGTTTCAGTACTTTTCTTAATTTGTTGTAGTTGAATCGGTAGATGTTTGACTGTAAGAGTATGCCCTTCTACCATAATCATAGCATGCTCAATCGTATGCTTTAGTTCCCGAACATTACCAGGCCAATTATACTGATGGAATAACTCAAATACAGTATGTTCTACATTTCGGATATTCTTTGAAAAACGTTCATTGAATTGCTCAACAAAATGAGACGTGAGCAGCTCGATATCATAATTCCTTTCTCTTAACGGAGGTATGAACAAAGAAAACACATTCAAACGATAATACAAATCCGGTCGCATAATACCGTTTTGAACGCAATCTAAAGGTGATTCATTAATTGCAGCGATTACTCTTACATTAACTTTACGAGTCTTTTGATCACCTATTCGGCGAACAACTCCATCCTCTAGTACTCTTAGTAGCTTGGCTTGAAGCTCTAATGGCATCGAATTTAGTTCATCTAAAAACAAGCTTCCACCATCGGCAAGTTCAAATAAACCTGCTCGATCAATCGCTCCCGTATAACTACCTTTTGTCGTACCAAATAGTATACTTTCCAGTAATGATTCTGGTAAAGCAGCACAGTTTTGAGCAATAAAAGGGCTTTCACTTCTATTTGAACTATGGTGAATTGACTGGACAAAAAGTTCTTTTCCAGTTCCAGTTTCACCAACTACCAGTACTGCAGAGTCTGCATTTGCTACCTTTTCAACTTGATTTTTTACGGCCATTAAAGCAGGGTCATTTGTTAATATATCTGTGATCGTATATGAGTGAACTTGTTTAGCTTTTCCTTTTTTTACTTGCGTTTTAATCCTCGCTTGTAAGTCTAATACCTTCTCACCAAGCGATTTAATTGTAGAATAATCCTTTGCAATTTCAACCGCACCGATCAATTGATCATCCAAAATGATCGGAATTGTCGTGTTAACAGTATCAATAAATTGGCCTTTAATATTTTCATAGCGTTGAGGCTGTTGAATAATCGCTTGTTTTGTTTCTAGTACTTTCAATAAGGTACTTGTTTCTTTCGTTAAAGAAGGGAAAGCTTCTAGTACATGCTTTCCCAGAACCTCCTCAACTGAAACACCGTCATGGTCAGCCGCAACTTGATTATAAAATATAGTCATTCCATTTTTGTCGACTGCGTGAATTGATTCATCGATACTATTTAATATGGCACTAATCATTTCATTAGTTGGAATTGTTGCGTTCATTTCATAACCATCCTTTCACTGCCGAAAACTTGGCGATTTGACGCTCAATTTTCGGCAGTTTGACATTAAAAGACTATTTTTGAAAGATCTTTCACCCATACGTTCATATCTTCTAATTTATCAAAGATATAGCAGTTGTTTGTCATTCTTCCAGTGTACTTATACCCTAATTGATGAAAGGCTGCATTCATTCCATATGATAATGCTCGCGCGATCGTATAAGAGCAATAAACTGATTGGCTTACTAAATCCTGTTCCAACTTCTTCATTAGCTCCTTCATCAATCCATGCTTACGATGTTCTTCAAGTGTTGCACAATTTGTTAGCTCGGCATTTCTTTGACTGAAGTCCACTTCAGCAGATGCTGCGCTTACAATATTTCCATCTTTCTCATAAACCCAATAAATAGTCCCTTCATCCATCGTCTTTTCAACATAGGCGGATTCATTTAAAGGTGTAGGATATACCTTAAAAACTTGACCATATAATTTAGCAAGTTTAGTTGAGTCATTTTTTTCAGCTCTTCGTAAAACATAATCGTTCGGAATTACCTTTTCTTTTGATCGATCACTCTTTAAAACAGCATCTAAAATGTCATCTCCAGCGTCCCAATAAAGACTATTTCTTCTATCCTGGCTAGCATATTTCGTAACGAAAAAGCCATCACTACCTTGAAAATAGCCTTTCAGTGCAGATTCAATCATATATCCTGATTGTAAGAAGGAATATAAATGTTCACTTCTTGCTTTAATAATTAGCTTAGTAAATTTGTTTTCTTTTGCTAATTTTTCTATTCTCTCAATTAGTAGTGATACATTCCCTAAGTAAAAATCAACTCGAATTCGCTCATTAAAATAATCTAAAGCACCTTCGAAATAATAGTTTTCCTGTTGAACTTTAATTGTTTCATAATACTTTTTCGTTTTCATATGCTCCCTCACCTTCATGTTGTTGGCCCTCAACTCCACACCAGTCAATTAATGTACAGGCAATGATTTCTGCAGCTAAAAACATTTGATCTAAATCAATAAATTCATCTGGGTAGTGAGCTACTTTTGTCTCTCCTGGTCCAAAAACAATCATGGGAATATTTAAAATTTGTGTAAATAATCCTCCATCAGTTCCCCATGGTGCAGCTTCAACTACTGGGTTTTGTTTCATTGTTTCAAGATAGTTTCGTTGTAAAGTTTGCACTAACTCACTATCAGCTTCAACAGTACCAGGAACCCATCTTGCTCCAAACCACTCTACTTCTACAGGATTTTCTACGAACCAATCATCAAGATTTTTAATATTATCTATCCAATTCTCAAATTCTATTTTCGCATCTTCTAATCTTTCATTTGGCGCTACTCCGAATCTTCCTTCTAAAGTCACTAAATCAGATACAGAAGATGGCCATGTTCCACCGTGAATTGTTCCAATATTAATTGGAATTGGAATCGGTACTCCATCATATAACGGATCAGCTATTCGTTCATTTCGTAATTGCTCAAGTTTTTGGATTTGTTGAATAATAAGTACACTTTTTTCAATAGCGCTTACACCTTCGTAACGAGTACCTCCATGTGCTACCTTACCTTTTACTTTGAGACGGAACCACATTGATCCTTGCTGCTTAATGAAAAATTTCATATTTGTTGGTTCAGGTATAATAACACCATCAGCTGAGTATCCTCGCAATATAGTAGCAAGTGTACCAGCACCACCACTCTCTTCCTCGATTACACTTTGAAAATAAACATTTCCTTTTAGTGTAATACCACTTCGTTTTATTGCTTCTATTGCTAAAATTAGCGCAACATTTCCGCCCTTCATATCAGTTGCTCCACGCCCATAAAGCTTGTTATCTACAACTGTTGCACTGTAAGGAGCGTATGTCCATTGCTGAATATTTCCTTCTGGAACAACATCTATATGTCCATTTAGGATCATAGACTTTCCTCCGCTCGTTCCTTTAAGCGTAGCGACAATATTAGGACTACCAGTAAAACTGTCTCTTGTTGAAATAAAATAAGGATGCTCTTTCATTTCTTTTAGATCTGGTTCCCATACGTCTAAATCCAAATCAATTTCTCTTAGTTTTTCAAGGACAATTGCTTGTGCCTTACTCTCATTACCAGACACACTATTTTCCATTACTAGCTGTTTAAGAAGATCAACTGTTTTATCTTTATGATTGCTTATATAATCTTGAATAACTTTTTTGTAATGTCTCATCCTCTTCACCCTTTTCTATATAAACATTTTTAAATCCGTACTAATTTCTAGTTTCGCACCAGTCTTTTCAATTACATCCTCTACAGTATATGGACTCATTAGTTCTTTAAGCACTAAAGTATCATCGACTACTTCAATGACAGCCATTTCCGTTATGATTAAATCAACACAAGACTTAGAAGTTAATGGCAAACTACATTCTTTCACAATTTTTGGATTCCCAGCTTTGTCGGTATGATTCATAACGACTATTACTCTCTTAGCCTTTTGAGCTAAATCCATTGCACCACCTATTCCTGGTACACGCTTTCCAGGTACAATCCAGTTTGCTAAATCTCCTTTTTCACTAACTTGTAATGCCCCTAGAACCGTTAAATCTAGTAAACCTCTTCGTATAATGCCAAAAGCAGTAGCACTATCAAAATAGCTAGAACCTTTTAAAACAGTGATTGGGAAACCACCTGCATTACATAAATTTTCATCCTCTTTCCCTTTTTCGGGACTCGGTCCAATTCCCATAACACCATTTTCCGCATGGAACATAACATGTACATCTTCTGGTAAGTAATCGGGAACAATGGATGGAATTCCAATTCCTAAATTTACGATCATTCCGTTTTTTATTTCCTTAGCAGCTCGCATCGCAATTTTTTGACGAAAGTCTATTCCCATGCCCATTTCCAGTTCACTCCTTCTGATGAAATTATGTAATCAACAAACACACCTGGAGTTACGATTTCCTCAGGATTCAACGAGCCAAGTGGAACGATTTCTTCCGCTTCTACAATCGTAATATCTCCTGCCATAGCCATATGAGGATTCATATTCCTTGCACTCTTGTCAAAAACCAAGTTTCCAAATGGATCAGCTTTCTTTGCAAAAATAATACTAACTTCTGCTTTAAGAGCTTCTTCAACTAGAAATTGTTTACCTTTTACAAACACTTTCTCTTTACCGTCTTCTGCCATACTATCAAGACCTACATCTACTAAAACTCCTCCAAGTCCCATTCCTCCAGCACGGATACGCTCTGCTAAAGTACCCTGCGGAGAAAATTCTACTTTGAGCTTTCCTTCCGTCATTAATTTTCCGGCAAACGGATTCGATCCTATATGAGATGTCACAATTGATTTGATTCTTTCATTCCTTACCATCCTTCCGATACCAATATCCGGAAATCCAGTATCATTGCTAATTAAGTGAAGATCCTTAACTCCACTATCAAATAATGCTTGAAGTAAAGTTGGTGGTGAACCGACTCCTCCAAATCCTCCAACCATAAGTGTCATGTCATCATGAAAAAATTGAAGAATTTGTTCTATAGTTGCTATTTTTTTATAAGTATTTTCAACTAAATTCATACTGTTTCCCCCTTAGCTGTAAAAGTTAGATGGGATTGTTCCATTTCTAATTCTTTTAAACTATCTGTAAGAATTTGAAGCAATTCATCCATTTCTCCATATGTAATCGTTAAAGGTGGCGCAATCATGAAAGCTGAATCTTCTTTTCCGTTTTTTCCAGCAACAGAAGGGTATAACAGTAAACCCTTACTCATTACTTTTTGAATAAAGGAACTTGATTTAATACCTTGAATAAATTCAATGCCGATTAACAAACCTTTTCCTCTAACATCTCCAATGAATGGAAATTTCTCTTTTAATCCTTGGAGCTTATTCAACAGATAATTACCTTTTTCTTCTGCGGCTTGTACTAAATTATGTTTCTCAACATACTCAATTACGGCTAATGAAACAGCAGCTGATAGTGGGTTAGCACTAAAAGTATGTCCACTCATAACAAGTTTTGAACCTTGCATAATTGGTTCGATAACTCGATCGCTAGCAATCATTGCAGCCATTGGTGTATAGCCAGATGTTAATCCTTTTCCAAGCGTAACGATATCAGGCTGAACACCCCAATGCTCCATTGCAAACATTTTCCCAGTACGTCCAAGACCAGTCATAACCTCGTCTGCAATTAGTAAAATATCGTACTTTTCACAAATAGCTTTAATTCTTTGGTAATAACCTTTAGATGGTACAATCGCACCGCCTGCAGCACCGATAATTGGTTCAGCAATAAATGCAGCAATATGTTCAGGGCCAATTCGATCAATGGCTGTTTCTAATTCAGATGCACACGCTAAATCACAAGATGGATGTTCTAAGTTGAAAGGACATCGATAGCAATATGGTGGTGAAACTGAAGGGTAATCCTCCAGAATTGGTACAAATCTTTGACGTCTTAAAGGGTGACCAGACATAGATAAAGCTCCAATTGTTATGCCATGGTAACTCATCCAACGTGAGAGGATTTTATTCTTCCCCTTCATTCCCTTTTCTTGGTAATGCTGTATCGCTAGTTTCATAGCAGTTTCTGTTGCTTCAGTACCACTATTAACAAAGAACGTCCAATTTAAATCACCTTGAGTGATATCACTCAGCTTCTTTGCTAGCTTCTCAGCAGGTTCACTCGTAAACTGTGAACGATAAACAAAAGAAACTTGTTTTGCTTGTTCAGTCATAACATCAATGATTTCTTCAACCCCATGACCAATTCCCACAGTAATTGCTCCGGATGAACCATCAATGTACCTATTACCATCTTGATCATATAGGTACACACCCTTTCCATGAGAAATCATAGGATAATGCTGGCCAAGTAATGGTTTAATTAAATAATCTCTTTCCACTTTTTATCCCCATCCTTCCTGATGTAAAACGCAAAAAGCCACACTACTAAATATTGGAAATTTAAATAGAGGGTATTTTTTAGTATTCTTGCTTTCTGAGATACTTCCTTTTTATTTTTTTCACTTAATCTCTGTAACTAAAAATTAATTAGCTGTTTTTACTTCTTAACTAAAGATTTGTACAGATAGTTGCCCGCCCCAATTGATGGCCATATACATATCTATATAAAAGAAAACTCGTCGACTGATGATCCTTTTTGGTTAAGTCAGAGGCGTAGTTGCACTTATACTTAACTCCTAAAATTGGCAACCACGTCGAGTAAGATTCCCTGCTGCCAATTTATAATTTTTAACGAGAAAAAATATGTATCACAATCAGTTGGCGGTGAAGATCAAAAATGGATTTATCGGAGAAAGTTAGAGCTGAGATAGATAGTCTAATAGATAAAATTAAATTGGATCAGAGTGATGATGGATCATGGAGATATTGCTTCGAGAGCGGTCCTATGACAGATGCCTATATGATTATTATTTTAAGAACGATTGAATGCCATGATGAAGAACTAATTAAGAAGCTGGTAAATCGTTTATTAATAAAGCAAGACGACAGTGGGGCGTGGAAACTTTTTGATGATGACTCAGGAAATTTATCGGTAACTGTAGAAGCTTACACTGCATTGCTTTTCTCGGGTTATATAGAAACTACTGATGAAAAAATGAAGAAAGCAGAAACGTTCATTCGTCAAAATGGGGGATTAGAGAGTGTACACGTCTCCACTAAATTTATGCTTGCCTTACATGAATTGTATCCATGGCCTAGATTTTTTCCAGTCCCTCTCCTTTTGATAAATTTGCCAAAGTTTTTTCCTTTGTCCTTCTTTAAATTTAGTTCTTATGTTCGATTCCACTTTGCTCCACTTTTAATATTAGGACATAAAAAATTTACGATTAAAAATAAATGGACACCTACTATACAACATTTATTTACAAACAATAAATTTAAAGCGATGAACAAAAAGCGGAAATTCCCATATTTTAAAATACCTTTCACAAAAGCTTTATCCAAAATGGCTATTATGAAGGCCGAGCAATATATTCTTCAAAATATTGAAGGAGATGGAACATTATCTAGTTATGCCAGCGCTACTTTTATTGGAATTTATGCACTTCTTTCATTAGGTTATCAAGCTACTTCTCCCGTCATTCAAAATGCTATTTTAGGTATAAAATCTTTCCTATTTGAATTGGAAGATTCCCTTCATATCCAAAATTCCCCTTCGACAATATGGGATACAGCACTTACTAGTTATGCATTGCAGGAAGCAGGTGTGCCAATAACTGATAAAGTGATTGAGTCCGCTTCTAACTACTTAGTCTCCCTCCAACATACGGTAGTCGAGAAAGATCATAGGATTTGTTTAGGAGGATGGGGTTTTACGGAAAGTAATACTCAAAATCCGGATGTAGATGATACACAAGCAGTCTTAAGAGCAACAACTGATTTCTCTTTAATAGATGATGGTTATCGAAAGTCTTGGAACGCTGGGGTGAAATGGTTATTGGATATGCAAAATAAGGACGGCGGATGGGCCTCATTTGAAAAAAACAGTAGCAAGTACTTAAAACTCATCTTTCCTATCCAAAATTTTGTTGATACTGCTGTTGATCCATCTACAGCAGATTTGACCGGTCGAACAATCGAATTTCTAGGATCCAAATTAAAATTAAATAAAGTTCATCCAAGAATTGATGATGGAGTTAATTGGTTAATCCATCATCAACACGAAGATGGTTCATGGTACGGTCGTTGGGGGATTTCATATATTTATGGAACATGGGCCGCTATTACTGGTATGAAATCGGTCGGTATCCCCTCAAATCACCCTAGCATTCAAAAAGCTAATAACTGGTTACTCAATATAAAAAACGAAGATGGTGGCTGGGGTGAGTCTTGTAAAAGCGATATAGAAAGAAAGTATATCCCTCTTTCTTATTCGACAATTGTTCATACATCATGGGTTGTGGATACGCTCATTTCAATCAACGATTATCCTACTAGTGAAATTGACGATGGAATATCAAACATTTTAAACTGGTTAAATATCCATGATAAGCGATTGACCTATCCGACAGGTGGAGGATTACCAGGTCATTTTTATATAAATTACCATAGCTACCGTTATATTTGGCCCTTATTGACATTAAGTCATTATCTAAAAAAGTATAAGACAAGTGACTAATTTATGATTTCTAGTTAAACGCCTCGTCCCTATTTTCTTTAACGGCATATAATACATTGTTGAAAAAATATTTGTGTGCATGTCATTTTAGTTAATGGTTTAAACAATAAAGGAGTGGCTTTATGGGAAATCTTGACCCAAGCTTAATGAGAGAATTTTGTGGTAAAATTTGTGATCCTCGCAAGTTTCCACGCATTTATAGTATTCTTCGATCATACCGTAAAAATGATTTAAAAAGCCGAGAAGGTGCATGCCATATGATTGATAGACTATCGGATTGCTGTAGTGTATCAATCACTCCGGAACAACGCGAAAACGCAGCTCAATGGCTAATGAATTGTGACGTAAACCCACAAGATCCTGATCACCAAAGAGAAATGTGGAATATGATAAAAAGCAGTAGAAGACGTTCTTGGTTTTAATTAATTGCATACTGTAATTTTTAATATTTTTTATATAAAAGGCCTATAAGCTTCCTCTTTTGAATTAATAAGGGGAATTTTATAGGCCTCTTTGTGTGGATGATTTTATACAAAAATATGAATATACGATAGTTTCTTTATTCAACAAATGGCAATTTAGTTGAATAAGCGGTATTAGCTTTCTCAGTAATTGGACCATATTTTGGAATAAAGCTATTGCTCAATTAAGGGAATTTTGAAATCTAAATTTTAAATTATATTACCTCTTTCATTTTTAAATCTATTCAAAGTATAATTTTCCAAAAGGAGTAGAGACTTTTGAAAAAGGAACAAGCTAGCATACGTGAAAGGAAAAGTTAAAATGAAAAAATATAAGAATTGTCAAAGCTGCGGAATGCCATTAGCAAAAGATGAGCTTGGCAGTGGGACAGAAAGAAATGGAACGAAAAGTGAAAAATATTGTAGTCATTGCTACATGAACGGTGAATTCACTTTACCTAATCTTACCGTTGATGAAATGAAAGCTAGAGTGAAACAAAAAATCGTGGAATTTGGTATGCCTAAGTTTATCGCAACGCTTTTTACTAGAAATATTCATAAGCTTGAACGATGGGATAGAGTAAAATAGTAAATAATTGGGTGACTAATATTTCGTTTCTTAAATGAGTTTGTTAAAAATTGTTATTCAACTAAAGCAATGCGTTAGTTGTACAAGATAAACAAAAATCCATCCATAAAGGAAGGATTTTTTGAGTTTTTCACGCTGTTGAAAAACAACCTTGTCAATTAAATTACCAAATTTCCGTAAAAGGCGTAGAATGATGTTGATTTCCATTACAGGATGCTCGCT
>NZ_FOMF01000013.1:0-96832 GCF_900112535.1 Bacillus sp. UNCCL81 | reverse complement strand
AGCGAGCATCCTGTAATGGAAATCAACATCACCTACTCCTTTTACGAAAATTTGGTAATTTAATTGACAAAGTTGTTTTTCAACAGCGTGTAAAAGCTACTATCTATGATAGTAGCTTTTAATTTTCACCGTACTATTTCCAAAACGCACCCTCAAACTCAACTAAATCGTGATATGGGTACAAAGGTTTCAACAATCTTGCTTTTGTCCATAAATCTGTTGTTTTTTCTAAAGCAGTTAAAGACGTTTTATAATTCTCATCAACTGTAATATATTTGATATTACCGAGATGCTGGAGTGAGTACCCAGTTATTTGTTTAAAAAAGGTTTTATTAGCGTAGTCCAATGGGTCACCCTTTACAATGTAATTTGTAAAAAGTGGTTTAAACGTTTTTTGGACTTTTTGTGACTTTGCATGAAGTTTTTTCGAACCATCATCTAAAAGTACACCTAATGAGTTAAATGTAACGCCCTGTACAAAAAGATGATTTTTCAATTTTTTATCATTTTTAAGCTGATAACCTACAAATTGAGCTAAATAACCTCCAAAGGAATGACCAGTAACATATACACTTGAATGCTTATTCTCTTTTTTATTTAATATTGATGAAACCCAGTCATATGCTTGCTGAGCTTGTTGATCTATTACAACTGGTGAACCATTCTCAGGAGTTTCAAATTCAACTAATCTTTGATAAATATCTTGTATATTAATTTTCTTTAATCCACTAAAAGCAAATAGTAAACTATTATTTTTATTATTTTTTAATGCTATTGCAGAAAATCCAATATTACCAGATGTAATGGAAACAAGCCTATAATCGCTAAGATTCTTATGAACTTGAGTAAGTAATGGATCAGCAATCCCTTTATGTTCTCTTAAGCTTTTGCCTATTTCTTTACTTAGAAATGCTTCATAAGAAAGCTCAGATGCTGATAATAATACGCCATCTGGAAGCTTCTCTAGCTCTCTTTGCTCTTGTTGGCTACATCCGGTGGTCGTTGTAAAAAAAGTAAGTACTGTAACGATAAAAATAACTACACGAAAATTCATTAGTAACCTAACCTCCTTTCGACAGTCTCTTTCTTCCATATTATGTCCACGACCATATGACATGTTCATCTTTTCCCCAAAAAAGTAAAAAATTATACATAAAATTATTGACAGTTTTATTTTACAGATGTTATCATATAAATTTTGATATTTCATTTATTAATGTTATACTTAAGTTATAAGAATTTTCGGAGGTGGGTACATTGTTCAAAATTGGCGATCAAATTATTTACCCAATGCAGGGAGCTGCAGTAATTGATTCCATCGAAGAGAAAGTTATACAAGGTGTAACACAACAGTACTACATTATTAACATACCATCCAGCAATTTAAAATTGATGGTCCCTCAAGGGAATGTGTCAAATACGAAAATTCGTTTAGTCGAAGACAAAGAATATTTAAGTAATGTATTAGATGACTTTTCAAATGGTCTTCCTGACGATTCCTTATCTTGGAAACAAAAATATGATACAAACATGAAAAAATTAAAGTCTGGCGAATTACTCGCTGGTGCTCAAGTAGTACGTGATCTAACACTTCAAAGTAGGGAGAAACCTTTAAACCCTAGTGAAAGAGAAATGCTAGACATGGCTAAACGCATGTTTGTTGGTGAACTTAGCTTAATTAAAGGCATATCGCAGCTTGAAGCAACCGAATTAATTGATTCTGCATTAAAATAAAGATTTTTTTAGGAAAAAGAGCTTACTTTAAGCTCTTTTTTTTGATTTTCGAACTTTTTAGTTACTTTAATGAATACCTAGGATGATCAATAATCAAAATAAAGTATGAGTATAGTTTTAAGTCCGGTATGATTTCTATTGTCTTTACCAGTTTTAAAACCAGTTTTAGTTGATTTAGTATTATTATAATAGAAAATCCGGAAGACATTTGAAGTTTTAAAATTTTTTTCGAATTCGCTTAAATAGTTTATTTACGGTTGTGGTCATTTTATTTGTAGGCGACGCCATCACTTCACTTCTCTATACAAAATAAAAAAAGACTGCTAACAAAAATGCTAGCAGCCTTTTACTCACTCAGAAGTGAAAATTATAATTTAACTACGTTTTCAGCTTGAGCGCCACGGTTACCTTGAGTGATCTCAAAGCTTACTTTTTGGCCTTCTTCAAGAGATTTGAAACCGTCGCCTTGGATAGCTGAGAAATGTACGAATACATCGTCTCCACCTTCAACAGCGATGAATCCGAAACCTTTTTCTGCGTTAAACCATTTAACTGTACCTGTGTTCATTGTACGAACCTCCATATATACCTGTTTTTTTACACTTAATGAGTATTGTTAAGAAAAAATACACACATTAGAACAGGATGAAAATTCGTCCCTTTTAACACATGAATTGAATTAACCAATTTCTTATTAAGTATGTTCCTATCTTAACATAAAATGAAATGAAAAACAAATTGTGCACGAAGATTAATTAAATTTAGTAATTTTATTATAAAAAATGTGATTTTTTACTTTTCGTTAGCAAGTATTAAACCAACTGGTAAGTTTTTCTTTATAATACTACTAAAGTAACTATTTGGCACTGGTTTGTTCCCTACATAAGGAGAAATTTCAATAGTAAATCCTGGTCGTTTTTTTGCAGCAACATACCAGTCTTTATATCCACCGCCTCCACCTTTGGCAGGAGCGACCAAACTATACCCTGTTTGTTTTGATAATTTTGTAGCAATTGCCTTATCTCTAGCCATTTGAGATCCTGTTTGATTATAATGCCAGAAAATAATATTTCCTGATGAGTGGTATGCAACTGTATTTTTGAATGAATGTTTATTAGTGAAATCATATAAAGCTTTAGCTTCTGGTTCACTTAAAGCCTTAGTACCTTTATAGTTATCAGGGCCGGGCTTTGACTTATTACCAGAAATTGTACTCCACCCAGCTGGATATTGTCGATTTAAATCTACACCACGTACATTTGCCTTCCAAGCTTTAAAATTCTTGCTACCATTATTTAATTTAATGACCTGATTTGGATTCTTTGCACTGCTCGCACCTTTTTGTACAAGCATTACACCATCAGGATTTACCATTGGTACAAAATAAATAGACGTTTGAGATAATGTTTTTCTTACATCAAAACCAGAAATTTTTGTATTTTTTTCATAAGCACTTGCATATTGATCAAGCATTTCCATTATGACATTTGTTGTCATATGCTCACGAGCATGATGCGAACCATTTATACTAATTTCAGTTTTTCCAGTCCCTAGTTTAATCGCATATAAACTTCTACCATCTACCGATTTACCAATTGTTTCAACTTTAGTAAATCCAGGATACCAAGCATTCAGTTCCTGTAAATCCGCTGTCAATTCTTCATATGAATAATCACCATTTGGGTCAACGTAGTTATAGGTTTTTAACGAAATATCTGCTTTAGGGATCAGTCCCTTAAGTCCTCCAACTTTTACGACATAATAAGAGGAATAAGCTGAATCAATTACTATTTTTTGCTTAGCAGGTATGTTAACCATTGTTGGTTTATTATCACGCGGGAGGACAATTTTAGTATTTCGCACTGCAACACCCGCCGTAATTTTAACAGGCTGCGTCACGATACTGATCACAGGCAAGGTCCCATTTGGTAAAGGAATAGTTTTATTTTTATCAATATAAGCAGTTTGATTAGAATATTGAATCATTAAATACTGATCCTTCACACCTATTTTACTAAAAACCGTATTTGCTTTAACTGTTCCCCTATTCACTAATTTACCATTTTCATTTAATAATAGAGGTGTATCATTCGTTACTTTAAAGACTTTCGCCGTTGGGTAGATTTCCCATGGAGTTGCATTTCGGACTGCACTTTTCAAAATAGTCCCCGCATTCCCATTATAAGTAACATAGTAAAGGTCATTCTCCTCTTTATCTACTTTTAACTTAACGTTTGCTGGTATTGTTATTGTAGTAGTTGTTGTACCAGTTGTTCCTCCAGTTGTCTCACCAGTTGTTGTGCCGCCGGTTGTTCCTCCAGTTGTTGTGCTACCGGTTGTTCCTCCAGTTGTCTCACCAGTTGTTGTGCCGCCGGTTGTTCCTCCAGCTATCTCACCAGTTGTTGCGCCGCCAGTTGTTCCTCCAGTTCCAGTCTGAATCGTCAATTCTGTAGGTTTTAGAGTTACCACCCATTTGTCTGCAGCTTTAGTTTCCGCAAATACATCTTTAAACATACTAAAAATAAGTACTAAAACAATTAAACTAGTAAAACCTTTTTTCAAATCCTTCACCTCTCTAGTTAATTCAAAACAATTGTGTATATGTAAATAATTGTTTTTTTACTATTGAAAAATCTCATAACAGACGAAAAGCCCCCTGTTTAGGGGGCTTTTTTTGACTGTCTAATATATTAATATTTTATTATATTAGCATTTTCTTTGCATATTAAAATTGTATTACACACTTGCCTATTCTTGTTACGTTTTTTACTTTTAAATTTAGGTAATTAGGTATGTTTTTATAGATTTAAGTTGAAACTATGAGGATTTTACATATAAGTGCGTTTTAATTGTTGAATTAATTGAGGTTTGATGGTTTTTATTTGCGATTTCCGGATTTTAATTGTGATTCTCACTTTTTATTTGCGATTTCCGGATTTTAATTGTGATTCTCACTTTTTATTTGCGATTCCCGAATTTTAATTGCGATTTTCACTTTTTATTTGCGGTTTCCGGATTTTAATTGCGATTTTCACTTTTTATTTGCGGTTTCCGGATTTTAATTGTGATTCTCACTTTTTATTTGTGATTCCCGAATTTTAATTGCGATTTTCACTTTTTATTTGCGTTCCTTGAATTTATTTGCGATTTTCACTTTTTATTTGCGTTCCTTGATTTTAATGCGATTTTCACTTTTTATTTGCGTTCCTTGAATTTAATTGTGATTTTCACTTTTTATTTGAGTTCCTTGAATTTATTTGCGATTTTCACTTTTTAATTGCGATTCCCGAATTTTAATTGCCATCCACTCTTTTATTAATGATTTCAAAACTACAACATAAAAGTAACAATCTATATCAACTTTCAATTTTTCCCTTTTCGGCTATGTGTATCGTATTTGTTTAGGGTATAATTACCAATAAGAATGTTTCGAGTAAGGAGGCATCGAATGCTTCAGCGTGATTTAAGTAAAGATATTATTTATGAACTTTCATATTCACTCTTTTCAAAGCTTTCTCCTCAAAATACGAGGGACGCAGAGCTTGTTGAAACTGGCCTACAGTTGTATCGACTAGGTCAGGTATATAATGTTTCAGTTCGAGAAGGTCGTCTAGTTGGTGTTGTTGAAGAAGGGGATCAAATTCATTTACCAATTTTACATATTGAAAACCATGATCAAAATGGATGTGATTGCTACGAAGCTCCTCCATGCCAACATCAAATTGCACTTCTTTGCTATGCTGCCGCTTCATTTTCTTTAGTCGGAGATATTATGAGGAAGTTTAAGCAGTCTTCTTTAAAAAGTATCCCGAATATAATGACTGGTCGCCAACTGCTAGATCAAATGAGTATGTTTGAGCAGGATCGACCGAAAGAGACAGTAGCGTTATTTGAGCAAAAGTATAAGGAATATATAGAACAGCAACGAACGTCATTTTACCAAGATGTTTATTTTGTATATCCATTATATGAACGGTTTTATCATGGATTATTGAATCAACAACCACGTCAAGAAAAGGAAAAGCTACAATATCAGTTACTTGCGTCAATTTTTACAATGAATAAAATGGTCGGACAAATCGAAATTCAAAGTACAGTTTACGACAATGCGCATTTACCGCGCGAAATGACAATGCTAGAAAATCAAATTGACGCTGTAAGTAGGCAATTACATAATTTAACTGGGGGCTCCGTGTCTACTCAGTACGAAGAAGTTCTTCGTGAGCAGTTGCAGGATCTTTTATTAGAAAGAAACCTTTGTTTAGTTCCTCGTTATAACTCTTTTCGTCATGTATATAAAGAGCTATTAAATAGCCCAAAGATTTTATATAAGGATTTAGAAACATTATCAAAGGTTGAGGACAACTATTATGCAGATTTAGGAAAAGCTCATCTATATTATTTATTAAAAGAAGATGAAGCAATGCTGCCCATTATAAAGCACTACAGCGATAATGAACGCACTCTATATTGCTTTACTTACTGGATAGAAAATCTTCGAAAAAACAATGAAACAGATCGGCTAACATTATTTTTACCATTGTATTACGAGATGCTTTTACACTTTTTAAAAAATGGCGATGATGAATATGCAAAAACTACTTTTGCGAAACATTTCCTTACTAATTATGAGTACAATAGTTTTTACACTAATGAAACGGCCGGCTTAGAAGTAGTTTATCAAGCACTACTTCCATATAGTGTGATGCAGTACACTGATTATTTAATGCATAATCGGGAATACAAACGATGGGTTGAGCTGCAAATGCACTTATATTCTTACAATCCTGATTACATTGATAAACATGACCTTCAGGAAGTACATAAGTACTCACCTCAATCTGTATTACCTATATACCATCACTTAGTTCTTTATTACATTGATTTAAAAGGCCGAGCAAACTATAAAATAGCTGTTCGATATTTGAAAAAACTAAGAACAAATTATAAAAAATTAAAGCGCATGAATGAGTGGGAAGACTATATTCAGTATGTTGAATCTCAATTTATTCGTTTACGTGCACTTCAAGAGGAATTAAAGAAAGGAAAATTAGTCAATGAAGCGACTAGCAAATCTTAGTATTGCCGTAAAATGGGTTGAGCGAAAAGGCTTACTCATTTATGGAATGCAAAGTCACGGTGTCATTTTACCGGTAACCGCATGGAAGCATCTAGTGTTTCAATGGCATGAACCTTCATATTATGGGACATTATTGCAACCGACCCGAGTCGGTCAGATTGAAGGAATTCTTTTAACTCCAATCGAAGCACTTACTTTTTTTAGAGAACACCAAGAAAACTCATTAGTAGAGATTACTTATTTAGATGAAGCAAATGAGTTTCATTCGATAATCTCAAGCTTATACAATGATTTTAACGAGGGCCACGTTTCGCCAAGTTTTGCTCATTATCAGGCTGGCGAAGAGCTATGGAAAATTGATGGATTTGAACAATTAGAACCAACTTTACAGGAATTGGTTTCTTCTGCAATAAAACAGCAGTTTGAAATAGAAACTTTACAGTCTAAACGCTGGGATATTGCTAGGGGCTTGTATCATAATCCAAGTTATATAAAACAGCAACTCACACATAGTATTGATGAAGACGATTGGCATGTAAAAATTGGTCTAAGAGACGATGATGTTCCATTTTCGATTCGATTAGTACTTGAAGAGCCAATGAGTGAGCATGATGATTGGAATCTTCGTACATATTTAATAGATGAGCGAAAAACGATAAAACCTTATGAATATAACGGACATGAATCATTACATAAAAAGCATTCTTCTTATGCTGAGTATTTAGATCGAACGTTCCAAGGTGTAGGATTATTAGCACCAAACTTAATCGATAATCATATGCCAAAAGAAGTTTTAAGTGAACAAGAAGCTTGGACATTTTTAACAGAGGATAGTGAAAAAGTACTTTCAGCAAATATTCAGGTTCTTTTACCAAGCTGGTGGCAAGCTTTAAAACAAAATAAGATGACTTTAAAAGCAAGTGTAAAAGGTAAACCTGCTGGAAATTCATTTTTCAATATGGAAACATTAGTTGACTTCAACTGGCGAATCTCTACAAATGGAATGGAGCTTTCGGAACAACAATTCCAACAATTCGTTGAAAATCAAAGACGTTTAATTCAATTTAATGGACAGTGGATTGCACTTGACCCTGCTTTTATTGCACGTATGAAGAAAATGATGGCAAAGGCTGAAAAGCAAGGACTTAGATTTCACGAAGTTCTTCAACATGAGCTACTACAAGGGACTGAAAAACCTGAGGACGACCACTCACCTTTTGCCGAGGTTGAAATTGAAGTTGATGAGGTATTCCGAGAATTAACTAAACGATTAACATCCATTTCAGAAGTTCCTGAGCTTAATGTTCCTCATGGTCTACAAGCAACATTACGAGCATATCAGCAAAAAGGATTCGAATGGTTAGTTCATTTAAAAAATATGGGATTTGGTGCACTACTTGCTGATGATATGGGGCTTGGTAAAACAATTCAATCGATCTCTTATTTAGCTTATCGTAAAGAAAACGAAGAAAATCGAGGAGCATCATTGATTATCTGCCCTACTTCTGTTATCAACAACTGGAAACGAGAAATTGAATTATTTTATCCTGATTTAACTGTTCATGTTCACTATGGAGGTAACCGTTTAAAAGGTGAAGACTTGTTTTCAATAATGAGAGATTTCGATATTGTCATCACCTCCTATGCTTTAAGCGTGTTAGATTATGAAGACCTAAAGCAATATGTTTGGAAAAGTATCATTCTTGATGAGGCTCAAAACATAAAAAATCCAACCACTAAGCAGTCTCGCGCAGTTCGTGGGTTAAAAGCTGAGCACCGGATTGCTCTTACTGGTACTCCAATGGAAAACCGCTTAACGGAGCTTTGGACAATCTTTGATTTTATAAATAGAGGATATCTTGGTTCACTAAACCGTTTCGCAAGCAATTATGTAAACCCTATAGAGAAGGACCGCGATGAAGAAAAAATAAATGCTGTTCATCGTTTAATTTCACCTTTCTTACTAAGACGAACGAAGCAAGATGAAGATGTTGCTTTAAATCTTCCACCAAAACAAGAACAAAAGATGCTTTGTCCTTTATCAGTGGAACAAGCTGCATTATACGAGCAAGTTGTTCAAGACAGTTTAAAACAAATCGATACATTAACTGGTATCGAACGTCGAGGCCGCATTTTATGGATGCTAAATAAATTAAAACAAATCTGTGATCACCCTTCTTTATTCTTAAAGGAATCACAGCTTGTTGAATTCGAAGAAAGATCAAGTAAAGTTGAACGACTATTCGAATTAATAGACCCAATCCTTGAACAGAGCGAAAGCTGCCTAATTTTTACTCAGTATGTGAGAATGGGTGATATGCTTAAAGAGGCGATCCAAGCAAAATTTGGTGAAGAGGTATTATTCTTAAACGGTAGTGTTCCTAAAACTGCCCGTGATAATATGATTTCTCGCTTCCAAAACGGCGATGTAAAAGTATTTATTCTTTCACTCAAAGCTGGTGGAACAGGATTAAACTTAACAGCAGCAAATCACGTAATGCACTTTGACCGTTGGTGGAATCCAGCAGTTGAAAATCAAGCGACTGACCGAGCATACAGAATAGGGCAAACAAAATTCGTTCAAGTCCATAAATTTGTAACGATCGGAACGCTAGAAGAAAAAATTGATGAAATGCTACAACGGAAACAATCACTGAACGATACAATCATAACGAGCGAACAGTGGATTACAGAATTGTCTATGGATGAGCTTGTTGATTTGTTAGGTGTTTAATTTGAATGAAAAATGGGATTATTGTATAGAGATAATCCCATTTTCTCTTGAATGGAGGTTATATTATGGGCACAAATAGTGGAAGGAACGTAATTGTCAAAAACCATGATGAAAACTGGAAAAACTTATTTCAAATAGAAGCTAACCGTGTACGTGAAATCTTAAAAGATGAGATTATTGAGATTCATCACATTGGTAGTACATCAGTTCCAAATTTAAAGGCGAAACCGATTATTGATATGTTACCCGTCGTTAAAAACATAGAAAACATAGACAAGTATAATGATCAATTGGCTGAAATTGGTTATGAGGGACTTGGTGAGTTCGGTCTTCCAGGTAGAAGATACTTCCGAAAAGGTGGTGAGAATCGTACCCATCAAATGCATATGTATCAGTTTGATAATGCAAAAGAAATTGAGCGTCATATTGCTGTTCCTGCCTATTTAAGAGCACATGAAGATGAGATGAAAGCATATGGCGAATTAAAAGCGCAGCTTGCTGAAAAATTTCCAAATGATATTTATGGATACATGGATGGAAAAGATGCTTTTGTGAAGGAAATAGAGCGAAAAGCTATAGAGTGGAGAAAAACGAATAAAGCTCACTACACATTTAATCATGATAACTAATTGATCAACATAATTATACGGGCAAAAACCTTTTAATTGCAGATTCGGCTTCTTTATTTACAGTTCATCAATCTCACTGGTTGCTTAACAATATTTAATAATAAAAAAATCCTATTTTTTCAAAATAGGATTTTTTATAATTTAATTCGATTTATTTAAGTGCAAATGTAAGTTCAGCTTCACAAGCGATTTGTCCGTCAACCGTTGCTACTGCTTTACCTTTACCGATTGGTCCACGCATTTTCACTAGTTCAACCTCTAGTCTTAGCTGGTCGCCTGGTACTACTTGTCTTTTAAAACGGCAATTATCGATACCAGCAAATAATGCTAGCTTTCCTTTGTTTTGCTCTAAGCTTAATGCTGCAACTCCACCAACTTGTGCTAGGGCTTCTACAATTAGTACTCCCGGCATTACAGGATAATCAGGGAAATGACCATTAAAAAACTCTTCGTTAGCTGTAACATTTTTAATACCAATCGCACGTTTACCTTCTTCATGCTCAATGATACGATCTACTAATAAAAATGGGTAACGATGAGGAAGAATTTCTTTAATTGCTTTAATATCTAACATTTTATGTAGTCCTCCAATTGAAAAGATTCAATATGTTAATAAAAAAGAAGCAAGTCTTAAGACCAGCTTCTATACGCTATAAATATAATACTATCTTATTTTGTAAGTTAACGCAAACCCATAATTAGCAGTATATTTTATCTCTTATCGCTCGATGACGTATTCATTTGGGTGTTTTTACATTATTAATTTATACTTCGGCTATTTGAGGTCATCCCAATTAAGAGATTTATTTATTCTAGTAGCCTATAGATTTTATAATCTAAGATTAGTATCTGTTCTATTTATCGAAAATTTTAAAAAATCAGATATTTTGTAAAGTATTTGACAGATTTAGGTGAAAGAATTTCTTAAGATTAAGTTACTATATGAAAGCGTTAAAACTCTTAGGCTAGTAATGTGTAGCGTCCTTTTTGTTTCAAGATAATTCCTTTTTCACATAATTCATTCATCACATAGGACACGCTTACACGTGATGAACCAACTACATAAGCAAGTTCCTGATGAGTGAATGGAATCGTAATCGTTATACCCTTCGGTGTTTTAATACCATATGAGGATGCTAATTGGCGCAACATTGTTAGAACTCGCTCTCCTATATCTGAAAAACTCATTAACTTCGTTTGAAGAAGTAAAGCTGATTGTTTGTTGCTCAATGATCTTAGTACTTTTTGAATAAGCATTGGGTCTCTCATAACAATATCATGAAATGCTGGTTTTGGTATTCGAAGGGCTCGTGCACTTGATGAAGTAGATGCGTTGTATCCATATACTTCTTCTGCCCATACGTTTGATTCTCCAATAATATTACCAGGTCCAACAATATATAAATGGCGTTCAGACCCATTAGGCGATAACAAATAAATTCGAATTCGCCCTTCAAGGACGAGATACACAAAAGGATGTTTCTCATCTTGTTGAAATAATATGTTTTCACGCGAAAATGAAAGTTCTTTACCTATTTCAAGAAAAGGAATTGCTGCCCATTCACCTTGTTCAAACCATAAGGACTGTTGATTCATATGTCACCTCATATTAATTAAATACCAAAAATGAAAACGCTACCAAATTAGTGGAAGGATGATTTAAAATGATAAACCCATTTATAGAAAAACGGTCTCTTTTTCCAACCTTATCTGAAACAATTCATTTATCAAGTTGTTCCCAAAGTGCAATCTCATCACCTGTGAAGGAAAGTATTCAATCTTACCTTACAAGCTGGACCGAAAAAGGTATGGACTGGGAAGGATGGATGGACAAAGTATATGAAGCAAAAGTCGCCTTTGCTACTTTAATAAATGCTTCTCCTGATGAGATTGCGGTGTTATCTAGCGTATCTGATGCCGCTTCATCATTTGCAGCGTCGTTAGATTTTACTGGAAGTCGAAATAAAGTTGTTACAACAGATATTGATTTCCCATGCATTGGTCACGTTTGGCTATCACAAGTACCACGTGGCGCAAACGTCACGTTTTTAAATGAAAACCTTCATCAAATTCAAATCGAACAATATGAAAAAGCAGTGGATTCAAACACACTTATTACCTCTGTCCCACATGTGTCTTATTATAATGGGTTTATTCAGGATATCAAAGCTATATCAAACATTACTAAAGCGAATGGATCACTACTATTTGTCGATGCCTATCAATCGGCTGGAAGTGTTCCAATCGATGTAAAGGAAATGGGAGTCGATGCACTCGCAACAGGTGCACAAAAGTTTTTACTAGGTATTCCTGGGATTAGCTTTTTATACGTAAGAAAAGAGTTAGCAGAGTCTCTCCACCCCCCAACGACTGGTTGGTTTAGTCGAGTGAATCCATTTGCTTTTGATCAGCATCTTCTTGATTATGCGGAAGGGACAAGGAGATTTGATACTGGTACTCCAATGATGATAAACGCTTATGCAGCTGGAGCAGGAATTTCTTTATTAAATCAAATTGGCGTTCCATCAATTCAGGATTACCTATCTTACTTATCTACTGTTGCAATTGAAACAGCGCATTCTCTCGGATTGACCGTTGTTAGCCCAACAGATTTATCAATAAAAGGTAGTAACACTGCAATTCGAGTGGAACAAGCTAACGTCGTTGAGCAATACTTAAAAACAAAAAAAATTATTGTCTCTGCCCGAAATGACGTTTTACGTGTAGCTCCTCATTTCTACAATACAGAAGATGAAGTTGTACGCGCGATTGAGGAAATTGCTTATGCAATTAGGAAAAGCTAACCAAAAACTATATTTCAAAAAATCAATTATAGTAATTGTCGGAACAATTTTGGTCGCACTTACCTATTACTTTTTCCAGGTTCCAAATGGAATTGTGGCTCCTGGGCTTGGTGGGATCTGTATGTTGCTAGTTAAATTTATGCCTATTCCACTGGGGATTCTTTATTTTTTATTAAACATACCACTATTTTTAATTGGATACCGAGCAGTTGGTGTACCATTTGCATTGCTTAGTTTACTTGGAATGTTTAGTTTATCATTCTTCTTAACTCTCTTCTCCTCACTACCAGGCCCACATCTTCCGTTAATAGGATGTATACTCAGTGGGATTTTGTCTGGAATCGGAATTGGAATCGTGATTTTAGCAGGTGGTACAACTGGAGGACTTGATATAGCAAGTGTAGTAATCAATAGAAAATTCCCGAATTTTTCTATTGGAAAAACGATGATGGTTATAAACGGATTTGTCCTTTTGTATTCCTTAATCGGAGAAGGATTACAGCGAACCTTCCTCACGTTTTTTAGTATGCTGATTGCCGGAAAAAGTGTTGATTGGACGTTATCTTATAGAAAACAATTCAAGAAAGGTGGCGAAACAATATGAATGAAAACAAAACTGTAATTGAACGAGAAGGAGGACTAAGTCGTTCGCTTACTAGTAAACAGCTGACCATGATTGGGATTGGTGGGGCAATTGGTACCGGTTTATTTATGGGAAGTGGCATTGCAATCGGATACGCTGGACCTGGGGTTATTATAAGTTATATTATTGCTGCATTCATAGCAGTCATAATGATGTTTAGTTTATCTGAAATGGCAGTTGTACACCCGACAGCCGGTTCATTCGGTACTTATGCAGAGATGTATTTAAATCCTTGGGCAGGTTTCCTTATTCGCTACACATATTGGGCGGCACAAGTAATCGCAATTGGTGGAGAAGCTGTTGCGGTTGGACTGTACATGCAGTATTGGTTCCCGAGTATTCCTGTTTGGTTATGGACACTTGGATTTGGTATTGCTTTAGTCCTTGTGAACAGCAGATCTGTTTCCAACTTTGGTCAAATCGAGTATTGGTTTGCAATGATTAAAGTCGTTGCTATTGTACTATTCATCGTTTTTGGTGTTTCGCTCCTATTTGGAATTGGACATTCACACTCTATAGGATTCCACCATTATACCGATCAACACGGGTTCCTACCAAATGGATTTAAAGGCGTTTGGATGGCAGTACTTATGGCAATCTTTAGTTTTTATGGTGTAGAGATTGTCGCTGTAACAGCAGGGGAATCTAAAGATCCAAAAAAAGCTATTCCTAAAGCAATGAAGAGCATGGTTCTACGTTTGTTTTTATTCTATATTCTATCATTAGGAATCATCGTTGCTGTTATTCCTTGGATGCAAGCAGGTGCCCATGAGGTTTCTGGATCACCGTTTGTAAAAGTCTTTGAGAGTTCTGGTGTGAGATATGCAGCTGGCATTATGAATTTTGTTATCTTAACCGCTGCTCTATCCAGTATGAATACTAATTTATACTTAACATCTCGTATGTTATTCTCCTTATCTCGCGGAGATTATGCTCCAAAGTCATTCGGTAAATTATCTAAAAATGGTACGCCAGTAACAGCAATTTTCATTTCAAGTGCAGGTGTATTAATCGCAACCGTATTGTCTATGTACTACCCAGATACATTTAACAAATTATTTGGTATCTCAATCTTTGGTGGAATTTTAGTATGGCTTATGATTTTAATTAGTCATCTTCGTTTTAGAAAAACCGTTCACCTTCATTATCACGAGCCTTTACCAGTTAAAGCACCGCTCTTTCCATTTCTTCAATGGATCGGAATACTACTACTTAGTGGTATTTTAATTACAATGGCATTTTCACCGGATTGGAACTCCGCTTGGAAAATTGGTGTGCCGTGGGTCATATTAGTATCAATTGGCTACTGGATCCAAAAAAGTCGCAAATCGAATTTATACAAACATAATTCAAATAATAAATCGGCACTTTAAATATTTAGCTCAAATTTTTTAAAGATTGTTAGTTTATAAATACAAATTCATACAAAAAGACAGGTATAAAAGAGGTAATTGCCTTTTATATCTGTCTCTTTTTTATTCTATTTATTGATTTATCGATTTCTCAACCTTTACGGTTTTAATAGACTCAGCTCTAAGATACTTAGGCAGTATAAATAAATAATAAATACCAACAATCGACAAGCTAGCACCGACTATGGCATGGAGCCATTCAATTTTTAAAATCGAAGGATAGAAAGCTGCAATTAATCCCAATGTGATGCTTTGGGAGAATAAAATAGTAGGAGATATCCACCCTTGAACTCTTCCCATCATCTTTTTTTCAACAATTTTAGGGAACCATCCACCAAGTCCAATATTAATAATAGGTAAAGCCAACCCGATTATGAATTGCCAAATGATATATGCATATGTGGTATTAGAAAAACCTCCTGCAATAACACATAAACCAGAAACAATTAGCCCACTTATAATCATATATGGTAGTGGCATTTTCTTCGCGAGCATTGATCCAACTATACTTCCAATTAAAACGCCTGAACCAAAAGCTACTCCAATATAAATTAACATTTCTTCATAGTTTGATGGTGCCAGTTTATATTTTAAAATAAATGATGGCATAACTGAAAATCCGCCATTAATTACACCAAATAAAAAGAAACCAGATATAAGTGATCTAAGTAATGAATGATTAATTATGTAGTATATTCCCTCTTTAAAATCCTTTAAGACTAATGTAAATTTTAAATCTTTAAGCTTATGTTCTCCATTCGGATTCGTAATGTCCTTTGAAACTTTTGCTAATAAAATAAATAGTCCCGATGCAATGAAGGAAATCATATCAATGACGATGGCTGCTTCTACTCCCAATGTCCAAAATATGAATGTTCCAATTGCTCCTCCAAAAAGCATAAATAAGCTACTAACTAGTTGGTTTAAACCGGCTGATATTGCATACTGATCTTCTGTTAATATTCCCTGTAATAAAGCAGACTGAGCCGGTTGGAAAAATTTCGAAACGCCACTTCTTAAAAAGAGAATTCCGAATGATAGGTAAATCCAATCCTGCATAATCGTTATTAGTAGAATAATTGATAAAATCGCGCTTATAAAGTCACAATTAACAGCTATTTTCTTTCGATTTAAACGGTCTGCTATTACACCTACTAAAAAGAAAACAAAGATCATTGGTAGAGTATACATTAGCTCGGTTATCGTAGCATAGTATGGCTGACTTGAAAATTTTCTTAATAAGTACAACATAAATGCTGTCATCCCTACTACAGAACCAATCTGGGAAGTAAAATTCGCTAAAAATAGCCATGAAAAGTTTTTGTTTTTAAATATTTGGATCAATTAATCACCCCTTTTACACTCTTTTTATTATATACCAAATTTTCAGATAAATGGTCGTAGACTTTTCTCGAAGTTTCCCTAACTTTTCGTATAATCACTGCCATCATATACCAAAATAATTGTAATTAGTCATTATAAATGGGGTGCTTAGCATTGAAGGTGTTTTGGGTTTTTCTTTGTTTATTTATACTAGAGATGTGCTTATTGGAAGGAATCGACTTATATAATGGAGATCAATTTCCTCACTTATTAACAAATATAAAGCTTAGCAAAACTGAACTTGTAGGTGAAGATTATGTATTAATTTTCTTCTTTACCGTTCCATTCGGCGTTGCCAAAATCGTCCTATCTTATATGAAAAAACTAAAAAAGAAACGAAATCAAGAACAAAATCAAAATACTTCAAATTAAAACGAAAGAGAATGCAGTTAGAGCTTCTATGCTGCATTCTCTTTTGTTTTTGTTTTTGCTTTTTTTTGGATGACTGCAATGACCAACAGAACGGTAGGAATAATGATTTGTAAAGGTATATGTAAATAGTAAGGCACTATGTCAAACCCTTCTTTATAGTGCTCTAAATAATCAGGTGCCATCCATACGGAACAAATTACTATGATTACTGCAATTGGATAGGTAAGTGTATCCGATTTTTTCACTTTAAATAAATCTGCCGCTCCAATGATCGCACAAAAGAAGAAAATCGTTATCTTAATAAATCCCCCAACAGCAATAACAATGACAACGACTGAATCGAGTCTTTGAATAAAATCAGCAATATTGATATAACTAATTGCCGTTAAGATCGGATAAGTAGCTCTCACCACTGTATTTGCTCCTAAAACACAAATATTAAGCATTGTTACTAAAGTTAAAAGCAGACCTGCAAAAATTAATCCAGGAATGCCGACCTTCCATGCATATTCCGGTTTCTTTAAATAAGGTAAAATCATTGTAAATACAATCATCTCACCAAATGGAAATGTAACGGTCAAAGGGTACGCTTCTTTTATTATGATTTTCCACCCCGTCTCTAGGACGGGTCTTAGATTATCAGTTTTTATGATTCCTGCAATTACTTCAAAACCAATTATTGACATCATTATGAAGAGGATTACGATAAATAGAAACTCACATACTCTACCGAATACTTCAAAACCTTTAAAGACTGCATACATACATAAAAACATAAATAATATACCGATTGAAATAAGAGAGGACGCGTTGTAAAGTGTAATCACTAGTAATTCTTCAAAGTCTCTAAGCACTCGTGCTCCAATATAAATAAAATAGAGAATATAAACCATTGCTAGTATTTTGCCTGCAAACTTCCCTAAAATAGATTGAATATATCTCGTAAATGGTAACTCGGGATACAGATCAAATAATTTATTGTAAACACATAATAGAAAGCATCCAGTAACCAAAGCTATTAAAACACTAATCCAAGCATCTTGCATTGCACCAGATGCAAGCCCTACTAATGTAGCACTCCCCATTTCAAATAAAAATATAATACTAAAGAATTGGTAAGCACCAATTGATAATTTTCGATTCATTAGCATTCCCTTCTTTTCTAAAATGGATAAGCTTTTTTTCTCATACCTACATTATTTATTTGGACATCAACATCAATTTTCACTTTAGCTTTTTGAAATTGGTCATTCCAATTTTTCTCATATTTTTTAAAAACCTTTGGATCTGATAAATGTAGTTTGTCGCCAAACCCAAAAATATCTGCACCATATTCTTGTACTTTTTTAATTCCTTCATCCAGGGATTTCTTTATCGCTTTCTCACTTAATAATTCATATTTTTTTAGTGTTTTCGCTTGATCAAAATTGTCATTACAAAGTACTTCATCAATAATGCCTATCGCTTTTACCTTTATGTGAATTATTGGTGTTTTACCTTTCATTTTAATCTTCGTGTCCGTTTTCACCCGTGTGAGCTCCATCGAATCAAATTCTTTTTTGCTGCATTTTATTTGTACATTTGTTTCTTTTATTGCATTATCAATTATTTGTACCGATTTTGCCGGTGCGCCATCTAACCACCCTACTAGCCTTCCTTTTTTAATAACGCCTAGCCCCTCAATTTTGTTAAAGGATGATTTCACACTTGAAAAATTATCAAGTGTTTCAGAAGTCTTGGATTCATTTTCTAAAACTGCACCATTAATGACTGGTTCTCTACCACTACTTGAAAGAGCTGATATTACTTGGCGCATTTGTATTTCTTGATTTTCCCCTAAAAGAGATGACGTATTTCTAATTTTTCCTACGATCGACTTAGCCGGTAATTTATCAAGTGCTGGCAAGTTATTCATTACATGATAAACACTGTCGTTCCTTGCAATAACAACTGGAATATTAACACGTATTTTGGAATCCCGCTCAAACACATCAAATATATAGTTCAACGTTTTTTCCTTTGCTAATTTTTCACCAATGACAACGAGCGCTACATGAGAATATATATTTGATCGAGAAACACTTTTTGTAATGTTTCGAGCCGCTTCCGAAATTGTTCTACCTTTTTGTTCTAGGGCAATAACTGGTGTACCTATTGAACCAGTAACACTGGCAATTGCACTCGGATTAATGATTTGAAGAACCATATTGTATTGATTATCTTTAGGTATATAATCGACACCCATAGCTACCACGATTGATACACTGTTTAATTCTTTATAATTAGAACAACTCACCAAAAGTAAACTTGTAATTAGAATTAAGATCATACATTTTCTCTTCATACTTATTCTCCAGTACTTTGTTCTTTAACGGTTTTTGGGTTTCCTTGACCAGGTACAACTAAAATAGTATCTTTTTGACTTTTTATACGGAATGGAGCAAATGGTGCAAAATATGGCTCTCCAAAAGATCGTAGGCTACACATATGTAATAATATAATTAAACCGCCAATCAACATTCCAAATAAACCAATATAAGCTGCTGCCAATAATAATATAAACCGAAGAATCCTAGCGGCTGTTGACATATTATAATAAGGGATCGTAAAGCTAGCAATCGCAGTAATTGATACGATGATTACCATTGACGCAGATACAAATCCTGCTTGTACAGCTGCTTGCCCCAAGATTAAGGCTCCAACAATAGAAAGCGCCTGCCCAACCGCTCTTGGCATTCGAATTCCGGCTTCCCGTAATACTTCAAAAATTAGTTCCATTCCAAGGGCTTCAACAATCGCTGGCAAAGGCACACCTTCACGTTGGGCCGCTAAGCTTACTAATAAAACCGTTGGAACTACTGCTTGATGAAATGATGTAATTGCAATGAAAATTCCAGGTGCAAACAATGCAGTCCAAAAGGACATATAACGTAGTAACCTTAAAAAAGTACCAATATATGAGCTTTGATAATAATCCTCTGGAGATTGAAAAAACTGTGTAAATGTAGCTGGTAAAATTAAGACAAATGGTGTACCAGCTATAAAAATTGAAACACGTCCTTCCAGTAAGTTACCTACTACAGCATCAGGTCTCTCTGAGTTAATCATTGTAGGGAAAATAGTCTTTTGATCGTTTTGAATATAGTTTTCAATATAGCTGGATTCTAAGATTTCATCTGCATTAATAGCCTCTAAACGATGTTTTACTTCCCTTAATAAATCTTCATCTACAACACCTTTTATATACATTATTTCTACATCAGTTCTCGTTACTTCACCTATTTTCATTGACTCGATTCGCAGCGCTGGGTGTTGAATTCTATTACGAATTAGAGAAGTATTTGTACGTAAGCTTTCTGTAAAGCTATCCTTTGGTCCTCTGATTACAGTTTGTGTTGAAGGCTCTGATATACTTCTAGATTGCACCATTTTTGTACATGCAACTAAGAAATTACTATCATGGTCTAAAAGAACAACGGTATCTCCAATTAGTAATGCCGATAGGAGATTTGTATAGCTTGATTGTGATTTTAAACTTGAAACGGCGATTACGCTTTTTAAGCCATTCTCTAAATCTGTTAATGACAGCGTTGTTTCTTTTTCTGCATTAATTTTAACGATTTTATTAATGATTCCATCATTCACTAATTTCTCATTTGAAATTCCGTCAATATGAATTACAGCAAAAGAATACTGCATGCCTTCTCCAAGTGTTTCATGACGAATCACAAGATCAGAGCTATCTCCAAAATCATCTTTTATTCTTTTTATATTCTCTAAAATGTCTTTACTTAAAGAACGTGATATATTATTTTGAAATGGAATTTTTTTATTTGTAGCTGCACTATTGGTTTCTTTGTAGTTAAACACTTTTTCCACCACCCCATAATCATGGCTTATTATTCTTATACTTTTTCCAAAATATTTCATTTAATGTATTGTTTTCTATGTGGTTTATTTTGCATACAAAAAAAGGCTGTCTCATGAGACACCCCGCTTCACTTTTGTTATAAGAATTTTTTTCATCTAGGTTGCTCGACCTCCGAAGTACCTTGACATATCCAAGCAACTTAAGAGCCCAACTCCTATTAAAAAGTCATAGATTTTTCAGTTCAAAAGAGACCTAACTTTATTTATATTTATTTACTAATAAGCTGTGGAATCGGATTCACTGGTTTTCGACCGATTGAGTAATAGTGGATATTCTTTTTTTGCATTTTAGTCAATTCAAAACAATTACGTCCATCAATTACTAACGGAAGCTTCATAAGCTCCTCATATAATTGGAGATCGGTTTCTACGATTTCTCTCCATTCAGTCAAAATTAATGTAGCCTCTTTATCATGAATAGCTTCCTTCACATTAACTGAATAATTTATGGAATCTCCAAATACTTTTCTTAATTCAGGTAAGGCATATGGATCATATACTGTTATTTTAGTACCTTCTCTGATGAATTGATTAATTAAATCGATAGAAGGCGCATGTCGAATATCATTTGTATTTGGTTTAAAGCTAACTCCTAGAATTGCAATTTCTTTATTTTTTAAATTTCCAAAAAGAGATTTTGTTAATTCGAAAAGTTTTATTTTTTGTTGATTATTAATTGTAATAACAGATTTTAATAGTTTTAAGTCTACACCTACTAGCTCAGCTTCTTTTACTAAAGCAGTCGTATCCTTTGGGAAACAAGATCCGCCATATCCAATTCCAGCTTTTAAAAACTTTGAACCGATTCGGTGGTCTAGCCCGATACCCTGAGCAACATGATCAACATTAGCATCTAATTTTTCACAGATCATGGCAATTTCATTAATAAAACTTATTTTAGTCGCTAAAAATGCATTAGATGCATACTTAATCATTTCCGCACTTCTTGCATCTGTTGTATAAATAGCCGTATTAAATGGTTTATATAATTCCTTTACTAATTCTGTTGCACTTTGACTTTCGGAACCAATGACAATTCGATCACCATTAAATAGATCGTATAGTGCAGAACCTTCTCTTAAAAATTCAGGATTTGATACGATATCAATCGTTAAATGTCGAGGGGCATTTTCCAACATTATTCTCTTAACTGCCTCATTCGTTCCAACTGGAACAGTGCTTTTAATAACAACTGTAAGATTTTTTTTAGCATTAATTGCGATTTCTTTCGCAACGCTTTTTAAATAGTGCAAATTTGCTGTTCCATCTGGAAGTTCTGGTGTACCGACAGCAATGAATATGATATCTGTATGGCTATAAGCATCTTTGAAATTTGTTGTAAACTCAATTTTATTAAGGAAAATATTTTCTAATAACGCTTCTTTCAAACCCGGTTCAAAAATAGGACAAATTCCTTTTTGCAGTAATTCAATTTTTTCAACATCAATATCAACACATGTCACTTTGTAACCAACTGAAGCAAATGAAACTCCTGTAGTAAGACCAACATATCCCGTACCAGCAACAACTATATGCATCATGGTTCATCCCCATCCTATACAATTAATCAGTAAAGATAAAAAAACTTTAACTCTGCCTAAAGTGAAGATTAATTTAAGCTTTAATATTTACTTTTAATTGCAAATTCAGTTTTGATTTTTATAGGTCTACTGCCTTTTAAAGAGATAAAATCTCTACTTATCTTGAAGTTCGATCATCATTTACACCAGTTAAATTAACTATCTACCAATCAACCCTTTTTGATTTTCTTTAGATCAAGTCCCAAGTTAAACTAGAGGAGCGTTTTACATTATTTTTAAGATGTTGGAGTTTTAAGTATTAAATCATATGTACTGGTTACCTAGATAATCCACGTTTTACAATTACTTAATTTAAACTTTAAATGGAGCGTTTTAAACTTTGATACTTTCCTTTTCTCTATTCCAACTTTGACTACCTTCTTGTTCATCTTAACTTTACAAAACCTAAACATTATTCTTACAAAGATAACTGCTCCTAATAAATTCCAAACAAAAAAATCCCAAGCTCTATATGCTTGAGATTTCAGTGTGTATCAATATAGCTTGAGATTTTTTATTTTAAGTAACGACTTGGAATTTTATCAATATTTTCTAACATAATTCCAGTACCTACTGCAACACATTGCATTGGATCTTCAGCGATGAAAACAGGTACTTTTAATTCTTCAGCAAGTAAAATATCTATTCCATGAAGTAATGCTCCGCCACCAGTAAGAATAACTCCACGATCAATAATATCAGCTGATAATTCAGGTGGTGTACGCTCTAATACTGTTTTTGCAGCTTGTACGATTAAGTAAACTGGTTCACTTAATGCTCTTTGAATTTCATCAGATTGTACAGTAATTGTACGAGGTAATCCAGTTACCATATCACGTCCACGGATATCGATTGATTCATTTCTTGCACCAGGGAAAACAGTACCTACTTCAATTTTAATTTGCTCTGCAGTACGCTCTCCAATTAGCAGTTTGTATTCACGCTTGATATAGTTTAAAATCTCCATATCAAACTTGTCCCCTGCCATTTTAATTGAAGAGGCGGTGACGATATCTCCCATCGATAAGACTGCGACATCGGTTGTCCCACCGCCAATATCAATTACCATGTTACCACTTGGTTGGAATATATCCATTCCAGCACCGATTGCAGCAACCTTTGGCTCTTCTTCAAGATAAACTTGTTTACCGCCGCTCTTTTCAGCAGCTTCACGAATTGCTTTTTGTTCAACAGATGTAATGTTTGTTGGACAACAAATCAAAATACGCGGCTTTGACATGAATCCCTTTACATCTAATTTATTTATAAAATGACGTAGCATTGCCTCAGTAATATCAAAGTCAGCAATTACACCGTCTTTAAGTGGACGAATTGCTACGATATTACCAGGTGTACGACCTACCATGCGGCTTGCTTCTTCCCCTACTGCTAATACTTTACCGCTACTACGCTCTATTGCTACTACAGAAGGTTCGTTTAATACGATTCCCTTACCTTTAACATGTATTAAGACATTGGCTGTACCAAGATCTATTCCGATATCCTTAGAAAACATTCCTTTTGGCTCCTCCTTATTCACTATACTCATGAGCAGTTCCCCGAATACGTTCCATACCAAAATATAATTTTACCATAAAGAACTACTTTTAGTAATTAATATTTGTGAACAGGAGGTTAAATATTTCTAATTTTGTTTTCAAGGCTCAGAAACCTATTTAGTTACTTTCTCAACGTCTTCTTTTTGATACTTTTGCTTTGTAGCCTCTCCACCGCGTAAATGACGAATTGATTTGTGATAATCCAAAATTTCCTTTACTTCATTTGCCAAATCTGGATTGATTTCCGGTAGGCGTTCTGTTAAATCTTTGTGTACTGTACTTTTTGACACTCCAAACTCTTTAGCTATTACACGAACTGTTTTCTTCGTCTCCACGATATATTTCCCAATCTTGATCGTTCTCTCTTTGATGTAATCGTGCACACTACTCTCCTCCTCTAAATGGATGTGAGAAGCGTGAAATGAGACTCGTTTTGACTGACTAAGCTGCTCTTTTTCCTGCTCTGACTGACCTGCTGAGGTACATTTATTTTGACTAGGTAGAAAATCCACGATTCCTCACCTCAAACACCTCTTTGATGGGTTTATAACATTGTATTAGCAAAGGTGTCTAACTATGCACAATTATCAGAAAAAAACAAGTGCCCAACACATATGGGGTATGATTCCCACGTGTTAGGCACTTTGTGAATTGCTTAATTATTATTGTTGAATTTTATTTCCATCTGAATCAGTATTAGAAGAACCTTCTTCATTGTCATCTGATACATTACCAGAAGTATTCATTGTATTAGATTCTTTTGTTTCGCTTTTGGTATTTACAGAACTAATAATTGACGAAACATCTTGTCCTTGATATTTCTCTGGATTAATTGCTACACCATCTTTACGTAATTCATAATGAACATGAATGCCATTTTCTTTGCCAATTAAAGCTGTTCCAGCTGTACCAAGAACTTGTCCTTGTGAAACTTTTGTACCTGGCTCAACACTTACAGATTTTAAGCTTTGGTAATATGAAACTAATCCGTTACCACTTTCTACTACAACTACATAACCTAGCTCAGCATCTTTTTGAGCTTTTGTAACAGTACCACTTAGCGCTGCAGTCACATCAAATTCTTTTCCACTTTTATCAACTAAATCCATACCAGTGTTGATCGTGAAAGTATTATTATCCATTTGGATTAATGATGCTTGTTGCTCATCTTTTGAAGCAGAGTCATCATAATAGTGACTTTTAACTTGAACTGTTGCATCCTTTGAAACTGGGTACGTTAATTTTTCTTCTGGCTGTGAAGCTGGAATTGCTTCAGGCTCTCTCGTATCAACTGTAGTTCCAGTTTTTGTTGGAGTTGGAGCATTACTGTATTGATACCATAACGCACCTGTCAAAATTACTGCCGCACTCACTAAATAAATTGCTGGTACTACCCAACGCTTTCTTAACATTTTAATAACTTTTTGAGAAGTTTTTTTGTTTTGTTCCTCTCTCATCCTTATCACCTCTGCAATCATTGTCAACAGATTTCTGGAATTATATACGCAATTTAGAAAATTTTAGTTCGACAAAATTCTTATTTTTCCACACAATTTCAAACTAATTCACACTAATCCACAAAATACTTGAACAATATTAACAAATGAAAGCGATTTATCCACAATTTCAAAAGGTTTATACACAATATTTGTGGATAAGTTAATAAATCTCATTATGAAGTTAATAAAATATTTTTCTTGCATTTTTCTTTTTTACAAAATATAATCACACTACAAGCTTGTACGATGTATTAAAAACTTAAACTTAAAAATTATTTCAGTCATTATATATTTTTTGCGATGATGAAGAAGAGTAGATTATATGAAAGTTTCAGAGAGCTGACGGTTGGTGTAAGTCAGTACGGACATATTTTTGAATGGGCTTCTGAGCACCCAAACCGAACCATTTATTTATGCAGTAGGCTTTGGCGGACGTCTCACCGATAAAAGAGACAGGTATTAAAAACTCATGTTTCGATACTGCTTTTTGTCACAAGGTAGTTCAATTCATTTGTTTTGATACTGCAAAGTGAGTCTAATCGTTTTAGGCTAATTAAGGTGGCACCACGGGAGTCCTCGTCCTTTCTATAAGGCGGGGACTCTTTTTTTGTACCCAAAAATAAGGAGAGAAAAAATAAAATGATATTTACTAAGAAAACTTTCATATCAATTACTTTATTACTCACATTGGCACTAGCAGGCTGTGGACAACAATCAAATCAGGCAACTTCGAAGTCAAATGATCACACGCTACATTTAATGGATACTTCAGATATAGTAAGTCTTGATAGTTCACTAGCTTTAGATGGACCATCATTGAACGCACTTAATAGCGTAATGGAAGGTCTTTATATGCCAAATGAAAAAGGAGATTACGTTCCCGCTGCTGCATTATCACATAAAGTTAGTACGGATGGTAAAGTCTATACATTTACTTTAAGAGATGCTAAATATTCAAATGGAGACCCAGTAACAGCAAAAGATTTTGTTTTTGCAATGAAACGAGCTGTTGATCCAAATACTAAAGCTCAGTTTGCATACGATTTATATGATATTGAAAATGCAAAAGAAATTAACCAAGGAAAGTTATCTGTGGATAAACTCGGGGTAACTGCACTAGACGATAAAACATTACAAATTAAACTTGAACGCCCTATTCCATATTTCATTCAACTGACTAGTTTACCGATGTTCTTCCCGTTAAATGAAAAATTCGTTAAGGAGCAAGGTAGCAAATATGGTTTAGAAGCAAATACAACTTTATATAACGGTCCTTACGTTGTAAGTAAATGGGATCATGAAGCTGGATTCACAATGACAAAAAATCCACAATACTATGATAAAAAGAATGTCCATGTAAATAAAATTGACGTTAAAATCATGAAAGAAACAACAACTGCAGTTAATCTCTATGAAACTGGTGAACTTGACCAAGCGATTATTGATTCTAATGTTATCGATCGTTATAAAGGTAATAAAGAATTAAACAAATTAGCTATGCCAATTATCTCTTACATTAGCTTTAATCAAAAAAATCCATTTTTAGCAAATCTAAAAGCGCGTAAGGCAATCGCAAATGGCTTTAATAAAGAGGACATTAGTACAACGCTATTAAACGATGGTTCTATTCCTACTGATCGAATTATTCCTAAAGGTTTAGTAAAAAACTCAAAAGGCGTCGACTTTGTTAGCTCAACGTCTCATCCTTCTACAGTAAGTTTAGAGGAGGCTAAATCACTCTTTAAAGAAGCTTTATCTGAAAGTGGTAAATCAAAAGCTACAATTTCATTACTTGTAAGTGATAACAATACATCGCGTAAAATCGGTGAATATTTAAAATCACAATTAGAAACAAATTTAAAAGGTCTAACAGTTAATATTGTCGTACAGCCTGCACAACAAAAATTCGAATTGCGTCAGCAAGGAAACTATGATCTCTCTCTAGATACATGGGGTGCTGATTATCCAGATCCAACGACATATTTAGAGCTATTTACATCTAAATCGGCTTTAAATGTATTAAATTATAAAAACTCTCAATATGATGGATTTATTCAAAAAGCAAATACAATCAGCTTACAAAACGAAAAAGAACGTACTCAGCTCCTTCATAATGCTGAAGATCTTTTACTAGATGATGCTGCGATTGCTCCAGTTTACCAAGCTGGCTATGTATACTTGCAAAAATCAAATGTAAAAAACATAAAGGTACGTCCATTTGTTGGGTATTTTTATTATAAATATGCTCAAAAGCAGTAAGAGATAAGAAAAGAAGTGGAAATGTAGTGTAATCTTCTGTATCGTAAGGAACTGAAATTGAACCTGCATGTTGCAAATAACACTAGTATTTCTGCTATTAACTTCTTAATTTCCAAAGGTAAATACTTTATTTAACCAAAAAACACTCTAAATGGACGAATATTAGTTCAATTTAGAGTGTTTTTAAGTTATTTTCTTCTTTTCATATAATACCAATAGTAGCGGTTATACAAAAAAAAAGACCTAAATTAGGTCTGTCTTAATGTACCGTACTTAAAGCTTCTCCAGTTGATCATAATCCTTCTTACTAAGCTTCTTTATGTTGATACCCTTATAATAATACTTAACGATCTCAGCGTATGTTTTTCCTTGTTTAGCAAGCTCATTTGCTCCGTATTGACTCATACCTACTCCATGGCCAAAACCTTTTGTTGTAATGATGATTTCATTACCTGAACGCTCCCAAGAAAAATCTGTTGAACGTAGGTCTAGTTTTTCTCTAATTTCTTTCCCTGAAAGAGTTTTTTTACCAAACGCCACTTGTTCTACACGTTTACCTTTTGTTCTCGAAGTGACTTTCCCTATGTCTGACTTATTAATTTTTACATTAAGTTTCTTTTCAAAATCACTTATTGTAAATGATTTTTTTGATATATAGTCTGGAGCAACAGAATCCCAAGGACTCGGTACGCTTTTCAAATATGGTACACTATTTTTCCAATATTCTTCGGAGTTTTCTGTGTATCCATTGCTTGTGGAGAAGAATGAAGCAGTTATAGGTTGTCCATTGTAAGTTAGTATTTGTCCTTCAGTGGCTTTGACAGCTTTTTCAATTTTAGCTATATTTTTATCGTATTCAGCGCCATATCTTTTCTTCAGGTCATCACGATCCTGAAAGACTTGAAAGTTAACTGAATCATCAACAATTCCACCCTCATCAAGCGGTTTTCCTTCTTTCAATCGTTTGATGATAAATGTTCTTGCACTTAAACTTTGTGCTTTTAGTGCTTCTGTTTCAAATTTTGCTGGCATTTCTGATGCTACTACTCCTAATACGTATTCCTCGAGTGGTAGTTTTTCAACTTTTTGTGTTTTTGTTCTAAAAACTTCAATACTTAGATTGTCATTTTTGTTCGCTGCTGCGACTTGGTTTGCTTTTTTCTGTAGCTGATCAACCAATCTACCATCTGTATGGCTATGAAATGGTAGAACAAGCAATGTAGGGATAATAATAACGACTGAGCAAGTAGTTAATCCTGCAGTGATTAATGTTTTAAATGACTTCATATTTTCCTCCTATCCATTTCAAAACAACTTTAAATGACAATTTCCAACTAATTGCCCTTTCTAAAGATAATTTATGTATATGGACAAGCATTTAGAACAAATAATAGATTGATTCCAAATTAGATTCTTTTAACAAAATGTATTATTTTTTTTTATTTTTAGAATATTTTATAAGGTTTCTGTCTATAACTGATAGTAGAAAGTTGCATGAAAATGCAAAAATGCCCGACTCTATGTGGGGTAACACAAAGTGCCAGGCATTTGAATTAGTTTTTAGTTTACGCTTGTAAATCTTTTAGTGTTTCTTCCTCTACAGCTGTGCTTGGTTCGTTTACACGTTCAATGTCCGCTCCAAGTGCAGCAAGCTTTTCATGGAAATTTACATAACCACGATCTAAATGTTTTAATTCAGTAACACGAGTATATCCATCTACAACAAGACCAGCAAGGATAAGTGATGCAGCAGCACGTAAATCCGTAGCAGCTACTTCTGCTCCTTGAAGATCATTTGGTCCATGAATAATAGTTGATCGACCTTCAATTTTAATATTTGCATTCATGCGTCGGAATTCTTCCACATGCATAAAACGATTTTCGAATACTGTTTCAGTAATCATGCCTGTTCCATTAGCTTTTAATAGAAGTGCCATCATTTGTGATTGCATATCTGTTGGGAAGCCTGGATGAGGCATTGTTTTGATGTCTACAGGTTTTAAATTGTCTGTACCAATTACACGAAGACCTTCTTCCTCTTCGATAATTGTTACTCCCATTTCACGCATTTTCGCTACAACTGAGCTTAAATGTTCTGGAACCGCATTTTCAATTAGTACGTTTCCATTCGTAATTGCTGCTGCTACCATAAATGTTCCAGCTTCAATACGGTCTGGAATAATGTGATGAGTTGTACCAAATAATGTTGGTACACCTTCAATTCGAATAGTGCCTGTTCCAGCACCACGAACTTTACCACCCATTGCATTAATGAAATTTGCTAAGTCAACAATTTCAGGTTCTTTTGCAGCATTTTCAAGAATTGTTGTTCCTTCTGCAAGTGCTGCTGCAGACATAATATTTTCTGTTGCACCTACGCTTGGGAAATCTAAATAGATTTTAGCTCCTTTTAAACGACCGTTTGATTTTGCTTCTACAAAACCATTACCAACCGTAATTTGAGCTCCCATCGCTTCAAATCCTTTTAAGTGCTGTTCAATTGGTCTAGATCCAATCGCACATCCACCTGGTAACGCTACACGTGCATGACCATTTCTTGCTAAAAGTGGTCCCATTACAAGAATAGATGCTCGCATTTTACGAACATATTCAAATGGTGCTTCAACATGTAAATCCTTTGAAGCATCAACTGTTACTGTATTATTTTTGAACCCAACCTCTGTATTTAAATTACGAAGAACTTCGTTAATCGTGTAAACGTCAGATAGAGTTGGTACGTCATGAATTATATTTTTTCCTTCACTAGCTAGTAGCGCTGCAGCAAGAACTGGTAAGACAGCATTTTTTGCACCCTCTACACGAACTGTGCCTTGAAGCTGTTTCCCGCCACGGACAATGATTTTATCCAAACTTTTCCCCTCCGTGTCCTAAAATAGATCTATCAATATTCTACTGTTATAATCGGTGTGCCAATAATAATTGTCGTTGATTTATCAACATTGTTTTCACGTATTGCAATTTGTAAATTAATTTTTTTGCCATTTGCAACCAGAGCGTCATTCCACTGTTCAGTATATGCTGAAACAGAGACGAATGCCCCTTCTTTTATTTCTTCAATTTTTGTTGCTTTAAAAGTCCCCAAAAAATCATTTTTTATACCCTGCAAAACACCTTCAAGTTTACCACCCATTGTCCCCTTTATACAAGTAAAAAAAGTAGGTTCTTTACTAAAAATATTTTCCAATGAGTTCTTGATCAGTTTATTTGTTTCTTTTTCAGCATGCTGGTCCCATTTAGTCCCACTAAGTTCATAAATTACATAGCTGCTGTTATTGCCAGTAGATGTAACAACGATTCTTTCTGTGACCAATTTATGGTTAAACGTACCAATTATTTTATTACCATTGTCAGTTTTCGTCCACTTAAAATTTTTAAAATCATTTTTATATTTACTGATTATTTTGGACACCGAAGTATTCATTTTAGCTTCTCTTGCGTATAAATTCCAACTTGTAACCGAAATGTCTTTTTTATTTAATACGTCTGCAAAACGGTTCAATTGGCCTACACCAGTGTCAGCCATACCGATCTTACCCCAATTAAAAAATAGTGCAGAAGCAAAAGTAATAGTAATTAAAAATAAGTACATAGTCTTTTTCATAAATAATCCCCTCTCTTACTTCCATTTTTCACAGGTAGAGAGGGGTTTATACGATACATCGTAACATACTTTTTGACAAATTATTTCAATAAATATGTAATGTTTTTTGTATATTGAAGATAGTCTAAGAAAAAACTACTTACAGCAGAGGAAATTGTAATCGTCAATAGCACCATAAAAAGTCGAATTTGGGCGACATGACCTTTTTTCATAATACTCTCCCACTTAATGGCGGTTAAAGCCCACCAAGTTAAAATAATGAAAAATAAATGGACAATTATTGCTAATAACGCTTCTGTCCCAACTAAAGCTTCCAATTTTTCGTCCTCTTTTCGCTCGATTTTTATAGAAAAACTTTCAGATTGCCTAGTTGCATTTTTAGCTTATGTTTTTTTAGTACAAGCAATTTCAAACAGTCTGAAAAACTAATTTTATACTTTTTCTACAAATTAAAAAGTGTAGGAATCAACCTACACTTTTAATTTAAATATATTTTACGCCATAAAGAAGTCTTTCACAATGTCTAGCTTATGAAATACATCTAATGCTAATGATGGTTTAATCCCCAATACAATTGTTAAAACAGCACAAACCAATACAACGAATAGATGTGTCTTAGGAAGTACAATTTTACGTTCTTCACCACTTCTAAAGAAAATATTTTGAAGGATGCCAAAATAGTAAAAATAAGATACTACTGTAGTTAAAAGTAGAATTCCACCTAATACATAATATCCTTTAACTTGCACGAAAGCCCCCAAGAAAATATTTAACTTCCCTATAAACCCTGCAGTTAATGGAATACCTGCTAGCGATAACACAAATATTGTCATTGTAATCGCTAAAAATGGATTCGTTTTAATTAACCCTGCAAATGATGATAAAGAGTCAGATCCCCTTTGTTGTTGTACATTGTAGACAATTGTTAAAATACCGATTGTCATGAATGTATAAGCTAATAAATAGAACCAGATTCCCTCAAACATGAATGGCGAAATACTTACAAATGCAACTAGAACATAACCACCGTGTGCAATACCTGAGTAAGCAAGTATACGCTTTAGACTGTTTTGTTTTAAAGCAATTGTATTACCAATAATCATCGATAACGCAGCCAATGTAGCAACAACTGGTTGCATTACTTCAAAAACAGATTTTTGTTCCTTCATCAATAATGCACCCGTGAAAATTGCTAAGAAGATGCGAAGTACGATAATAAACCCACCTGTTTTTGAAACTGTTGCTAAAAATGCTGTTACAGGGGTTGGAGCACCTTCATATACATCTGGAGCCCACATATGGAACGGAACAGACGCAAGTTTAAATGATAATCCAACAAATACTAGCACAAATGCTAAGATCATTAGAAATCCATTACTGCTCGGAATTCCTTGTTGAAGTGCCAAATTCATTTCAGTAATATTTGTTGTACCTGTTAAGCCATAAGTATAGCTTAGTCCGAATAATGTTATTGCAGTTGAAATACCGCCGTTAATTACATACTTGAGTGCAGCCTCAGAAGAGCCTTCTCTTCTCTTTTGAATGCCAACTAGAATATAAGATGAAATCGAAAGTTGCTCTAATCCAACAAATAATGTGATTAAATCACTACTTGAAGCCATATACATTGCTCCAATTAACGCTGTAATAAACAATGTGTAGTATTCTGAGCGCTCCGCAATCGATTTATCTCCAAGAGCAAGTAATAAAACTAAGATTGCTCCTATTAATAAAATCGTTTTAAAGAGAAGCCCAAATGAATCAAATTTAAATGATCCCGCTAATAGGCTTATTGGTTTATGTGAATAAAGCGTAATTAACCATACTAGTGATCCAACAACGCTTAGTAAACCAACCCAACCGACTATTTTACGACTCGCATTTTTAGGTAGTAAGAGTTCAAGGATTAATAGAAGAAGCGCAGCAGCTACTAGAATAATCTCAGGACCCATTGTTCCCCATTGAAATTCAGATAATGCTTTCCATGTCATCTTCTATACACCTCTAATCCCTTGAATGATAAAATCCACTGATGAAACAATCATATCGTTTACGAAAGCCGGGTACACACCAAGCAGGACAATCGCAAATACTAAAATAACTGAAGCGATTGCTTCACGTTTTGACAAATCAGTGAATGATGAAATAAATTCACTACTTTTACCGAAGCTTAATTGTAAAATTGCTCTTAAAATATAAGCTGCAGTTAAGATGATTCCTAACGTACCTACAGTTGCAATTGCTTTATGAGATTGGAAAAGACCAACAAATGATAGCCATTCTCCTACGAAACCTGATAGACCTGGTAATCCTAGCGATGCCATACCGCCAAAAAGTAATAAGCCGGCAAGTCTTGGAGTTGATTTTGAAAGACCAGAAATACGGTCAAAACTAGTAGTATCACCTCGGTTTTCTAACATGCCAACTATTAAAAATAGAAGTGCTGCAATTAAACCGTGAGATACAGATTGTAAAATTGCTCCTTGAATTCCAGCGCTATTCATTGCTGCTAATCCAATAATAACAATCCCCATGTGTGAGAAACTTGAATAGGCCAATACAGAACGTAATTCCTTTTGGATTAAAGCAATATAAGCCCCGTAAAGTAAATTAATTACACCAATAATCGCAAGAGCCGTCGACATTTTTTCAAATTGCTCTGGGAAAATCCCTAAAGCAAAACGAATTAAACCGTAAGTTCCAATTTTTAATAGGATACCAGCGTGAATGATTACTACAGCAGGATTTGCTTGAGTATGAACATTCACCATCCATCGATGGAACGGGAATAATGGTAGTTTGATTGCAAATGCAATTAATAAACAAATTAATAGAACCATTTTTAAATGCTCTGAAATTGGACTAATTGTTTGTTGTCCCATTGGAATGATATTAGCTAAAACTTCATAATTTGTTGTACCTGTGCGAGCAAATAGGACAGCAATAACAAATAATAAAAATGCTGATCCTAATCCGTTATAAATTAAGAATTGGTATCCAGCACGTTCACTATCAAATCGGCCCCATTTGCCAATTAAGAAGAACATTGGAACTAGCGTTAATTCAAAGAATAAGAAGAATAACACTAAGTTCTGAGCTGCAAATACCCCAAACATACCTACTTGTAAAATAAATAGAAGTTGATAGAAGCCTTTTGAGCCTTTATTAATAGAGTAACCTGCTATTACAGCGATTAAGGAGATAATACCAGTAAGTAAAATCATCACTAATGATAGACCGTCTACTCCAAGCTCAAACTTAACTTGAAACAATCTAGTTGATCCAGCGAAAAATTTTCCAAATGAAAACCAATCATATGAAATATTCCAATCTTTTAAACTAGAATGGTTTTGACCTGCTACATAAGCTAGTATAGTAACTGCAAATGATAAAACCGAAGTCAATAATGCCCAAAGCTTATAAGAATTCTTTGGAGCAAAAGAAACTAGTAATAATCCCAATAAAGGTGAGAAAACAACCCATAATAAGAAATGAGACATCATAAGTTGTACCCCCCTGTCACAACGATTGCTAATAAAATTAGGGCAAGACCAAGTAATGTGATAAATCCATAAGTTTGAACTTGACCACTTTGAAGCCTTGAACCAATTCCACCGACACTACTTACAATTCCTTTTACTAGAACTGCAAGCCCTTCAATTACAAAACGCTCAATAGCAAACATTACATGTCCAATTGCAAACATTCCTTTTACGATTGAACCGTTATATAATTCGTCAATATAATATTTATTAAGAAGAATTTCATAGAATAATCCATTTTCTTCATGTTTAGTTTGCTGCACTTTTCTTCCATACATATTGTAAGCAAGCGTAATACCAGATAAAGAAACAAGCGTTGCTACGATCATAATCCAAACCGGTTCATGACTATGCTCTGCAATTGTAAATGGTGCTCCATCTAATAAAAACTCATTTAAGTGACGACCAAAGAAAGGTGTATTAATATAACCTGCGAATATTGCAAGGATCCCTAATAGTGACATTGGAAGGACCATTGACATTGGTGACTCGTGCGCACCTTTTGTCTTCTCTTCTCCAGTGAATACTAAGAAAAATAATCGGAACATATAGAAAGAAGTAAAGAATGCCGCAATTAAAGCTACTACGAATAAAACGTAATTTCCATTTTCCCAAGTTGCAGCTAAAATCTCATCCTTACTAAAGAAACCAGATAATAACGGTACACCTGTAATAGCTAATGTACCAATTAAGAATAGTGTAGATGTCCATTTCATTTTCTGACGCAATCCACCCATTTTAAAGATGTCTTGAGTGTGTACGGCATGAATAACACTACCTGCAGCTAAGAATAACAATGCTTTAAAAAACGCATGAGTTGTTAAGTGGAAAATGCTTGCTGTATAACCACCTACACCTAATGCAAGCATCATATAGCCTAATTGACTGACAGTAGAGTATGCTAGTACTCGCTTAATATCTCTTTGCACAAGACCAATACTAGCTGCAAAGATCGCAGTAAATCCTCCGACAATCGCAACTACCGTTAAAGCTGTACCACTAGCGATAAAGATTGGATAAGTTGTTGCTACTAAGTAAACACCGGCAGCTACCATTGTTGCTGCGTGAATTAATGCAGAAACAGGTGTTGGACCTTCCATCGCATCAGGAAGCCATGTATGAAGCGGGAACTGACCTGATTTACCCATTGCCCCTACGAAAATCAAGATCGCAATAAGTGTTAACATACCAGTACTCACTTGTCCACCTTGGATTACATTGAAAATTTGATCGAAATCAAAGCTCTTTGTTTTCCAAAATAAAAGTACCATCCCGATAAATAAACCAACGTCCCCTATTCTAGTCATAATGAACGCCTTTTTAGCCGCTGCTTTTGCTTCCTCTTTATAAAAGTAGAAACCAACAAGTAAAAATGAACCTAAACCTACTAACTCCCAGAATACATAAAGTTGTAGAATGCTAGGTGAAATGACAAGTGCTAACATCGCAAATGTAAATAAGCCTAAGTATGCGAAGAACACTGTAATTCGGTCATCCTCTTCCATATATGCTGTTGAATAAATATGTACTAATGTACTAACAAACGTAACGATTACTAACATTAACGAATTTAGTGCATTTACTACATATCCAACGTGAATATCGATATTTCCAATTGTTAACCAAGTGTATAGTTTCTGCACTGTATCCCCTTGTAGACGGTCAAATAAGACGAACAAGGAGATGATGAATGAGATTCCTGTTAAAGTTGCTCCTAAAATCCCACTACCTTTCTTTCCTTTTGTACCAGCTAATATTAGGATTAGAAAGGAAATTAGCGGAAGTACCGGAACAAGCCAAGCATACTGCATCATCAAATTCCACCTCCTATTTATCTTTTCAATGAATCAGCTTCATCGATATTGACTGTCTGACGATGACGATACCATGCAATTAGAATTGCCACGCCCACTGCAGCTTCAGCCGCTGCAACTGAAATCGTAAATAATGAAAAAATTTGCCCTGTTAACGACGGTGCTACCCCAAGCTTACTAAATGCTACTAAATTAATATTTGCGGCATTTAACATTAACTCAATACAAATTAACACGATTACTGTATTTCGTTTTGTTAATGCACCATATAATCCGATACAAAATAATATTAGCGCTAAAAGAAGATAAGCATTAATTGGAACTGAACTCATTCCTTCGTACCCTCCTCTTTTGAATCATCTGATTTTGCTAAAATGATCGCACCTACTAAAGCAATTAGTAATAAAACAGACATTACTTCAAATGGCACGATATGATTTGTAAATAATTGTAATCCAATATTTTTCGTATTATTTGTTGCTAAATCAACATCTGATTCGTCGATTGAAAGTCCATTTACACCTAAAAACATAACGACTCCAAATGCAACAATACCGATTAATGCCGCAATATTTCTCCAATTTCTTTTTGGTTTTTCACTTTCAATATCATGTTTCGTTAACATGATTCCAAAAATCATTAAGATTGTTACTGCACCTGAATAAATAAGAATTTGAACAACAGCTACAAATTCAGCTGATAGAAGGACATAAATCCCAGCAATACTAATAAATGTTAATACAAGTGAAAGCATCATATGCATAACTTTCGTTGAGTTTAACATCATTACGCCACCTAAAATGGCTGATAAAGAAAGAAGAAAGAAAGCAACTACAAAACCACTCATGCTTTATTCTCCTTTCGAATGTTTTGATCGTTTTCATCAAGCCATTGAAGGTCTTTAAACAATTCATCACGTGAATATTCAGCAAGTTCAAAGTTATTTGTCATAATAATCGCTTCTGTTGGACAAACTTCTGTACATAAATCACATAGAATGCAAATTTCGAAATTTATATCGTATGTGTCGATAATTTTTCCTTTTTTCGTAGGATCAGGATGTTTTTTTCCAGTTAATGTAATACAGTCTGTTGGACAAATTGCTGAACATTGATTACAAACAATACATTTTTCTGGATAAAACTTTTGAATTCCACGAAAACGATCTGGTAACGGAATCGGCTGATTTGGATAATCATACGTCACTTTCTCGCGCGTTAAATTTTGAAGAGTATATTTTAAACCTTTTACTAACCCAATCATGACTCACACCCCTTTAGATTGGTCTATTTGTTTAGAAGAACAAGCTTTTTACTAATGCAGTTATTAAAATATTAGCTAATGAAACTGGTAATAATACCTTCCAACCGAACTCCATTAATTGGTCAGCACGTAAACGTGGGAACGTTACACGGAACCAAATTAATAAATATAAAATTACACTAAATTTTAAAGAGAACCACACAGCTCCAGGAATAAAGTCTAGACCCGCAATTGGTTTCCATCCGCCTAAAAATAGAATCGTAATTAACGAACACATTGCAAAAAAGTAAACATACTCTGAAAGCATAAAGAATGCCCAACGGAATCCTGAAAACTCTGTATGATACCCTGCTACAAGCTCTGACTCAGCCTCTGGTAAGTCAAAAGGTGTACGGTTTAATTCAGCTACAGCTGCAATTAAGAAAACGATAAAAGCAATCGGCTGAGTTACAATGAACCATACATTATCTTGTGCATTAACAATATCATTTAAATTCAAGCTTCCAGTTAATAAAATAACACCTAATACGCTCATTACTAACGGAATTTCATATGAAATCATCTGTGCTGCTGCACGCATACCACCAATAAGTGAGTATTTGTTATTTGAAGCCCAACCCGCTGTGACAACACCAACTGTTGTTAATCCTGAAACAGCAATATAGTAAAGTAATCCAACACCTATATCAGCAAACTGTAAGTTCTCTGTGAAAGGTAGAGTTGCTAATACCATAAACGCTGGTGCAAATGCGATGATCGGTGCAAGTATAAATAATGGTTTGTCTGCCGCTTTCGGAATTGTATCTTCTTTTAAAAGTAGTTTTAATACGTCAGCAACAGTTTGAAGTAAACCATATCGTCCACCAACTTGGTTAGGTCCAATACGCCCTTGCATGAAACCCATTACTTTACGTTCTGATAGGATTCCAAATGTTACGAAACCTAAAACTACAAATAGAAAAATAACGCCTAAACCTAAATAGATGAGAAAATTTATCCAAGACGGTGTACTTTGTAGAAGATTTTCTATCATTATCCGTCTACCTCCCCAAGTACAATATCAATACCACCTAAAATAGTAATTAAGTTTGCGATGTTTTCACCTTTTAATAACTTTGGAAGAATTTGCAGGTTATAAAAAGATGGTCGTCTAAACTTCAAACGATACGGCTCTTTTTTTCCATCACTTGCAATATAGCAACCAATTTCTCCACGCGGTGACTCAATTCTAACGTATCCTTCACCTTTTGGGGCTTTGATGATTTTAGGAACTTTTGCTAAAATATCACCTTCAGCAGGAAATTGTTCAACAGCTTGTTCTAAAATCTTTAATGACTCTTCAATTTCTAGCATTCTGCACATATATCGATCCCATGCATCGCCAACTGTTCCCACTGGGACATCGAAATCAAAGCGATCGTAAATAGAGTATGGAGCATCTTTTCGTAGATCATATTTAACACCAGTACAACGAAGATTTGCACCACTTAATGAAAAATTAATTGCATCTTCTTGTGAATATGCACCAATACCTTTTACACGATTAATAAAGATTTCATTACCGGAAACTAAATCGTGATATCCTTTTAATTGCTCTCTCATATAAGGAATAAATTCTTTTACTTTTTCAATCCAACCTTCAGGAGCATCCCACTTAACCCCACCAACACGCATGTAGTTAAAAGTCAATCTCGCTCCACAAAGTTCGTTTAATAGATTGATAATCATTTCACGCTCACGGAAAGCATAAAGGAATGGACTTACTGCCCCAATATCTAGAAGGTTTGTACCCCACCAAACTAAGTGACTAGCAACGCGCCCTAATTCCATTGAAATAACGCGTAGATACTCTGCGCGATCTGGAACTTTAATATCCATCATTGTTTCAACAGCGTGACAGATAACATAGTTATTTGTCATTGCTGATAGATAATCCATACGGTCTGTATATGGAATAATCTGTGTATATTGAAGATTTTCAGCGATTTTCTCTGTACCACGGTGTAGATAACCGATGACAGGTGTCGCTTCTTTAATGATCTCTCCATCAATCTTTAACACAAGACGAAATACACCGTGTGTACTTGGATGCTGAGGTCCGACATTTAATAGCATTTCTTCCGTACGAATCATGGCTTATCCTACACCCCCTCGTCAAATTGAACGTAATCTTTTCTTAGTGGATAGCCAACCCAATTATCTGGCAGCAATATACGCTCCAACTTTGGATGTCCTTCAAACTGAATACCAAGTAAGTCGTAAGTCTCACGCTCTGGCCAGTTTGCACCTTCCCATATTGGAGTAATACTATCAACAATAGGTTGTTCACGGTCTGCTCTTACTTTTAAAGCGATTCCATGTTTACGTTCATATGAATATATGTAAGAGTAAACTTCCATGTACTCAACAAAATCAGTTCCGTGTAATCCAGATAAATAAGTAAATTGTAGCTGTTCATTACTCTTTAAGAACTGTGCTACTTTAAAATAAGCATCCCTTTTAATTGTAAAAGTTGGATCATGTTTAGAAAGCGTATTAATAATTGCTTCCTCAATAACATCCGCTCCAAACTCTTTTTCAATCAGTGCCTTTACTTCATCTAACAAAGATTGATTATGAGAAGGTTTTACTTCTTCAACTGGAGCCTCTTTACCACCGTCTGTTTTACCTTTTGCCTTTGCCGCTGCTGCTGCTTTTGCCTTCGCAATTGCAATCGCCTTCGCTTTTGCTTTTGCCGCTTCATCGTCTGAACCAGCAGTGTCTTCTCCACCCGCTGCTTTTTGTTTTGCCAATGCCGCTGCCTTTGCTTTTGCTGCCGCTACTGCTTTTGCCTTTGCTGCTGCAATTGCTTTCGCTTTTTCATCATCTGCACCTTCTGTTGGACCTTCTCCACCTTCTGCTGCTTTTTGCTTTGCTAATGCCGCTGCCTTTGCTTTTGCTGCCGCTACTGCTTTTGCCTTCGCCGCTGCTAAGGCCTTTGCCTTATCTTCATCAGAAGCCGCCTCTTGCTCTTCTGCTTGAGCCTGTTCGCCTGATTCCGCTGCTTTTTGTTTCGCAATTGCTGCTGCCTTTGCTTTTGCTGCTGCTACTGCTTTTGCCTTCGCCGCTGCTAAAGCCTTTGCCTTATCTTCATCAGAAGGCTCCTCTGACTCTTCTGCTTCAGTCTGTTCGCTTGCTTCTGCTGCTTTTTGTTTTGCGATTGCTGCCGCCTTTGCCTTCGCCGCTGCCACTGCTTTTGCTTTCGCTAGTGCAAGTGCTTTCGCTTTTTCATCTTCTGAAGCTGGTTCCTCTTGTTTAACTTCATTTTCAACAGTAGGCTCCTCAACTACAGGTACTTCTTCTTTTTGAACTTCAGTATTTTTTGCAGCTTCCTTTTCTGCCTTCAACTGTTCCATTTTTCGTCGAGCCGCTTCTTTAGCCCTCTCAGCTGCTTCTTTCTTTAACTGTTCTTTTGACTTATCTTCACTCACTTATTCGTCACCTGCTTTCCAGTTTTAGCTTCGTAACGAATCTTCTCTTTCAATTTGTTAATACCATAAATTAAAGCTGCTGGATTCGGAGGGCATCCAGGGATATACACGTCCACAGGAACAATCTGGTCCACTCCTTTAACAACTGCATACGAGTTAACATATGGTCCACCAGCAGTTGCACATGAGCCCATCGCAATTACCCATTTTGGTTCAGGCATTTGATCGTATAAGCGTTTAACAATTGGCGCCATCTTTTTCGTAACAGTTCCAGAAACAATCATACAGTCAGATTGACGAGGAGAAGTACGGAAAAATGATCCAAATCGGTCTAAGTCATAATGAGATGAACCTACACCCATCATTTCAATTGCACAACAAGCTAACCCGAATGTTAATGGCCACAACGAGTTACTTCTTGCCCATGCCTTCACTTCTTCCAAAGTCGTGAAAAAAATATTCTTTTGGAGTTCTTCCATTTCAGCAACAGAAATCCCATCTAACTTCATAACCATTTCAACACCTTCTTCTTCCAAGCATAAATAAGTCCAAGTAATAGCATAAGAATAAAAATAATCATCTCTACAAAAGCAAAAAGCCCTAATTGATCATATGCAACCGCCCACGGATATAAGAAAACAGTTTCAACATCAAAAATAACGAATAATAGTGCAAAAATGTAATATCCAGCGTGGAAACGAACCTTCGCATCATGAAATGGTTCAATACCACTTTCGTAGGTCGTTGCTTTTGCTTCAGTTGGTACATTCGGTCTTAAAATTTTACCTATTACCGAGAGTGCGACAACTGGAAGTGCAATTCCTATAACTAGAAACACAACTACGATCACATAATTATTTAAATAAGCATTCACGAAACTTGTCCCTCCTCTAACTACAGAGCTCTACATTATATACTTATTATAAATATAATGTATTTTTCATTAATTTTTACTATTCAGTTTTGTAATCGTATCCATTATAACAAATGTGACAAAAACGTGTCGATATTTATTGCCATTAATCTGAAAATTGAATGATATAGTTGGAAAATAAATTCCATTATTCTTAATTTATCTTATATGTATGTCGTTCTAATAAATTTCTAATCTTTCAATTGTCATTACCAGTTACTAAAATTGTATATCAGTATAAGAGTTATCCACAAATCCACAGAAAGTTATTCACAATTCCCACAAGTTAAAATATAGTGATAATTGTCGAAAAAAAAACCAGTTCAATACATGAACTGGCTCTTTTTTAAGATGCAATCGTTTCTGAAGATTGCTGTTTATTTTGATTTTTAGATTTAGATTTAGGTTGTGCAATCTTTCTGCTCTTTGTACTTCCCATAAAGAATGAAAGCACTAATGCTATACCTGATAATACAGTTGCAAAAATAAATGCATCATTGATCCCATTGATAGATGCTAATTTAGACGCCTGGCTATAAAGGGTTGTAACTGCTAAAGCCCCACCTTGAGAAGGCGTTACTCCAGCTGCGCCAGCTAACTGTGCGCCTGTTTGATGAACCCAATCCATAATGAAAGAATTCGTTGAAGTTACTTCATTTGAAAAGTCAGCCATGTGGTTTGTCGTTTGAGTCGTCATGATTGTAACAAGGACTGCTGTACCTACCGAACCTGCAACTTGTCGTAGTGTATTTTGAGTTGCAGTACCATGCGAAATCATCTTAAGTGGTAACTTATTTAAACCAGCCGTCATAATTGGCATCATAATAAATGACATACCGAATGAACGTAAAGTATAGAAAAACATAATTTTTAAATACGGTGTATCAATAGACAATTTAGTGAACTCATAAGTTGTAAATGTCATAATAAGTAAACCAAAAATGGCTAAAGGACGGATACCATATTTATCAAACAATTTACCCGTAAGTGGCCCGAGCGCACCCATTATCAATGAGCCAGGAAGCAATAATAATCCTGCTCTAATTGGTGTAAACCCACGAATGTTTTGTAAATAAAGAGGTAATAAAATCATCCCCCCGTATAAAGCAGTCGTAACAATTAAGTTAATTAATAATGTGTAAGTAAACGAGAAAGATTTAAATACTTTTAAATTTATTAAAGGTTGTTTAGCAGTTAATTCTCTCCACACAAATAAACCTAAACTGATACAGGCAATTACTAAAGAAAGAACTACTTCAGTGCTACCCCAACCTTTATTACCAGCTTCACTGAATCCATATAATAAACTTCCAAACCCAAGTGACGAGCTTATTACTCCCCAAATATCCAAAGTTGGGAATGAACGTTTACGTGAAATGTGAAACCAAGCATTAGACAAAATAATTGAAATGACACCTAACACTGCCATCCCGTAGAATAAGAAATGCCAAGAATAATCTTGAACTACATAACCAGTTATTGTAGGACCAATAGCTGGCGCTAGAATCATTGCAATCCCCATTAATCCCATTGCTGCCCCACGTTTTTCAGGCGGGAAGATCGTCATAAAGATATTCATACCAAGTGGCATTAAAATACCTGCCCCGACAGCCTGAACTACGCGACCTGCCATCATAATTGGGAAGTTTCCTGATAAAGCACAAATAATTGAACCTATTGTAAAGGCAATCATTGAAAAGATAAATAATTTTCGATAAGTGAATGTATCAACTAAGTAAGCACTGACTGGAATTAAAATACCATTCACTAACATAAAACCAGTAGATAACCATTGTGCGGTCGAAGTCGTTACATTAAAATCTGCCATCAACTTAGGTAAAGCAACATTTATTAATGTCTGATTTAAAATAGACACGAACATTCCTAGTAATAGTACTGTCAAAACTTTTCCCATGCTAAAGCTCTGTTTTTCACTTGACTCAGATGGGATTGATTTCTTTTGAATTTCTTCAGTTTTTTCTATTTTATTCGGTTCTTCCGATTGGACCATTTCTTCTCTTTTATCTATTTTTAGGTCATTTTCTTTATTTCTTAATACGATTCGATTAATAATAAAGAAAACAATTAAGCAAAACCCTCCATATGCTATGATCATTCCTGTAGACATAGAAATTCCTCCTTACTTATGGATACGAACAGAAGCATTCATTCCTGGAACAATTTCAAATGACTTATTATGATCTAAAGCAATTCTTACAGGTACAACCTGCTCAACTTTCGTATAGTTTGCATTAGAGTTTCCAGAAGGTAATAAACTAAATGTATTTGCAGTTGTTAATCCAACAAATTCAACAGTACCTGTTAAAGTAGTATCTGGATATGCGTCAACATACACATCAACCACTTGACCTTTTTTCACATCTTCTACTTCAGTTTCTTTAATATTTGCAGTAACCCAAAGGTTATCTAAGTTATATGCATAACCAAGAGTTGAACCTGTTCCAACCAATTGATCTTTAATTGCATTTGCTTGAACAATCGTAGCATTTGTTGGTACTGAAACTGATACTTCATGTGCAGTATCTCCAGCAGTTTGAGGCGCAGTTAAAACTTTCCCGATTGATTCATTTGGTGAAAATGTTTTTCCGAAAGTACCTGACCATGACTCAAGCTTACCAGCAGCAGGAGATGAAATAACAATTTGTTGCCCATCTATTTTTGCATTATCAGTTTTGATATAATTTGTTGATTGATCATAATAGTAATAACCAGCAAATCCACCAGCAACTAATATGATTAAAGTAATTATGTTAACAAACACCATTTTCTTCATGTTCCCCATAAATAAAATTCCTCCTAAATTTTTAATCGTTTCTCTATATAGGTAACAAAAGTAAAGCAACACATTGTCGTTTTACTTCTCATAGTTTTTAATTATAATTGATTTATAAACGTACTCAACCGTTAATAATTAAAAAATTGTTGTTTAAGCAACACTCTATCATTAACTGTTTGATTTCTTAAAGTTATTTAATAAAGGAGTTTTAAAATGAGCATAAAAAATAATCTTGACCCTCGTGTCATTCGCACTAGACAACTTTTACAAGATGCATTAATTACGTTACTATCAGATAAAGAATTTGAAGCGATTAGTGTACAAGATATAACTAAAAAAGCAAATGTGAACAGAGCAACCTTTTATAGCCATTACGAAGACAAATACCAAATGATCCGCCAAATCGTTAGAGAAAAACTAGTTGATTTGGACAGCGCCATGAAAAATGTAGATTTTAGTAACTATGACGGAAACCCAAACTCACTCGATGAAATGGCCTTAAAATCCTACTTCCACCTATTCGAACATATCGAAAAAAACAGTTACTTCTACAAAGTCCTACTAAAACGACAAGGACCAAATATTTTTAGAAGAAAACTTTACGAAGTATTATCAACAACGTTCGAAAAAGGCATTGCATTCATACAACCAAAGAAGAATAAATACCTTGTACCAGGTGACCTACTAATAAGCTATATATCAGGCGCAACCCTCAGCGTAATTTCATTTTGGGTTGAAAATGACATGCCATACACAAAAAAACACATGGCAGAATACCTTTTAAAAATCTCAAGAAATGGAGTTTTAACAACAGCGGGATTGGAATTAAACTAAAAAGAGGATTGCTGTGACAACTCGTCTAAATAGTGTGTTTTGTCTTTTTTTGTTCCTGATGATGGTAGGTTTAGTTTACGGAGGAGTCTTGAAGCTGAGTATATTGAAGTTATATGTAGGAATTCGCGAAGTTGGCTATTTTTAATGGTATTTCCAATTAATAAATAAAAATCATATAACGAATGTAAATGAGCATCTTTTGAAACGTTGAAGCATTGCGGGCAATACCAAGAACCCTTAGTTCTGAACATAGAATACAATTTACAGTTGTCACAAATTACGCCAGTCAATAATTCATTTTTAGATATATTGTATTTCTCGAGTATATTTTGATCTAGTAGTTGATTTTGTTTTATTAAGAGCTTTGCTAACTTACGAATTTCTTTAGATGTGAAAATGTTTATATGCAACTTTTTTTCTAATTCCTCAAGTTTTCTGTAGAGTGAATCTGAATGAATAACCGTGTTAGCAATCTGTATTACATTAGATGATGCTTTTATGATCGATTTAGAATTACTTAATACAACCCATGGAATTATTGGGTAATTCATAAACTTATTTTGCTCTAACCAACTTCGAAGTTGCCGTTTTTGCCGCTCAACTTGAATAATTGGGTTCATGAAAGCTTCTTCCTTTCCCTCATTCATTCGAATAAGTTGATTGAAACTTTGATCAAAGTAAAGTATTCCAACTAAATTCTTCACTTCAATAATTAAAATAAAGCTTGGTGAAAGAATTATTGTATCGATTTGAAAAAACCGTTTTTCGTTGTCTAACAATCTTAAATCTTGAATTATAATATACCGTTCTTTATTGAAAAAACTCAAATGATAATCTAGTGATTTTTCACCATGAAACCCCGCTTTAAATTTTGCAAAATCATCCTCTATTCTTAATCTTTGGTTGTGTTCTTTGGGTAATCTTCTAAGTAGAGCTTCAAGTTTCCTAATAGTCAATGGAACAGTTCTTTCTTTCAAAATCATTTAATCACCTCTTTTTTATTTTATGATAAAGTTCGACATAATTTCCGTGTCACCTCCTAATCTTGATTGTGAAAAGTTAAAGTGAATTGGTATCTATTCTTCAGTTTTTTTATATGTTTTAAAGCAATATTGCCTTATTTTAATTAATTTTCTTGAAATATCGTACTAAATCTAGTCAAAATAATAATCTACAAGGAAAATTTTTGATTAATTTTAAATGGTAATGTACTTTATTTGCGATTCTTCTACTTTATATAGCGATTTCCTTATAAATAATTGCTATTTTGCTTTTTTATTTGTGATTCACAAAATTTATTTGCGGTTTACCATTTTTAATTGCTATTTTCAATTTTTAATTGTGATTCTTCAATTTTATTTGCGGTTTTCATAATTTATTTGCGCACTTGTTTGAGTTAATGTCGATACTCATGATTTTATTTACACCGATCAGTTTTTCCTTCACTTAATTAAATTTATTTGCACGCTCAACCTAGTTATTTGCACTTTCATTATCCTTAATTGCACCCATCATCCTACTAACGACCCCACCCAACCCCACTCCCATCCAACAAAAAAAGAGCCCCAAAAAGGGCTCTATTTTTAATTACTTATATTGTGCTACGTTTAAACGGTTCATTGCTTTGTGTAAAGCAAGTTCTGCACGTTTGATATCTGTGTCAGGTCGTCTTTCTTGTAGACGTTTTTCTGCACGTTTTTTTGCTTCTACTGCGCGCTCAACGTCGATTTCAGTTGATGCTTCAGCAGATTGAGCCAATATTGTAACGGCTTCAGGTCGAATTTCAATGAATCCGCCACTAACTGCAACGTAATCAGTTCCAGCTGGTGATTTAATTTTAACAGGTGCTGTTGCTAACGGTGCCACAGTTGAAATGTGTCCAGGTAAAATACCTAGCTCACCGCTAGTTGCTTTCGTGCTAACGAATTCTGTTTCGCCTTCATAAGCCGGTCCATTCGGAGTGACGATACTGACTTTCATTGTCTTCATAGTGAACTCCTCCTGTCTAGCTTCGTGAGCTAATCAAGTTCATTCAAATAGAATGATGAACAAGCCTTTCGATTAGACAATTATTATACTAATGTTTTTGCTTTTTCTACTACTTCTTCAATGCGTCCAACAAGACGGAATGCATCTTCAGGAAGAGTATCATATTTACCTTCTAAGATCTCTTTGAATCCACTAACAGTTTCTTTAACTGGTACGTAAGAACCTTTTTGTCCTGTGAATTGCTCCGCAACGTGGAAGTTTTGAGATAAGAAGAATTGAATACGACGAGCACGAGCTACGACTAATTTATCTTCTTCTGATAACTCATCCATACCTAAGATTGCGATGATATCTTGAAGTTCTCTATAACGTTGTAAAGTTGATTGTACTTGACGAGCTACTTCATAGTGCTCTTCACCAACGATTTCTGGGTTTAATGCACGAGATGTAGATGCTAATGGATCTACCGCTGGGTAAATACCCATCTCAGATAAACGACGCTCTAAGTTAGTTGTTGCATCTAAGTGAGCGAACGCTGTAGCTGGTGCTGGATCCGTATAGTCATCGGCAGGAACGTAAATCGCTTGAATCGAAGTTACAGAACCTTTGTTTGTTGAAGTGATACGCTCTTGTAATTGACCCATTTCAGTAGCAAGAGTTGGTTGGTAACCTACCGCAGAAGGCATACGACCTAATAGGGCAGAAACCTCAGAACCTGCTTGAGTGAAACGGAAGATGTTATCGATGAAGAATAACACGTCTTGTCCTTGCTCATCACGGAAATATTCAGCCATTGTTAAACCAGTTAAGGCAACACGTTGACGTGCACCAGGTGGCTCGTTCATTTGTCCGAATACCATCGCTGTTTTCTTGATAACACCAGAGTCGCTCATTTCGTGGTATAAGTCGTTACCTTCACGAGTACGCTCACCTACACCAGCGAATACTGAGATACCGCCGTGCTCTTGTGCGATGTTGTTAATTAATTCTTGAATTAATACAGTTTTACCTACACCCGCACCACCGAATAGACCGATTTTACCACCTTTGATGTAAGGAGCTAATAAGTCTACTACTTTGATACCAGTTTCAAGGATTTCTACTTTTGTAGTTAATTCTTCAAATTTAGGTGCTTGACGGTGAATTGGGTCGCGACGTACGTCTTCTCCAAGTTCTTCGTCTAAGTCAATGTTATCACCTAACACATTAAATACGCGTCCTAATGTAGCGTCTCCAACTGGAACCGAAATTGGTTTCCCTGTGTTAACTGCTTCCATTCCACGTACTAATCCATCAGTTGAAGCCATTGCAACTGTACGAACAGTATCGTCACCTAAGTGAAGAGCAACTTCTAATGTTAAATCAATGTTTACTTCGTTTGCGTCGCCCGCTTCTTTACGAACACGTAACGCATTATATATTTGTGGTAATTGGCCGTTTTCGAACTTTACGTCTACTACTGGACCTAATACCTGAGTAATAATACCATTGCTCATCGCTTTTCCTCCTAGCATTGTTTCATTAAAAGCCGTTCAATTTATATAGCCGTTGTAAGCAGATTAGCCAAGTGCTGCTGCTCCACCGACGATTTCAGTAATTTCTTGTGTAATTGCTGCTTGACGCGCACGGTTATAGTGAAGAGTAAGCTTACTAATAACTTCTTTCGCATTATCAGTTGCACTTTTCATCGCTGTCATACGTGAAGCGTGTTCACTAGCTTTACTGTCTAATAATGCACCAAAGATTAAGCTTTCTGCATATTGAGGCAGTAACACTTCTAAGATTTCATCATCAGATGGTTCAAATTCGTAATTAGTTGTTGCCTTACCTGTGTCAATATCTGTTAAAGGTAATAGCTTTTTCTCAGTAACTTCTTGAGAAATCTTACTTACGAAATGATTATATGATAAGTAAAGCTCATCAAAAATGCCGTCTGTATACATTTGAACTGTACGATTAGCAAATTTTTGAATATCATCGAATAAAGGTTGATCTGGAAGCCCAAGAACCTCTTCAACGATTGGGTAACCTAAACGCTTAAAGTAGTCACGTCCAACTCGACCTAGTACAATAATTGCAAATTCATCATTTGATTTATGACGCTCTTTAATTGTATTTGTTACCGCACGTAATACGTTACTATTAAATGCACCCGCTAAACCACGGTCAGAAGTGATGACAATGTAACCAGTCTTTTTAACTGGACGAGTTACTAGCATCGGATGTCTACTGTTTACGCCTTTTGCCACGCTACCAACTACCTCTTGCATTTTTTCCATGTAAGGAACGAATTGCTTAGAGTTTTGCTCAGCACGGTTTAATTTCGCAGCAGATACCATCTCCATCGCTTTTGTGATTTGGCTTGTCTTTTTTGTTGAATTAATTTTTGTTTTTATATCGCGTAATGATGCCACAGGTTTTCACCACCTTTTGGTAAACAGTTAAATGAAGGACGAGCTAGAGCCCGATCCTTCAAATCCAGATATTTAAATCGCCTTCTTATTTAGAAGCAATAAAGTTCTTTTTAAAGCTTGTAATTGCAGCGTCAAGGTCAGCTTCGTTTGGTAATTTACCAGTATCACGAATAGCATCTAAAAGACCTTTTGCGTTAACGTCCATCCAAGCTAACATTTCTTCTTCAAAACGAGTAATGTCTTCAACTGCTACGCTGTCTAAGTGACCACGTGTTAACGCATATAAAGAAGTTACTTGTTTTTCTACTTTTAACGGTTTGTGTAAACCTTGTTTAAGGATTTCAACTGTACGAGCACCACGGTTAAGTTTAGCTTGAGTTGCTTTATCTAAGTCAGAACCGAACGCAGCAAATGCTTCAAGCTCACGGAATGACGCTAAGTCAAGACGTAGAGTACCTGCTACTGATTTCATCGCTTTAGTTTGCGCTGAACCACCAACACGTGATACAGAAAGACCTGCATTGATCGCTGGACGTACGCCAGAGAAGAATAAGTCAGACTGTAAGAAGATTTGTCCGTCAGTAATCGAGATTACGTTTGTTGGAATATAAGCTGAGATATCACCAGCTTGTGTTTCGATGAATGGTAATGCAGTTAATGAACCGCCACCTAACTCATCATTTAACTTAGCTGCACGCTCTAATAAGCGAGAGTGTAAGTAGAATACATCCCCTGGATATGCTTCACGACCTGGAGGACGTTTTAATAGTAATGAAAGCTCACGGTAAGCTACCGCTTGTTTTGATAAATCATCGTATACTACTAATACGTGTTTACCATTGTACATAAACTCTTCACCCATCGTTACACCAGCGAAAGGAGCTAAGTATAACATTGGAGCTGGAGATGAAGCAGGTGCAGTTACAACGATTGTGTAATCTAATGCGCCATGCTTACGTAAAGTTTCAACAAGTCCACGAACTGTTGATTCTTTTTGACCGATTGCAACATAGATACAGATCATGTTTTGGTCAGCTTGGTTAAGGATTGTATCGATAGCAACAGCTGTTTTACCAGTTTGACGGTCACCGATGATTAACTCACGTTGTCCACGTCCGATTGGTACAAGAGCGTCGATCGCTTTGATACCTGTTTGTAATGGCTCATGTACTGATTTACGTGCCATTACACCTGGAGCAGCATTTTCAATTGGACGAGATTTTGTCGTTTCGATTGGGCCTAAACCATCAACTGGTAGACCTAATGAGTTTACTACACGTCCTACTAATGCTTCACCAACTGGAACTTGCATGATGCGTCCAGTACGACGAACTTCGTCGCCTTCTTTAATGCCTGTGTAAGGTCCTAAGATGATAATACCTACGTTGTTTTCTTCTAAGTTTTGTGCTAGTCCCATAACGCCGTTAGAGAACTCAACTAGCTCTCCAGACATACATTGGTCAAGACCATGAGCACGAGCGATACCGTCACCAACTTGGATAACTGTACCAACATCACTAACTTCTATTTCAGTTTGGTAATTTTCGATTTGCTTTTTAATCAGCGCACTGATTTCTTCAGCTTTGATGCTCATGCATTTCACCCCTATCTACAAACTATTTTGCGATTAATTCACGTTCAATTCGAACAAGTTTATTTTTTAAACTGCCGTCAAAAATACGGTTTCCAACACGAACTTTATAACCACCAATTAAAGATGGGTCAATTTCGTTTTTCAAACGTATTGAGTTTTTACCTAATTTAGAAGCGAATAACGCTCCAATTTTATCTAGTTCTTCAGAAGACATTTCCGTTACAGAGTAAACTGTTGCATCTGCAATATTACGAGTTTCATTCGCAATTTTTACATATTCAGTTACTAAGTTAGAAATAGTGCTCATTCGCCCACGATCGACTAATAAACATACTAGATTTAATACCGTTTCAGAGATTGAAGCAAACGTGTCATTTAAGACAGACTTTTTGCTTTCTTTTGTGATACCAGGGTGTTGTAAAAACTTATTTAATTCTAAGTTTCCTACATACTCCTTTTTCACAACTTGTAAGTCATGTTCAACAGTTTCTACTAAATTTTGTTCAGTTGCTAATTCAAAAAGAGCGTTTGCGTAGCGTTTTGCAACTAATTCGTTACTCATTTAGCTTCGCCTACTTCTTTAAGATATTGATCAAAAATAGCAGATTGGTCTTCAGACTTCACTTCTTTTTCAAGTACTTTAGAAGCAATTAATACAGATAATGAAGCCACTTGTTGTTGAACTGATTGTACTGCAAGCTCTTTTTCACGTGTAATTTCACGTTTAGCACTTTCTTTCAAGTTTTCAGCTTCTGCTTTTGCTGCTGCAACGATTTCTTCACGTTGTACATCAGCTTGCTTTCTAGCTTTCTCAAGAAGCTCACGAGCTTCAGTTCGAGCAGCAACTAACTCTTGCTTTTGCTCTTCAACTAGTTTCATTGCATCAGCGTTGTTTTTCTCAGCTGAGTCTAATTGATTAGCGATGTGATCTTCACGTTGTTTCATAATTCCCATTACAGGTCCTAATGCATACTTACGTAATAAAGCAAGTAGGATTAAGAAGATTACTAATTGAAACGCTACATCGCCCCAAGGTATACCATGTCCGTTTGCTTCACCGATTACGAATAATGAACCGTTTAACACAAGCCTTCACTCCCTTCGAGGGTATCTTTTAATAATTTTTCTTTTTTATAACAAAGCTTAGGACTCTTACCGACCTTTGCTTTAAATTCAAAATTCAATCTTTACAACAAAAGTGTCATAAAGGAATGGCGAAGTAAATGTGAACACAAACTTCGCCATTTTTTAACTACTTGTATAAATCTTAAGCTTTACCAAATGCCATGAATGCGATAACTACCGCGATGATTGGAAGTGCCTCAACTAATGCAACCCCGATGAACATTAAAGTTTGAAGAGTTGAACGTAATTCTGGTTGACGAGCAACACCTTCTACTGTACGTGATACAATTAAACCGTTACCAATACCTGCACCTAGTGCACCTAAACCTATTGCGATTGCCGCTGCGATTAAAGCCATTTTAAATTTCCTCCTTCTTAATCATAAGAAATATATTTTTTTTTATAATTTTTATCTAACTACCAATTTTAATGAGCAGATTAATGCTCGTCCGCCACTTTATGTGACAAGTAAACCATTGTTAACATTACGAAGATAAACGCTTGGATTGAACCAACGAATACAGAGAATCCCTGCCATACGATCATTGGTATTGCCGCTGCAATTGTCCAAAGAACGCCTTCTCCTGCGCTTGCTGCATAAGCATGTGTACCCATTGTTGCAAGTAAACCTAGTAAGATTTCCCCCGCGTAAATGTTACCGTAAAGTCGAAGACCTAGCGTTAATGTGTTTGCTAATTCCTCAATAATTTTTAATGGGAATAAGAATGGCATTGGTTGGAAGAATGTTTTACCATACGCTCCAAAACCGCGCATCTTAATACCATAATAATGTGATAAACCAACTATAAAGATTGCTAATGATAAAGTAATGACTGGGTCTGATGTAGGTGATTTCCAAACTGAGTTTCCATCAAATGAGATATCGAATGGTAGACCTAACATATTTGAAACAAATATGTACATAAGTAATGTCACACCTAGTGTAAGGAAGCGACCACCAGTTTCCCAATCCATTGTACTGTTGATAATGCCTTTAACGAAATCTATAACCCACTCTAAAAAGTTTTGCTTTCCTGATGGGCGTATTTGTAGACTTCTTGCGCATGTAACTGCGATGATAAAGACGATTACTGCAGCAATGGTAGTCATTAGAACATTTGTTAACGTAAAATCTAAACCAATAAATTTAAAACCATAAGTGCCGTGTTCCAATTTATTCACCTCTCTTCCTTGCAAAAGACGTTTGTTGTAATGCAAAATGTATCATAATGACAAGGTGTCCTGTCATTAGTCCCGCAGTTAGTGCCGGTATGCTCACAAAATTTTCATACCGAAGCGCGATGACCATAGCTAGAGCCACCGCTGAAAGACAAATTACAGTACCTAAAGATCGAACTTTTTGTTGCTTTAAAACTCGGTCAAAGAAGGTATTTATCTTTCTGTGTAGAATCCATATACAATAAAAGCTAGTTACTGTTCCGAGAATATAGCCTGTGAATATTGTTTTATAGTCGGTAAATGCCCAACCTAAAACAGCTAAAGCAATAATATACAACATATCTCGTGTGAATCGTCTAAAATTATCTTTTTGCATGTAACTAGTCCCCTGGTGTGAATTGCTTAACTAATTTAAGCGTGCCGTAGATTCCAGTAAATAATCCTAACAGTAAAAAGATGATCATAAATACTGGTACTGGCCAATTAAAAAATGAATCAATCCATCTTCCTAAAAAGATGCCTATGAGAATAGAACCGACAAGCTGAGCTAGAATGGAAGACATGAGTGCCATTGCTTTAAGAGGATGTTGATTGTTGTTTTTCATACAAAATCCCTCCATGTCAATTTTCATTCTCCAAAAAATTGCCAAAAGTCTTATCATGGTTAATTCTACAACAAATATCTGCTAAAATCTCTAAACATTGAAAACGTTCACAAATTGTTCACAAAACGTTCAAAAAATTTTAATAACATAGTATTTACATACATTGAAAACCCTTTTAAACATTCATGTTAAGCATACAATATGTTACAAAAATGTGTCAATTACCTAAATTAAAAAACTATTAAAAAATACTTACCAATTTTTAGTCTTCAACATAAATTTTAGCGACATTGACGTAAGATTCCGTTGCACTTTCATATTGTTTACGTTTATAAAATATCACAAACTTATAAATTCCACTTTTAGGAAAATCTTTTAAAACTAATTCCTTTTTGATAATCCCCCTCTTACTGTTCTCCTGCTCATCAATTACACCTAACAATCGGAATGTTTCTGATTCAAAAACAGCAATTTTGTATTCCTCAACCTTACTTGGTAAATAGAGTTCATATTTATAGCGATTTTTACCTTTCACTCTTCCAAAGTGAAATCCCATTACTGACGGAAAATTCGGTTCTCCTTGTAATAATAAAAACGGCATTCTTAAATTTTCATCATCATTTGTGCTGAACGTTATTGCCCCATCATAAAATCCATCTCTTAATACTTTCGTATCAACTGTTGCAGTAAGATTAATCTTTTTGCTAGTGTGTGCTGGAATTGTAAAAGGCTTCGGTAATACCCATTGTATTCCTGTGGCTGGCTGATTATTTATAGCCGTAACTTGTTTTGGCATATTTGATTTATTCGATATTCTTACGACAAAATCTTTCTTAATTTGTAAATCGGTTTTTCTAGTTACTCCTAAAGATAAAGACGTAGGGAATAATGTTGTCTCAGTCTCAAGTGCCTTTTCAATATCTAATCTTCCAGCCCCTTGTTCGTACGCATGATACATCTTTTTATTATTCTTATATAATGGTGTTGCTGTATTGACTAGCACACTTTTTAAATCATCCATACTCCAATCTGGGTGCAGTTGTCTTACTAGAGCAGCTGCTCCGGCAACATGTGGACTTGCCATACTCGTTCCTTGAAGCGCTAAATACCCACCCGGAATTGTACTTTTTATTTGTACACCTGGAGCTAATAAATCCGGCTTCATTTGCCAAGTACCTGTTACCGGCCCTCTAGAGCTGAAATCCGCAAGTATATCAACCTTCTTTTCATGTCCAGTCTTAGCTTCCACTTTACTTTTCTCAATGATTTTCTTAATCATTAAGCCTTCTTTTCTTGAGATAGTCGCAGCTGGAACAGTAAATTTCCCTTTAATTTGTCCGATGAAATTTCCATCAATATTATTAAAGACAATAACCGCCTTAGCACCAGCATCTTGAGCATTTTTTACTTTATCAGTGAATGTGATTTTTCCTCTTTCAAGCAAGACAATTTTGTCTTTTACTCTTTTTAAATCACGCTTTTCTCCATATTTCTTAAATACAAATCGCCCATTTAAACCTTTACCCCATTTAGCAGATCCAATCATAGGACTAATAATTGTCTCTTTATTTTTCACGTGGATAGATGGGAAAAGAACAGGTGGATAGCTCGCACCAACTGTTAAAGCCTTTGATGCAGTAGCGGGAGACCCAACAGTCCATAGTCCTGGTCCAGAGTTTCCAGCAGCCGTAATTGCAAGTACACCCTTCTCTACTGCCTTATCTAACGCAATACTTGTCGGCCAGTCTGGTCCGTTGACATCATTTCCTAGCGATAAATTAATAATATCTACTTTATCCTTCACTGCTCGCTCAATTGCAGCCATAACAGTTTCAGATGTACCAACGCCACCAGGGCCAAGAGCACGGTATGCATAGATTGTAGCTTTAGGGGCTACACCTTTTCTTTTTCCATTTGCCGCTATTACACCAGCTACATGGGTACCATGAAATGTGCTTTTTTCTTCAAGTTTAGTCTCCATTGGATCTTTATCTAAATCAATTGTATCGTAACCGCCACCATAATTTGATTTCAAATCAGGATGCCTGTAATCTACACCAGTATCGATTACTCCTACCTTAACGCCTTCACCAGTAATCTTTCTTCCCCTTTGATCCTTATATAATTGAGCTTCGTCCGCTCCAATAAAAGGGATACTATCTTCTAAATGAGCTCTATAAGTTGTAACAAAGTGCATATCATTTACTAACGGCATTTTAGCTAACTGTGATAACTCTTCAAGAGAACCCGATACAGAAAAACCATAATACGTCTCAGTGTATTGTTGTCTTACGGTTACATTAGGGAAACGTTCAGCAATATATTTTATCGCCTGTGTAATCATTCCATCTTTAACCGAAATTAAAGCTACTTGTTTTTGTTGTTCATGTGCATTTACATATACATCTTTAAATGGAAATAGTAAAAAAACTAAACAAATAATTATTTTAAGAAAGTAATTTTTCATTCAATGCAGGTTCTCCTTTTTATAAGATATTTTCTTTTTAGCTTTCTCACTAATCGTTCATTCATGTATAAAAAGGTAATTTTCTCTAGAACCTACAAAGTTTTCAAAAATAAAACAAGACTAACTCTAGGTAAAGCATTAAGCTTACCTAAAAAGTTAGTCTTTTTGTATTATCATTAATTTTTTAATTCAGGTTGGTTAAACAACTGGAATCTTTTATTTGTAACATACGCTTTAATCTCATGTATGACAAAATACAAAATAGAAGCTCCTAAAACTACGATCCATGCATTTGAAATTACCGTCTCCTGCCAAATCCCTAAAAGCATAAAAAATGCAGGAAGAGTAATTGTAGTCCAAGATTGTATCATTGCAACGATTCCAGTGTATCGTTCTATTTTCTTACCTAATACTAGGCCAGCAAAGAATAGATACCATAAATATGCCCACATAACCCATAATAGTCCACTTACAACATCATGAATAATAGCGAAGTTCACGAAAGCCCAAAGTACAGACATGATGGATACCCAAAGTGAGAACCAGCCTAAGCCTGTTCCATTAAAACCTTTAAGATTTGTAAATCCATTATATAAATAAGTAATACCAAAAAAGAAAATACTTGCCGTATTAAATAATTCCCACTTACCAGCACCTAAATGCATTAATAAGTAGATAGGAAAAAGGACTTGTAATGTACCAACAAATAAGTTTAATAAAGCTGCACTTTTTGCATTCGCTTTATTTAATAAAACAAGACTATTTAAAAATAGAGTTGCACCAGATAAAAGTAAACCTACAGCTCCCATAGTGACTTGTTAAAAAGAAAATTGTTAAAAATTCACTTTTTAACTCAACCCTCCTACTTTAAGATTAGAAAAAAAATACAAGCGCTTGATCTAAGTCAAACGCTTGGATTAAATTATTTTAAAACGATCCCTACAATAATTGCCGTTAAAACACTTACTAATGTTGCACCAAATAATAATTTTAAACCGAAACGAGCGACAACATTACCTTGTTTCTCATGTAAACCTTTAACCGCGCCTGCAATAATACCAATTGATGAGAAGTTAGCAAATGATACAAGGAAAACTGACACAATTCCTAATGTACGAGTTGAGAACTCTTTACCATGTTTTGCTAAATCCATCATTGCAACGAACTCATTTGAAACAAGTTTTGTTGCCATAATACTACCTGCATCAACCGCTTCTTTAAATGGTACACCCATAATGAAAGCGAATGGAGCAAAAACATAACCTAAAATCCCTTGGAATGAGATTCCAAAAATCATATCAAAAATATTATTAATTGCACCAATTAATGCAACAAAACCGATTAACATTGCTGCAACGATGATTGCTACTTTGAAACCATCTAAAATATACTCACCAAGCATCTCGAAGAATGTTTGTTTTTCTTCTTCTTGTACCGTTAAGATATCTTCTTCAGGTGTAACAGTGTAAGGATTAATAATTGAAGAAATAATAAATCCACCAAATAAGTTTAATACAATTGCCGTTACTACATATTTTGGTTCAACCATCGTCATATATGCACCTACGATTGACATAGATACTGTTGACATTGCTGATGCACAAAGAGTATATAAACGATTTTTTGGTAAATGACCTAATTGTTTTTTTACTGAAATAAATACTTCAGATTGTCCTAAAATTGCAGATGCTACTGCATTGTAAGACTCTAATTTACCCATACCATTGATTTTGCTTAAGATTAACCCAATGTATTTAATAAAAAATGGTAAAATCTTTGTGAATTGTAAAATACCGATTAATGCAGAAATAAATACGATTGGTAATAATACTCCTGTGAAGAATGGGAAAGCACCTTCATTTGCCATACCACCAAATACGAAATTAACACCTTCACCAGCGTATTCTAATAACTTTCCAAATCCGTTAGAAATCCCTTTAATTAAAATTAAACCTACTTCTGTATTTAATAATAAGAACGCTAAAATGATTTGAACAACGACCATGATTACAACTGGACGATATTTAATGTTTTTACGATCACTACTAGCGATGAATGCTAGACCGAAAACAACTAGTAATCCAACAAGAGCTATAATATATTTCATGTTTCTCCCCCGAAAATCCAATAAATTTATTTTTAATTAATATAAGCGCTTTCAAAACGAACACAACTTTTTATTTGTTGGATGTCAGACATCATATAGAAGTTAGATGTCAGACAAGGATTAACCTTGTAAATCTTTTGAACTAAATGATCCAGGAAGTAATTCCTTAACTGTTGTTTCAGCGATGTCACCTTTTAAGTTAGTTAAGTATACTTTTGTATTTTCATCACTAAATTCTGCGATAACTTGTCTACATGCACCACATGGTGAAATTGGGCCTTCAGTATCCCCTACTATTGCGATTGATTCGATCTTTGCTGATCCGTTACCCGCAGCTACCGCACTAAATATAGCAGTTCTTTCTGCACAATTTGTTAGTCCATAAGAAGCATTTTCAACGTTACATCCTGTGTAGACTGTTTGGTTATTCAATAAAATTGCTGCACCTACTTTAAACTTTGAGTAAGGAGCGTATGCGTTTTCACGAGCCTTTAAAGCTTCGTTGATTAATGATTGTGTATTCATATTTATCACCCTTTAACGAATTGTTAGGTAATTCTTGATTAAAGTGTGTGAGTTTTGTCTTCGCTTTACCATATTACCAACGTAAGAGCTAAAGAGCAATAACTCACTCACTTTTTTTTATTTTAAAATTATTTTGAAATTAATAAGCTGTGTTTGCTTCTTCACCTTGAACGAGTTTAACACCTGAACTTGTTCCGATACGGTTTGCACCAGCAGCTACTACATTTTCTACATCTTTTAAGTTACGAACACCGCCAGAAGCTTTAACGCCTACGTTTTCTCCAACAGTTTTACGCATTAATGCAACGTCTTCTGCTGTTGCTCCACCAGTTGAGAATCCTGTTGATGTTTTTACAAAGTCAGCACCAGCTTTAACTGATAATTCACACGCTCTAACTTTTTCTTCGTCAGTTAAAAGACAAGTCTCAATTATTACTTTTACTAAAGCTTTGCCTTTAGCAGCTTCAACAACTGCACGTACATCTCTTTCAACTAATTCGTCATTTTTTTCTTTTAATGCAGAAATATTGATAACCATATCAACTTCCTCGGCACCATTTTCAATTGCGTTTGTCGTTTCAAATGCTTTTACTTCAGGAGTGTTTGCTCCTAGAGGGAAACCAATTACCGTACAAACCTTTACAGAAGAATCCTTTAATAATTCACTTGCATAAGAAACCCAAGTAGGATTGATACAAACTGATGCAAAGCTAAATTCTTTTGCTTCCTCAGCTAGTTTTGCAATTTCTTCTCTTTTTGCGTCAGCTCGTAATAATGTGTGGTCTACTAATTTTGCGTAATTCATATATAGTCGCTCCCTTAATGGTTTTAGTATAAAAAAATGTTTATTTACTAAGTTACTTTGAATATGTCTATACTATAACATCGCTATGAAATTTTGTAAAACACTAATTGAACTTATGTTCAAGGATAATTTTACCTATTAAATAGAAGAGAGGTTGTCTCATAAGTCAGATTAACTGACACAAAAGACACCTCTTTTTTAATTGTAAAAATATCCAATTTCAAGGGTCACTACTATTTTTTAAAAGCTGACTAGTAGGGAACATGACATAGGAAAAGAACAAATTCTTTTAGTTACTTAATCTCTCCCTTGCTTATTCCTGTTCTAGCAATCTTTTTGCAGTAAATTGATCGGTTATTAGTATGTTTGCATATTTACCCATTAAAGCACCGTGAATAGCGTTTATTTTTCTTTCTCCACCAGCAACTAAAATTGACTTTTCTTTACTTCTTAGCTCATCTAACTCAATTCCAATCGTACGTCGATCAAGAAGTTCAGAATAAATATTTCCTTCTTTATCAAAAAAGCGTGAGCAAATGTCTCCTACGGCATATGTTTGTAAATCCGTCTCTTCCTTCTCGTTTAAGTAGCCAACTTTAAATAACAGGGCATCTTTTTTAACAGTTCCTACGGTAAAAATTGCGACATTAGATTGTTTTCCCAAAGCGATTAGTCGACCAATATGGCGATCTTCCTCGACCATTTGTTTTACTTGTGGATTATCAAATATAACCGGTAGTGGTAAATATCTTGGAACGGTGTTAAATGCTTCGGCAAACAAATTTACCGTTTCAGATGCATAAGTATTCGTTTTAGAGTAACTTACTCCACCGTTTAGCTGTATTACTTCTACACCCTTTACTTGTTTATTGCTTAACTTCGTTGCAATATGATACATCGTTGTTCCCCAAGTTACCCCTACAACGTCACCATCATGGACTAAATCTACTAACACATCCGCAGCTTTTTTAGTAATTGTTTGCAAAACTTCATTGTAGTCATCAATAGGTGAATAGCAAACTTCAACAGATTGTAAATTATATTTCTTCTTCAACTCTCGGGCTAAATCTTGATTTCCTTCTAGGGGGTCAATAATTTCAATGCGTACATATCCCAATTCCTTAGCTTGTTGAAGTAATCTAGATACAGTTGGACGAGAGATTCCTAATTGTGTCGCTATCTCTTGTTGACTAAAGTCAGAATCATAGTATAGTCTTGCTGCATCTATTATTAACCTTTGTTTTTCAAGTGACATTCCCTAATCCCCTTTAACTTGCCAATCCTTAATTCACGTTCAAATTTTTAATTATTATACCCCTTTTAAATAAAAAAAGCTCTCCTATGCTAGGAAAGCTTTAAAAATGTAATTACTTTGTACCGAATAAACGATCTCCAGCGTCACCAAGACCAGGAACAATATAACCATGATCGTTTAATTTTTCATCAAGGGCAGCTATGTAAATATCAACATCTGGGTGTGCTTTTTGTAAAACTTCAACACCTTCTGGAGCTGCAATTAAGCACATAAACTTAATATTTTTAGCACCTCGTGTTTTTAAAGAGTTAATCGCTTCAACTGCTGATCCACCTGTCGCAAGCATTGGATCAATTACAATGAAGTCACGCTCTTCTACATCCGTAGGAAGTTTAACATAATATTCAACCGGTTTTAATGTTTCTGGATCGCGGTATAATCCAACATGTCCAACTTTAGCTGCTGGGACTAATTGAAGGAAGCCATCAACCATCCCTAAACCTGCACGTAAAATTGGTACAATGCCTAATTTTTTACCAGCAATAACTTTCGACTTTGCAATTGCTACTGGCGTTTCGATTTCCACTTCTTGTAGTGGTAGATCGCGTGTGATTTCAAATGCCATTAAACCTGCAACCTCATCAACTAGTGCACGAAATTCTTTTGTTCCAGTGTCTTTTTTACGAATTAAAGAAACTTTATGCTGAATTAACGGATGATCAAAAACGTATACTTTACTCACTTTTATCGCTCCTTGCAAATACTTAGTAATTTATTATTCTTAAAAAGAATACCGAAAGCGGTTAAATAATTCAAGCCACATCATACAATCACTTTGAATAAATTTAGATCTTTTTACATACAAAGCTCCATATTTCCTTTTTTTACTAATCTAATTGCTATTTTGACCCATTTTGATTAGAAAAACTCCTCTTCTTCATTATTATAAGTCAGAGAAGTTTTTCTCTTACACACCAAAGAGAGAACCAATTGGTTCCCTCTTTGGTGGTATAGTTAAGATGCTTTACTGAAATTATTGTCTGATCCTTTTGGAGTGAAAAAAGTTTTTCTATTAGTAAACTTGCTAATATAATGATCTAATCCGATACGTCCTGCATTTGAACCAGCAATGATTATAAAGATTCCTAATAAGACCATTTGTGGATTCGTGCTAGTTGTACCACTAAACATAAATGCGAAGTTCATCATTAAACCAAAGAACATTGCTGTTTTTGTAAAACATCCAAGAATAAGTCCAAGTCCGATTGCGAATTCTCCAATAGGTACTAAAAAGTTAAATAAATCGATGTTTGGTATTGCAAAGTTTGTAAGGAAGTCAGCCCACCAGCCCTGAACTGCTGGATGTTCACCTGAGGCACTTTTAACTGCAAATCCTAAAAATCCTGAAGCATCGAATCCGCCAGCTGATAACTTACCCCAACCTGCATGGATCCACTCATAACCTAAATAAAGACGAATAATAATTAAGAAACCAGATGCAATTTTATTAGTTCTTAAAAAATTAATAAACATAATTTTTTGCCTCCGTTTGGATAATTTTTAATTGCTGTTTACATGAATTATTGTACTCTATTTCAAATAGCGAATGTGAAGTTATTCACAATTTTATATGAACTTTTTGTGAATTTAATCACAAACTTTTTATAAAAATAAAGCTATCTTTAGTATTACTGCACCTTCAATGTTGAAAATACAGTTCTAAAGATAGCTTACTTTATACTTTATTTATTAAAACGTAGGATATAATTCGTATTTGCTTGATAAAGCATTAACTCGGTTACGAGATGCTTCTAGTACTTCTTGATTTTCGTGGTTTTTTAATGTTTCAGCAATAATTGATGCAATTTCATCCATATCTTCTAAAGTAAATCCTCTTGAAGTTACAGCAGCAGTACCGATACGGATACCACTTGTTACAAACGGACTTGCTGGATCAAATGGAATTGTATTTTTGTTACATGTAATACCAACTTCATCTAATACATGCTCAGCAACTTTACCAGTTAATTCCAATGAACGTACGTCAATTAAAATTAAGTGATTATCTGTGCCACCAGATACTAAATTTAAGCCGTGAGATTTTAAAGCTTCTGCTAAACGAGCAGCGTTATCGATGATCGCTTGTGCATACTTTTTAAAATCTTCTTGTAATGCTTCTCCAAATGCTACAGCTTTTGCTGCAATTACGTGCATTAATGGTCCACCTTGAATTCCAGGGAAGATTGATTTATCAATCGCTTTTGCAAATTCTTCTTTACATAAAATCATACCACCACGTGGTCCACGTAATGTTTTATGAGTAGTTGTTGTAACAAAATCAGCATATGGAACTGGATTCTGATGAAGGCCTGTTGCGACTATACCAGCGATATGTGCCATATCAACCATTAAGTAAGCTCCAACTTCATCTGCAATTTCTCTGAATTTTTTAAAGTCAATTGCTCTTGGATAAGCACTTGCACCAGCTACAATTAATTTAGGCTTATGTGCTTTAGCCTTTTCTAGTACATCTTCATAGTTGATAACTTGAGTTTCTGGATCTACTCCATACTCAACGAAGTTATATTGTACCCCACTGAAGTTTACTGGACTTCCGTGAGTTAAATGACCGCCATGTGATAAATTCATACCTAATACTGTATCACCATGTTTTAAAATAGTGAAATAAACTGCCATATTCGCTTGAGCACCTGAATGAGGTTGAACATTTACGTGTTCTGCTCCGAAAATTTCTTTTGCACGGTCTCTTGCAATGTTCTCTGTGATATCTACATATTCACATCCGCCATAGTATCGTTTACTTGGATATCCTTCAGCATATTTATTTGTTAATACTGAACCTTGGGCTTCCATTACTGCTTCGCTAACAAAGTTTTCAGAAGCAATTAACTCGATTTTAGTACGTTGTCTACCTAACTCTAACTGTATTGCCTCATACAATGATGGATCTTGCTTTTTTAAATTTTCCACAGTTATATCCCCCTTTTTATAAAACACGAACATTACTAGTATAAATTTACTATATTATTCGATAAAACGACCGAATTCCTTTCTATTTTACCATGTTTTGCATTAAAAATGAAAGATATATCTTTCAAAAAACTAACATTTAACTATTCTATTATAATAAAAAGCGCTTTATTTCACGTCTTCATCTATTGAGTAAACTGCACGTGCTCCACCAATCAACTTTGGACGAGTCTTTGCCGCCGTTATATGAGCTTGTCCAACTTGTTTAATACTTGTTCTTAAAGGAACTGCTACGTGCTTTAAATGCATACCGATTAAAGTATCTCCAATATCAATTCCTGCATCCGCTTTAATGTGTTCAACAATTACAGCATCATCTATATGTCTAAATGCGTATGAAGCAAGTGCTCCTCCTGCGGTACGAACTGGTATCACAGTTACCTCGTCGAGTTGTAAACTTTTTGCCGTCTTTCTTTGAACAACTATTGCTCTATTCAAATGTTCACAGCATTGAAATGCTAATTGTACTCCTGTTTCATCTTGAAATGCCTTAATCTCATTAAATAAAACTTCCGCTACTTCTATTGTTCCTGAAGTTCCAATTCTTTGCCCACTAACCTCACTAGTGCTACATCCAATTACTAAAACATGGTCACTTGTAAAACTTACATGATCATTTAGCTCGTTTAATAATGTTTTTATTTGCCCGGCTACTAACTTTAACTCTTCATTCATTTATTTTGCTCCTTTCGTAGAATAATTCACTAAATTCTATTACTCATTATTAAAAAAGCCGATAATCTTCACATTATGTTTTGGATTAACGGCTTCTTGTTTAAGTTTTATAATTGATGATTTTTTTCGTAGTCTTTAATTTTGTTTACTCGATTTTCATGTCGACCGCCTTCAAACTCAGTCGTTAACCATATTTTTGCAATATCTCTTGCCAAACCAGGTCCGATTACTCGTTCCCCCATAGCTAGAATATTCGTATCATTATGTTCACGAGTTGCTTTTGCACTGAAAGTATCATGTACTAATGCACATCGAATTCCTTCAACTTTATTTGCGGCAATTGACATACCAATTCCTGTCCCACAAATTAATATTCCACGGTCTACTTCTCCATTTGCAACTTTTTGTGCAACTGGGAATGCATAGTCTGGGTAGTCTACAGATGTACCACACTCACAACCATAATCTTCGTATTCAATACCCATTTCATCCATTAAATTCATGATTTCTTGACGAATATTTAATCCACCATGATCAGATGCTATTGCTACTTTCATTAGATAACCCCCGTATTGATCTCTTTGATTGAATTTTCTTCTGTATTGAATTAACTTCAATTTCTATCTTACACTATTATGTTCAGATTTAGGGCATCTAATTAACATCCAATCACTGTTTAAATTAATATTCGTTCGGTTTCTGTACAATCTGTTTTACCAACTCTTCTAATTCCGTCAAAGTATTTTCATAAGTTGTTAATGACCCTCCATACGGGTCAGAAATATCTTTAGCTTGACCGTTTATATATTCATAAAACGTAAAGATTCTATCCTTATATTGAGGAAACCTAGAAACTAACATTTGTTTATGGCTCAATGTCATTGATAAGACTTTCGAAGACCATTCTAAAAGATTTTCATTTATTTGCTGCGAGGAATGCTTTGTTTCGATCCCTTTATTTTTTAGTGCCAATATTGCATTTTGAGAGGCAGGGTCGCCTGACATAGCAAATACTCCAGCAGACTTGACCTGATAGAGCTCATTCCCATGATGTCTTAATAGCGCTTCTGCCATTGGGCTTCTACATGTATTTCCGGTACAAACAAATAATATATTTTCCATCTTAATACCTCACCCTCATTTATCTGAACGTTTTATTTAATCTATTTTACTAAAAAGTAAAAGGATGGGGCAATTGTCTCCAATTTTCTCCATCCTTAGCTCTTATTCACCATATGTATCTTTTAAGAAAAAAATAATAGTTTTATACCGAAAATCAATAAGAATGAACCACCTAATAGTTCTCCAAATTTACCGAGTTCCTGTTCTACTCTTCTTCCTAAAAGTAATCCTGCCCAAGTTAAAATCGTACTAATAATACCAAATAGTAAAATGGTTAGCCATGTTTTAGCACCGAATGTTCCTAAGCTAATTCCAACTGAAAAGCTGTCCACACTTACACTAAATGCAAAAAGAAGTAAACCTACTCCTGTTGGTGAATATTTATTTTCTTCTTTACCAAATAAAGTTGAATAAATCATGTGAAAGCCTATTCCCATTAATAATAATCCGCCGAGTAATACAGCAAATCGTCCTAGATTTTCGGATAACTCATATCCAATGATCATTCCTAGTAAGGGCATTATTACATGAAATAGCCCGATTACAATGCCAATATGAATGATCTGTTTAAATTTTAGTTGGATAACGCCCATTCCTAACCCTACTGAGAATGCATCTAAACCTAGCGCAGATCCCATAATACTTAATGTAATTAGTTCATTGATTAACGAGCTACTCATGCTTTCCCCCCTAGGACTTGCTATTAAAAGATATGCACGTCCTACAAATCATATGAGGGAAATTAATATAATTTTTCAGACTGTTGACAAACGCTCGCTTTCTTCGTTACTTCGCCTGTCTGAAAATAAAGTTTTTGGGCTTTGTTTATAGACGAAAACAATAGTAGCCCGTTCTATTCCTGTATAACCGAATGTCCACAAGCTTTCCACAGACGATTCATAATGGCAATTCCAATACCTTCATAAGGGAAAGTTTCGCAATAAATGATATCAACGTGTTCTTCATTAAATTGACGTATACAATCATATAATGCTGCTGCTACCGTTGATAAGTCACTACGTTTTCCACATGTAAGAACAACATCTGCATCATATTTCGTTGCATTTTCTTCCGTTGTTAATATCCCTACTCTTTTTCCTTCTGTTTTGGAATTGTGTATAAGTTTGTGCATAAACTCAATACTTCCATTTACAAGATGCATTTGAGCATCTGGTGCATAATGTTTATATTTCATCCCCGGTGATTTTGGTGCTTCATTCTCCTTCATTGTTGCTGGATCTACTTCCACTGTAGGAATTATTTCTTTGATCATTTCTGGTGTAATACTACCTGGTCTTAATATTGTAAAAATATCTTGGGAACAGTCAATAACTGTTGATTCCAATCCGACTCCTGTACTACCACCATCTACAATACCTACAATTTGTCCATTTAAATCTTCAAATACATGCTTAGCAGACGTTGGACTAGGTTTGCCTGAAGTATTTGCACTTGGTGCTGCTATTGGCAAATTACAAGCTTCAATTAACGCTAAAGCAACTGGATGATCAGGCATTCTTATTCCAACAGTGGATAACCCTGCCGTTACATATTTTGAAACATGTTTTTTACTTTTTAAAATTAACGTTAATGGTCCTGGCCAAAAAGCATCCATGAGTTTTTTTGCATTTAACGGAATTTCTTCAACTAGATGATCTAACTGTTCTTCGTTGGCAATATGTACAATAAGGGGATTATCACTTGGTCTACCTTTTGCTTGGAAGATTCGTTGAACCGCTTCATCCGAAAGAGCATTTGCCCCTAATCCATAAACAGTTTCTGTTGGAAAAGCGACAACTTGTCCTAACTGTAATTTTTTTGCTGCATCCACAATCTGTGGGTAAACTTCTTCTTTATTCACAGGATTATCCACATACCATATTTTCGTTTCCATACGTAGCACCTCTCTCTAGAGTGAATAATAGTGTATATTTTACAAATTTAGACATTATCCAAAGAATGAAAAGCAAGTTTTATCCACAAATTGTGGACAAAACTTGCTAATTTGTGGATAACTTTGTGTATAGTTCTTTTTGATAAACTAATACTTCTTCATTCGTAATAGTAGTTTGGTAATGCTTCATTTCTTTAATACTGTTTGAAACATTTTCCTGTTCGACTTGCCCAAAACCTAGTAAAAGGAATAAGTCTTGAACTACATGCTGCCTTGTTAATAAATATACTTTACTAATCATTTCATCTTTTAGTTTTTCAAGAACACTTTGTAAAAAGAGTACCATATGATGTGAGTAAATGGTAGGTGCAACTACTAGTGATCTTAATAACGCTTCTTCTCCATCTTGTTCATATCCTATTACAGCTTGTGCTTTCCCAAACTCATCTTCCATTATGAAAAAAGCTTCTTGTTGCTCCTCAAGTCCGTTTGTAGATAACCCTGCTTGTCCTAAGAATGAAAAAATTGTTTCAAAATCATCCTGAATCGCTGAACGTATTTTCATAAAAAAACCTCCCTAGTATGCTTGTAATACTTTATGCACATAGGGAGATTGCTAGAACTAAAATAATTGCTTTAACATTTGTACAAAGAAGCTCTCTACCTTAATATCTTCTTTTGGTTCATCACCAGGTAGAGTGGAAGCTACAACCGCATCTTCACTGCTCTTGACATCAGCATCATCCTGTAAAGATGATTCATTGTTTTGTTTTGTTGTAGCAATAGAATCAACATCACTTAAACGTAATGCTTCTTGTTGTTTAAACTCATTTTTTGCTTCATTTTTTGGTTCACTTTTTGGTTCACTTTCGATTTTTGTTTCATGATCAACCCTTTGTTGCGATTGTAGTGACTCTTTACTTAAAGTTGCATCACCGTTTGAAAAATCTAGGAAACATAATGGTGGGAACAATACGCACCACCAGTTTGCCCCTTGACCTGCACCAAGTTTAATTAAAACCGCTTCGTAATCACCAGCAGGATATAAGAAACTACCATATAATTTTGTAGGGAATTTAACTTTTTTAGAGTAAGTAATTGTAAATGGTTGATTTGAGCCTTCTTCTTTAATAACACGTGCAACCGTTTTTTGTAAGTCTGGAATATGACTTTTAATAACCTTTTGTCCTTCTTCAAAAGTTGTTAAATCTTTTACCCAAGTATTAATTTGAGCATTAACTTCATCTCGAACTTTACGTTTAAGAGCTTGATCTTCACTAGAATCGCTATTTGCTAGAATTCGTAGTCGTACAGCTTTCTTAGGAATTACGACCATCTCATTACCTTTTGCATTTGTATCTCGAAGTGGCATTAACACTGATGAACTAATCAATAATATGATAAATAAAGAAATAATTTTATATGTTATTTTTGTTTTATTTTTAGTTTTCATTCTCTCCACCATCCCTCTAGGAACAGTGTAGACAATTTGATTATTTCTTAAACACTAGTATTCTATTTTTTTTAATAGATTCTTTATTAGATTAGATAGTAAACGATGATTTCCAGTTCAGGCTACCCGTTTTTTAGTTGTGCAGTTGTTGAGCTACTCATAGATAAAAAGGTTATCCTAACTGTTCCATTAACTATCAATTGAAAAAGAAAGTGTGAATTAAAACCAGGAAAAACCTTAAAAAGCTTTGTTTATTTCCTAGATTTTTTTAATTCTTTTTTCTTTAACAGTTTATCTGCTCTTTAATATATTTCATATACAACGAAACAATATCTATATCTGATACTGTATATAATGTTCTACTTCCTACTACGTCTTCAATTTCATTTAGAATCAGTTGATTGTTTGCATCGAACATAAAATCAATTCCTACGAAGTCGAAATCAAAGTGATCTACTATTTTCTGAATTAGTTCTTTTTCATTTTGGGAAAGCTCGTAAAGCACTGCGCCTCCACCTAGTGAAAAATTCGCTCGAAAGTCTTTTTCTGAATATCTTAAAACAGCTGCAATAATTTCTTTACCGATAATGAAAACTCTTAAGTCTTTACCTAACTGCTCTGCAACGTTTTGAATTAATAGTTCATCGAAATTTGAGTTCTGTACTATCTCCAGTAACTCTTCTTGATTATTTATAAAATATACTTCACTTCCGCCTCTTCCTGTGCAATTTTTAAGTACACAAGGGAAATGGACTGTATCTAGAGATTTTATAATTGTACTTTTTTTATAATAAAATGTGTCCAGCATTGGAATACCTAGACTAGAAAGCTTCTGGTGTGTTAGAAACTTGTGATTGGCCATTGTTGAAATCGCCTGGTTATTAAATGTTCTGATTCCCATTTCTTCAAAGTGGGAAGATAATATTTGTGATATAGTCCTCATGATTACAAAAGCCGGTTTGTTTAATTCTTTACCTTGATAGTAAAGTATATTAACACCGTTTCGAGTACCTATTACAATATCATCTGTATAAAGTAACTTTAACTCAAATCCATTTTCCAATGCTCCGCTTACTAGCCAGTCGATATACGTTCTGTTTCTTTCTGCATCTGCTTCGGAATAGATTAACCAACCAATCATACGTTTTTCTCCAAGTCCCAGGTAATATAATCAATAATATATTTCGTTGTATCCACGTCTGTACATAGATAAATATTTTTGAAATGTGCGTTTGAGTTAACTTCACATATATATGTTTTTCCATCTTCTCCAAATAATAAGTCAATCCCTGCAAAATCTGCTCCTACTATTTCAGAGCATTTAAGTGCTAAGTTGATTTGGTCTTCTGTCGGCTCATACTTATACATTTTTCCACCGTTTGTAACATTTGCCCGAAAATCTGATTCTGATTTTCTTAACACTGCTGTTACTACTTGTTTACCTACTACTTGGATACGAATATCAGTCCCTCTACTTGATTCTATAAACTCTTGATAAATATGCGGTTTGTGCTTTAGTTCGTCTACCTTCTTAAAAAAGTCTTCTCTATTCTCAACTAAATAAACTTGTCTACCGAATGAACCGAATGACTCTTTTATTATTAAAGGAAAACCTAATTCCTGTATAACTTCATCGTAAAAATCATAATTTGTTAAATCACAATTAGGGAATAATAGCGGAGCCGTAATTGTTTTTGGCATAGGTATATTAAAGTTAGATAATGCTTGAAAAGTTAAAGCCTTATCATCACAGACTTCTATCGTTCTCGCAGAATTATATAGTTTTAGCCCCATATTTTCTAAATGCCTTGCTAAATGAACATCCTTGTCCCAAAAAATTACAAAATCAGGTTTCTCATTCGCGAATTTCCCTTTTAAAATTGCTTGACCCTTTTCAATTACTGGGATTAGTTCATAATGTTTAACTAAGGAAACGTCTATTCCTTTTGCGATTGCTGTATCTTGTAACCATTCGAAAAGTTCAGTAAATTTTGTAGCTGTAATATGACCATTAAATACAATCCAACCTTTAAACTTTTTCATTCTAACTATCTTCTTTCGTAATGTTTTTGTTTTTTCTTGATTGAAATTTTCCTCATCTTTTACAACTTTAACACAAAAAAAAGAATCGTAATACATGGACTTTTTCTAGTCAATATCATTACGATTCACTATTTAAATTAGCCATTTACCATATAAACCATACGGTCTTTGCCATTTATATCGAAAACAACTTCAACATTTGAATTCGGATAAGCTTTCCTTAAAATGTCTGCAACCTGTTCACCTTGATTGACACCTACTTCAAATGCAACCAATGATTTTTCTTTTAATACTTTAGGTAAGTCATTTGCAAAACGGCGGTAAAATTCTAAACCATCTTCGCCGCCTACTAAAGCACGGTATGGTTCATGATCCTTAACTACTTCATCTAAACCCAACCAATCCTCATGCGGAATATACGGCGGATTTGATACAACAATATCAACTTTCTTGTTTTCTTCAATAAAGTAATTCAGTAAATCATTGTGAATAAAGTGGACATTTACCTGTAACTCTTGCGCATTTCGTTTAGCGACTTGGATAGATTCTTCTGCAATATCGACTGTATGAACTGTTAATTGTTTATTTTCAAGCGCAAGTGAGATTGCAATCGCCCCACTACCTGTACCAACATCTACTAGTTCAAGTTGTTCTGTATTTTTCCAATGCTTTTGAATACGATGCAATACACCTTCCACTAACTCCTCTGTTTCTGGTCTCGGAATTAGTACTTCTTCATTAACGAAGAACTTTCGGCCATAAAAGTATTCATATCCTATTAAATACTGGATTGGTTGGCCCTTAACGTGCTTGTGAATCAGTTCTTGAAACTGCATCCAATCATTCTCTTCTAAATCTTCTCTCATATTTAGCAATAATTCTGTTCGATTGTAGTCCAAAAGATGTTTTAATACAATTTCACCCACATTTTCATCACGACCATGTTCTTGTAAAAAAGAAGAAGCCCATTTTAGGGCTTCATATATTTTTGTTGTCATTATTGACTTTGTTCCATGCGTTTTGCTTGATCATCCATAATTAACGCATTAATAATTTCGTCGATTTTACCTTCAACGATTTGATCAAGCTTTTGAATTGTTAATCCAATTCGGTGGTCAGTTACACGGTTTTGTGGGTAGTTATAAGTACGGATACGTTCAGAACGGTCACCTGTACCTACAGCTTGCTTACGATTTTGATCGTATTCTGCTTGTACTTCTCTTTGGAATTTATCATAAACCCTAGCGCGAAGAACCTTCATCGCTTTTTCTTTATTCTTAATTTGTGATTTTTCATCCTGACATGATACAACAGTATTTGTTGGAATATGAGTTAAACGCACTGCAGACATCGTTGTATTTACTGATTGACCACCAGGACCACTTGAAGCAAATGTATCTACACGAATATCTTTTTCATGAATTTCAATTTCAACTTCTTCAGCTTCTGGTAAAACTGCTACTGTTGCAGTTGAAGTATGAATTCGTCCACCTGATTCTGTTTCAGGAACACGTTGAACACGGTGTGCACCATTTTCAAATTTTAGTTTTGAATATGCACCTTTACCATTTATCATAAAGATAACCTCTTTAAAGCCACCTAGCTCTGTATAGTTACCTTCAATGATTTCTGTTTTCCATCCGTTAACCTCAGCAAAACGGCTGTACATACGATATAACGTAGCAGCAAATAATGCAGCTTCGTCTCCGCCCGCAGCACCACGAATCTCAACGATAACGTTTTTATCATCGTTAGGATCTTTAGGAATTAAAAGGATTTTTAAACGTTCTTCTAGATCCTTTGATTCGTTTTCTAAATCATTTAATTCTTCTTTAACCATTTCGCGCATATCAGCATCAAGCTTCTCTTCAAGCATAGCTTTTGCATCTTTAATTTGCTCTTTAACTGATTTGTATTGACGGTATACATCAACCGTTTCTTGTATGTCTGATTGTTCTTTTGAGTATTCACGTAACTTTTTTGAATCGTTTATAATTTCCGGGTCACTAAGTAAATCGTTTAATCTATCATAGCGATCCTCTACAGCTTGTAATCGATCAAACATAATTTTCACCTCGACATTTTCGTCTTAAATATATATCGAAAAAAGCGATTCTAAATCGCTTCTTTAATTCTAAATTCTAAGGTAAAAGCGCGTATAACACTTTATCCACAATTATTATTCTTCAGTTCTGCAAGCTAGCTCTTCGATCATATCTCAGTCAGAGCTGGGCGAGCTTTCTCCACATTTCTTAGTATATGGTCTTAATAGCTAATTTTCAACCTACAGTAAAATTAATCGTTCTGACTTTGAAGTGCTGGTTGAATTGTTTTCGTTGGTACTTCGTGACAGTGACGACATCTTGGTTCGTATGATTCAGATGCTCCTACTAAAATAATAGGGTCTTCAAATAAAGCTGGTTTACCATTTATTAATCTTTGTGTTCTACTTGCAGGTGATCCGCATGAAGCGCAAACTGCATTTAATTTCGTTACATGTTCTGCAATTGATAATATTTCAGGTACTTTACCAAATGGTAAGCCTCTAAAATCCTGGTCTAAACCTGCACAAATCACACGTTTCCCAGAGTTAGCAAGTTGTTGAACTACCATAACTATTTCTTCGTCAAAGAATTGAATCTCGTCAATTGCAACTACTTCAACTTCTTCTGTAACGTATTGAAGTATATGTGATGAGTGTGTTACTGCATAAGCAGGTACTTTCATACCTGTGTGAGACACGACTTCTACTTCACTGTATCGATTATCAATTGATGGCTTGAATGTAACACAGCTTTGCTTAGCAAACTGCGTACGACGAACACGGCGAATTAGTTCCTCTGATTTTCCAGAAAACATACTTCCGCAAATCATTTCAATCCAACCATTTTTTTTCATCATAAAGAACATTATGTGTCTCACCTTTCTATATCAGTACAAAGACTATTTTATTATTTATTTTAAACGCTGGTTAATTCAGCACTATTTATAATTCGTGTAAGTATCTTGAGTATTTATATAAAAATTCACTAAATTGAATTAGACTTATATGTTATTTGACTATAAATGCGTAAAAAAAGCAGGCAAAGTAGCAATAACTCGCCTGCTTTTCATCAATATTACTTAAGGCCGTATTTTTTGTTGAAACGTTCAACACGTCCTGCAGCGTTAGCAAATTTCTGACGTCCAGTGTAGAATGGGTGAGAATCAGAAGAAACCTCAACTTTGATTAGAGGGTAAGTTTCGCCATCTTCCCATTCGATTGTTTCGTTAGAATATTTTGTTGATCCGCTTAAGAATTTGAAACCAGTGTTAATATCCATAAACACTACTTTCTTGTAATTAGGATGAATATTCGCTTTCATGTTTTTCATCTCCTTCCGCCCTGAAATCCTTGAAATCAGAGTTATAAGAAACCATGTGTATACCACATAGTTTACATTTCACATACAAATGAAATTATAGCAACTAACCCGGGAGAATGCAACCCACTATTTCTCTTTCAGATTGCTTATATCTTCCATCTATTTATTAGATACAGGCGTTTTTCTACTTTCTTCAGTCATCGTATTGAAGAAATCTTCATTTGTTTTCGTTTGACGAAGCATTCTGAAATAACGTTCAACAAAGTCTGGGATATCCGACATAGTTTTTCGCATTAACCATAGCTTGTCCAGATGATCTTTTGGTATTAATAGATCTTCTTTACGTGTTCCAGAACGACGAATGTCAATTGCTGGGAAGATACGACGTTCAGCTAATGAACGATCTAAGTGAAGCTCCATATTACCAGTACCTTTGAACTCCTCATAAATAACATCATCCATACGTGAGCCAGTGTCGATTAGAGCTGTTGCTAAAATCGTTAAACTTCCACCTTCTTCGATATTACGTGCAGCACCAAAGAATCTTTTTGGTCTATGGAATGCAGCAGGATCAATACCACCTGATAACGTACGACCACTTGGTGGAATAACTAAATTATACGCACGAGCAAGCCTAGTAATACTATCCATCAAAATAATTACATCTTTCTTGTGCTCTACTAGTCTCATAGCGCGCTCTAATACTAGTTCAGCAACCTTAATATGACTATCAGGAGTTTCGTCGAAAGTCGAACTTACAACATCTCCTTTTACAGAACGTTCAATGTCCGTTACCTCTTCTGGTCGCTCATCAATTAGTAATACAATTAGTTCAGCTTCTGGGTGATTTGTCGTGATGCTATTTGCAATTTCTTTTAATAACTCTGTCTTACCGGCTTTTGGAGGGGCAACAATTAAACCACGTTGACCAAATCCTACTGGGGAGATCATATCAATAATTCTTGTAGAAAACTTAGCAGGAGATGTTTCAAGCTTCATTTGTCTATTTGGATATAATGCAGTTAATCCCGGGAAGTGAACTCGTTCTTTAGCATTCTCAGGATCATCTCCATTGACTGCTTCTACTTGAAGTAGACCAAAGTATCTTTCATTTTCTTTAGGTGGACGTACTTTTCCAGAAACCTTATCACCATTTCGCATATCAAAACGACGAATTTGAGATGCAGAAATATAAATATCTTCTGAACTAGGTGAATAATTAATTGGACGTAAGAATCCATATCCTTCTGATGGGATAATTTCTAGTACACCTTCCATGAACATTAATCCATCTTTTTCCGCTTGCGCTTTAAGGATTGCAAAAATAAGTTCTTTTTTCGTTAATTTGCTGTAATACGAAATTTTCATTACCTTCGCGTGTTCATACAAATCTTTTAATTTCATGTTTTCTAATGCAGAGATTGTTAAACTCATATAACACCACTCTTTACTTTTATTCGTTCAAATTAGGGTTTTCTTAATTCGGAAGGTTATTTAGAAGGTTTTTTGAAGGAAACTTACATAAAGTATTACTCTTTAGTGTAACCTTTTCCCCTAAAAATATTCTAAGTAATTAGAATTAATAGGTTTACTATCTATTGAGATTATAATTCGAAAGAGTTTTTTATGCCAACTATTTTTCGACTAAACTATTTAATGACTCTTCCCCTTGGTAAATAAAGGAAAGAGTCATTATTTTACTAAATTAATATCTAGGTCCCGATTTCATTAACAAAGAATTTTGATTCATTATTAACCCTCATCAAAACCAAGCTTTTTTACGGATTGATTATTTTATAACTAGGTTTGGTTTTTTGTTTAGGCTGTGACGTCCATCTACAAAACGAACAGTTCCTGATTTAGCACGCATAACTAATGATTGCGTAGAACCTACATTCCCTTTGTATTGTACACCTTTTAGTAATTCTCCATCAGTTACACCAGTAGCAGCAAAAATTGCATCGTCACCCTTAACTAAATCGTCCATATATAATATACGGTTTGGATCTTCTATACCCATGCGTTTGCAACGTTCGATCTCTTCTTCATTTTGAGGTAATAACTTCCCTTGAAGTTCTCCACCTAAGCATTTTAAAGCAACTGCAGCGATAACTCCTTCTGGCGCTCCACCGCTTCCAAATAAAATATCAACACCTGTGTGATCAAAAGCTGTGTTAATTGCACCCGCAACATCACCATCGTTGATCAGTTTAATTCGAGCACCTGCTGAGCGAATTTCTTCAATTAATTTCGCATGGCGTTCTCTATTTAATACTGTTGCAACAACTTCATTAATATTTTTTCCTTTTGCTTTTGCTACAGCTGTTAAGTTATCAAGAACAGATGCATTGATATCAACTTTACCAACCGCTTCAGGTCCTACTGCAAGTTTCTCCATGTACATATCAGGAGCATGCAATAAATTGCCATGGTCAGCAATTGCAATAACTGCTAAAGCATTCCATCCACCAGATGCCACGATATTTGTACCTTCAAGTGGGTCAACTGCTACGTCCACTCTTGGACCATATCCATTCCCAAGTTTTTCACCGATATAAAGCATTGGAGCCTCGTCCATTTCCCCTTCTCCAATTACAACTGTTCCCTTCATAGGAATCGTATCAAATACGTCACGCATTGCTGTTGTAGCAGCATCATCTGCTTCATCCTTTTTACCTAAACCCATCCATTTTGCAGATGCTAGTGCTGCTGCCTCAGTAACACGTACTAACTCCATTGATAAACTTCTTTCCATTCCAAACTCCCCCTTTGATGTAAATGAAAACTATCTAATTATGTTATGAGTATGTAAACACCCAATTTTACGCATTTTTTAATTGTTCAACTTCTTGCTTGGTTAGCTGAACACGCCAAACATTAGCTCCTAATCCTAAAAGCTTTTCAACTAAATCCTCATATCCTCTGTCAACGTGCTCTAATCCAGTTAGTTCTGTTTTACCTTCTGCAATCAAGCCTGCTATAACTAAAGCTGCTCCAGCACGTAAATCACTTGCTTTTACACGGCCGCCTTGTAACTGTGAAGGGCCGGAAATAATAGCCGTACTACCTTCGACTTTAATCGTTGCACTCATTCTTCTAAGCTCATCAATATGCTTAAATCTTGCACCATATATTGTATCAGTAATAACGGCTGTCCCATTTGCTTTCGTTAACAGCACAGAAAACGGCTGCTGTAGGTCAGTTGGAAACCCTGGATAAACTAAAGTTTTGATATCTACTGATTTTAGTTCTTTATTTGATCCTGAAACGATAATTTGATCGTCATTTGTATCAATATCTATATTCATTTCTCTCATTTTCGCAATAAGTGATTCCAAATGGTGTGGAATAACATTATCAACAATAACCTTGTCCCCTTCTTGCACAGTTGCAGCAGCTAATATTGTATAAGTTCCTGCTTCAATGCGATCAGGGATAATTGTATGTGTGCAGCCAGATAGTGATTCTACTCCATCAATTCGAATTACATCAGTACCAGCACCTTTAATTTTAGCACCCATACTTGTTAATAAAGTAGCTACATCGACAATCTCAGGCTCTTTTGCAGCGTTTTCAATAACAGTTCTACCATTTGCTAAAACCGCTGCTAACATGATATTAATCGTTGCACCAACACTTACTACATCTAAGTATATACGTGCACCTTTTAGTTCTTCTGCCCTTAAATAAATTGCACCTTGCTCATTTGTTACTTTTGCACCTAATGCTTCAAAACCTTTTATATGTTGATCAATAGGTCTTGGTCCAAGGTAACAGCCTCCTGGTAAGCCTATAACCGCTTGCTTAAATCTACCTAACATTGCACCCATTAAATAATAAGACGCTCGCAATTTTTTTACCTTCCCACTTGGAAGTGGCATTGCAACCATATTTGTTGGATCAATCATTATTTTTTCATCAGATACTTCTACTTGTCCACCTATTTCCTCTAAAAGGTCACATAGTGTTTTAACATCTGAAATAGAAGGAACTCCTTCAAGTGTTACAGGTGAGCTTGCTAAGATAGTTGCTGGGATTAAAGCCACTGCACTATTTTTGGCACCGCTAACACGAATTGTCCCTTTTAAAGGTATACCGCCTTCTAATACAAGCTTTTCCATAGTATACTCCCTTCTAAATGAGCAGAAGAAAATAGTAGAGAAGTATAGTTTTTAAACTTCTCAACTGTCGAATAGTTTCTACCTATTTTCTCCAAAATTCTACTTCTCTAATCTTAGTTTATACGAGAGCTACAGTCTAATGTAAAGACTTTTGCTTCGGTTTTGTTATTTACAATATCTTGAAATTCAATAAAAATTGAGTAAAACCTTTAAATGAATTTTGATTAGCTAATAAAGTAGAAATAGATATTTGGTAAATTCTTAAACTAGACCTAAACTAATTCTAATCATTATTATCTTATATCTTCAAGTCTAAATGAAAAAACAGTTAATTTTATTGCTAAAAATGGCTTTGTTAAACAAGAAAACCGTCTAAACATAATTTAGACGGCTTTAATTTATTATAATATATCATATTTTAAGCTAAAAAACTTAAAATATTATGCTTTGTTGCTAGTACCGAACTCACGGATTTTGCCAGCCACTGTTGCGATAATTGCTTCGCGACCTGGTCCAAGAACTTTACGTGGATCGTATTGTTTTTGATCATTTGCAACAAATTCACGAACAGCTTTATTGAAAGCAATTTGGTTCTCAGTGTTTACGTTAATTTTTGCAGTTCCACGAGCGATTGCTTTTTGAATTTGTTCAGTTGGGATTCCAGTTCCACCGTGTAAAACTAATGGTACGTTCGTCTCGTTACCGATTTGTTCCATTTCGTCGAAACCTAATTTCGGTTCACCTTTGTATGGTCCATGAACAGAACCTAAAGCTGGAGCTAAGCAATCAATGCCAGTACGCTCAACTAGTTCTTTACACTCTGCTGGGTCAGCATAAATAATGTCTCCAACAACATGATCTTCTTGTCCACCAACAGTTCCTAATTCAGCTTCTACAGATACACCATGAGAGTGAGCGTAGTCTACAACTTTTTTAGTTGTTTCAACGTTTTGCTCAAATGGATCGTGAGAAGCATCAATCATAACTGAAGTAAATCCAGCGTCGATTGCAGCTTTACATGCTTCAAAGCTTGAACCGTGATCAAGATGAATTGCTACAGGTACAGTAATTTTTAAATCAATTAATAAACCTTCTACCATCTTTACAACAGTATTAAATCCACCCATGTATTTAGCTGCACCTTCAGAAACACCAAGAATTACAGGTGATTGTTCTTTTTCAGCTGCAGTAAGAATAGCAAAAGTCCACTCTAAGTTATTAATATTGTATTGACCAACAGCGTATTTACCTTCTTTTGCTTTATTAAGCATTTCAGTCATAGATACTAAAGGCATTTTAAGCCCTCCTTATATACTCTTTTATGAAAATTAATCTGCACCCATAATTTTACTAACAAGAATATAATGCTACAAAGTGTTCTTTATTATGTAAATTATAAGGTATTTATATCACAACATAAGAATACAAAAAATGAAATGAAAACACAACAAATATCATCTAATGTTCGTATTATCGTAACATTTTAGACAATTAAACATTGTTTCTAACGGTTTTATCGGCTATTTCCGAAAACGCTTTCAGTTAATGGGTAAAAATAAAAGCAGATGGTCCGCTACCCCATCTGCTATTTTACTGCTGAGATTGTGGTTGTGAAGTATGTTCTCTAACAACCTTTTTAATTTCATCAATATCAAATGGTTTTGGAAAATATTGTAGTGCTCCTAATTTTTTAGCTTCTTCAATAATATCGAGTTCACCATAAGCCGTCATCAAAATAACTTTAATATCTTTATTAATTTCTTTGATTCGCTTTAGAATCTCCACTCCGTCCATACCTGGTATTTTCATATCAAGAATAACTAAGTCGGGACAATCCTTCACTACAATATCAATTGCTTGAAAACCATTAGCTGCCTGAAATACCTCATAGCCTTCTTTTTTGAAAATTTCGTGTAAAAGCAAACGAATTCCGTACTGATCGTCTACTATAAGTAATTTACTTCCCAAAAATAGTACCACCTTTCTAAACCAGATAACCTTGCTTAAAAAAATACAAATTCCCCTAAATTTTTACATTCTACTTAAAAACCTTTTTTCCTGCATTAGTTTGAAAAATTTACAAAAAATTACTTTTTTAATTTTTTTGTATCTATCTAAATTACAGTATAATGGTTAGACCATACTTTTATAAGAGGGAGTATTATTTAATGTTAAAAATTTTTTCGACACAATTGAATGGGGTTTTTCAAAAAATAGTTAAACAAGAGGAAGTATTTGAAGATGCTTCACGCTTCCTAGCACAGGCAGTTATAGGCGAAGGATGCGTTTATGTACATGGCACAAAAGAATTTGCTGGTATTGTTTCAGAAATAACTGATGGAGCAGAACAAAACGACTCAATTAAACCTTTGTTGATTAACGGCGAAATCCAGTCATTATCCCCAGTAGATCGAGTACTTTTATTTACAAGACAGACGGACGATCAAGAAGCTATTCTTCTTGCTAATAAACTATTAGAATCAAACGTTGGATTAGTAATCGTCTCTACTACGATCAATGGTGAAGACCATTTATCAGAACTAGCTGATGTATTTATTAACTATGAATTAACAAGAAAGCTTGTTCCAACTGACGAGGGAGACCGAATCTGTTTACCTACCCTACTTACAGGATTATTTATTTATCACTGCCTACTACTTACAATGAGTGAAATCCTATCAGATTTCGACTGAAAAACAATTCTAAAATAACAAAAAGACCCAACAGGATTTTAATAAAATCCTGTTGGGTCTTTTTTATTTTCTTATCCTCGGTTTTGTAGTGATGCTCCTACAAAATCTCTGAATAATGGTTGTGGTCTATTTGGACGAGAAATAAACTCTGGGTGGAATTGTGAAGCTACAAACCATGGATGATTTGGCAACTCAATAATTTCTACTAAACGACCATCAGGGCTAGTACCTGAGAAGATAAATCCTTCTTGTTCCATTTGTTGACGGTATTCATTATTGAACTCATAACGATGACGGTGACGTTCGTAAACAACTTCATCCCCGTAAGCTTCGTATGCTTTTGAACCTTCAACTAATTTACATGGATATAAACCTAAACGTAATGTACCACCTAAATCTTCTACATCTTTTTGTTCAGGTAATAAATCGATAATTGGATAGTTAGTAGTAGGATCAATTTCTGCTGAGTGAGCACCTTTCAAGCCTAAAACATTTCTAGCAAATTCAATTGACGCAATTTGCATACCTAGACAAATTCCTAAGAATGGTACGTTATTTTCACGAGCAAATTGTGCAGTTAAGATTTTGCCTTCTACACCACGGTCTCCGAATCCACCTGGTACAAGAATTCCATCTACATTGCTTAAAAGTTCGTTTACATTAGCTGATGTAACTTCTTCTGCATTAATCCATTTAATTTCAATTTCACTATCAAAAGCATATCCTGCGTGCTTTAATGCCTCTGCTACTGAAATATAAGCATCTTGTAATTCTACATATTTACCAACAAGAGCGATTTTTGTTGATTTAGTTAAGTTTTTAACTTTGTCTACTAAAGAAATCCACTCTGTCATATCTGCTTCATTTGTTTGTAGTTTTAAATGATTACATGCGATACTATCTAATCCTTGTGCTTGTAACGCTAATGGGATTTCGTAAAGAGTATCTGCATCTACACATTCGATCACATCTTTAGCATCTACATCACAGAATTGAGCAATTTTATCTTTCATTTCTTGTGGTACAGATGTTTCTGAACGTAATACGATCACATTTGGTTGAATACCAATGCTACGAAGTTCTTTTACACTGTGTTGGGTTGGTTTAGTTTTTAACTCACCAGCAGCTTTAATATAAGGTAGAAGTGTACAGTGAACATACATTACGTTGTCACGGCCTACATCACCTTTAATTTGACGAATAGCTTCGATAAAAGGTAATGACTCGATATCACCAACTGTTCCACCGATCTCAGTGATAACAACATCTGCATTTGTTTCGCGACCAGCACGGAAAACTTTATCCTTAATCTCATTTGTAATGTGTGGGATAACTTGTACAGTTCCTCCTAAGTAATCTCCACGACGTTCTTTTTGTAATACCGTAGAATAAACTTTACCACATGTTACATTGTTGAATTTAGTAACGTTAATATCAACAAATCTTTCATAATGACCTAAGTCTAAGTCTGTTTCTGCACCGTCATCTGTTACGAAAACTTCACCATGTTGGTATGGACTCATTGTTCCTGGATCTAAGTTAATGTAAGGATCGAACTTTTGAATTGTTACATTTAATCCTCTATTTTTTAGTAGTCGTCCTAAAGATGCTGCAACAATCCCTTTACCAAGAGAAGAAACTACGCCACCTGTTACAAAAATATACTTTGTCATAATTGAGCCCCTTTCATTTTTAGCATTCGTATTTTATTTTTCCTTACAAGAAATTACAAAGCTAATCCTTTATAAAAAATTATTTAATAACATTTTGTATGCATGCTTTATTGTCATCCAAAATTGGGTTTTTTCATGCAAATTTTTAACATTTGAATCGAAAGCAAACATTTCATTTATTGTTTTATTACATTAAGTATTTGTAAAAAAACAAAGACGCCCCCTATTTAAAATAGGGAGCGTCAAAATATATTTCGTTCTTTTTAAAGAGCCCAATAAGAATTCTACTCATTCAGTACTTAAAAGTCAAGAACTTATCGTTCTTCTTCCTCTTCAAATTCATCTAATTCTTCTTCTTCTTCATCTTCTAGCTCTAAATCTTCATCATCTATTTCAAGATCTTCATCATCTTCATCGATTTCTTCGTCATCAAACTCATCAGTTTCATCATCATCAACTAGATCTTCATCTAACTCGTCTAATTCAAGTTCTTCCTCTTCAAAATCATCTTCTTCAGATGCGTCATAATCTTCGAACTCATCTTCTTCTTCTAATTGTTTACGTTTCTTCTTAGGTTTTGCAACAGGTAATACTTCTTCTTCTGCTTGATCGTATGGATACCAAGCACGTAATCCCCAGCGATTTTCACCTAAACATACGAAACGGCCATCAATATTTAATTCTGTATAAAATTGAGGAAGTTTTTCTAATAGTGCCTCTCTAGTTACACCTAAAACTGTTGCCATTTGGTCAACTAAATCGTAAAAAGAAATAGGTTCCTTTGTTTCAGAAAAAAGTTCATATGCTAATTCAATAAGCGATAATTCTTTTAATTGCTCTTCCGAGTATTGCTTTAAACTCAAGGTAAGCACTCCTTTAAAAATAATATTTTCACCATAATTTAATAACATTATGTATAAATTTTACTAGTTAGCTATAAAATACATATCTTTCATTATAAACAAAACTAAGTTAAATATGCTAGCACCTTGTCTATATTTTTCAATATTAGACTAATTTTTTGCGAAAATAGTAAAATGAGCGTCTAAAAGACGCCCATTCTACCTAACTCCAGTCACATGCCACTTATGCTGTCTTAAAGCAGGACAACCGGCTTTCACAATTCTTTTTTACATATTTCTACGGTATTGTCCGCCTACTTCATATAATGCTTGAGTGATTTGTCCTAAACTAGCAACGCGAACAGTATTCATTAGCTCTTCGAATAAATTGCCATTTTGACGAGCAACTTGTTTTAATTGTTCTAAAGCAACCTGTGCTTCTGATTTATGTTTCACTTGGAATTGTTCTACATGATCAATTTGCGATTGTTTTTCTTCGTAGCTTGATCTAGCGATTTCCATCGTATTAATTGATTCCATTTGTTCGTTAGGATTGATATAAGAGTTTACTCCTATAATTGGAAGTTCACCATTATGTTTAAGTGTTTCATAATAAAGTGATTCTTCTTGAATTTTGCCACGTTGATATTGAAGCTCCATCGCACCTAATACGCCACCACGGTCACTGATTCTCTCAAACTCTTTTAAGACTGCTTCTTCTACTAAGTCTGTTAACTGCTCAATGATAAATGATCCTTGGATTGGATTTTCATTTTTTGATAGACCATTTTCTTTTTGAATAATAAGCTGAATCGCCATTGCTCGACGTACAGATTCCTCAGTAGGAGTTGTAACAGCTTCATCATATGCATTCGTATGAAGTGAGTTACAGTTATCGTATAAAGCCAGTAATGCTTGTAAAGTTGTACGTATATCATTAAACGCCATCTCTTGAGCATGTAATGAGCGACCTGATGTTTGAACATGGTATTTAAGTTTTTGGCTACGTTCAGATGCACCATATTTTTCTTTCATCGTAACAGCCCAAATTCTTCTCGCTACACGTCCGATTACAGAATACTCAGCATCAAGCCCATTACTAAAGAAGAATGATAAATTATGGGCAAAATCATCAATTTTCATGCCTCGACTTAAATAATATTCAACGTAAGTGAATCCATTTGATAAAGTGAATGCAAGTTGTGAAATAGGATTTGCTCCAGCTTCAGCAATATGATATCCAGAAATTGAAACCGAATAATAATTACGAACACTATTATCAATAAAATACTGTTGTATATCGCCCATCATTTTTAAAGCGAATTCTGTTGAGAAAATACATGTATTTTGACCTTGATCCTCTTTTAAAATGTCAGCTTGAACAGTACCACGAACTTTTTGTAAAGTTACTCGCTTTATTTCTGTAAATTCTTCAACTGTTAAAATACGACCTAATTCTTTTTCTTTTATTTCAACTTGTTGATGGATAGCAGTATTTAAAAACATAGCTAAAATAATTGGTGCTGGACCATTAATTGTCATAGAAACAGATGTTGAAGGACTACATAAATCAAAACCATTATAAAGCTCAATCATATTATCTAAAGTACATACATTAACTCCACTCTCACCAATTTTCCCAAAAATATCAGGACGGATTGCTGGGTCTTCTCCGTATAGAGTTACTGAATCAAATGCAGTACTTAAACGTTTAGCTGGGTCATTCTCACATAGATAGTGGAATCGTTTATTCGTTCTACTTGGAGGCCCCTCACCAGCAAATTGTCTCTTTGGATCTTCATCTTGACGCTTGAATGGGAACACTCCAGCTGTAAATGGGTAATATCCAGGTACGTTTTCTTTTGCTACCCATCTTAATAAATCTCCATAATCTCGATAAGTAGGTACAGATACTTTCGGTATTTTTGTGCCCGATAAAGTTGTAGTTGTTAACTCAACTTTAATTTCTTTATCTCTAATTTTTTGAATTAGTTGATCTTGTGAATATGCTTCTTTAATCAATTTAAAATGATTTAGTGCTTGTTTTGTAGATGGAGCAAGAGATTCTTCAAATTTATTTTTCAAATCTACTAATGTATGTTTTGCATCTTCAATATTTTGTGACTCTATTTCAGACAGTGTTCCTTCAATTTGATAAAGCTTTGAAGCTTTTGCTGCCTCAACTTCAGTGTTTTCGTGATAGTTTCTTACAGTTTCTGCAATTTCTCTTAAATAAAAACGACGATTACTTGGAATAATGACATGTTGTTTCTCAACATTACCCGGCTTAATATATGTCGTATTCCACTCATTTGTAGTGTGTTTTTCAATTGATTTTGTTAAAGCTAAAAATAAATTATTAGTTCCTGCATCGTTGAACTGGCTAGCTATTGTTCCATATACAGGCATTGTAGCGATATCATCATGGAAAAGATGACGACTACGTTGATATTGTTTTTGAACAAGACGTAATGCATCTTCTGAGCCTTGACGTTCAAATTTATTAATTGCAATCAAGTCTGCAAAGTCAATCATATCAATTTTTTCTAATTGCGAAGGTGCTCCAAATTCACTTGTCATAACGTACAGATGAATATCACTGTACTGCGTAATTGCAGCATCACCTTGACCTATACCACTTGTCTCAACAAAAATAACGTCAAAGTCAGCTGATTTTAAGATTGAAATCGTATCCTCTAATGCATTTGAGATTTCAGATTGACTATCTCGAGTAGCTAAACTTCTCATATACACATTTGGATGATGGATTGAATTCATACGAATACGATCACCTAATAGTGCCCCACCTGTTTTACGTTTTGTTGGGTCAATTGAAACAATACCGATTGTTTTTTCTGGAAACTCTTGAATAAAACGGCGTACTAGCTCATCTGTTAATGAACTCTTACCCGCTCCACCAGTACCAGTCATACCAATTACTACACTTTTATCAGTTTCTGATTTTTCTAATGTTGCGGCCATCTCTAAGCTTGAATCTAGAGAACCTTTATTTTCAGCTAAAGTAATAAATCTAGCAATTTCTTTATGATTTGTAGCAGATAGTTTTTGAACGTTTTCTAAGTCCTTCAAAGGTGGAAGAAAATCTGTGCTTTGTAACATATGATTAATCATCCCTTGAAGACCCATTATACGGCCATCTTCAGGTGAATAGATTTTAGTGATTCCGTATGCTTCTAACTCCTCTTGCTCCTTAGGTAGAATTACGCCACCACCTCCACCAAATAACTTGATGTGAGAAGCGCCTCTTTCTTGAAGCAAATCGTACATATATTTAAAGTACTCCATATGTCCACCTTGGTAGGAAGAAATTGAAATACCTTGTACATCCTCTTGAATTGCTGCGTTAATAATTTCTTCAACAGAGCGGTTATGGCCTAAATGAATTACTTCAACTCCATTTTCTTGCAATAATCTTCTAATCATATTGATTGACACGTCATGGCCATCAAATAAGCTTGATGCAGTAACGAAACGAATCTTGTGCTTAGCTTGATACTTTTCTACCATACTAATCATCCCCCAGAAATATAATTGCCTTTTTTTGTAAAAGAAAACTTGGTAAAGGGCTATCCATATTCCTTGTACCAAGCGATCCTAATCTTTCGTAATGCGAAAAGAAGAATAATATTATTTTTTATAGCATTCTTGAGATTACTAGTCTTTGAATTTCTTGTGTTCCTTCATAGATTTGAGTTATTTTAGCATCTCTCATAAAGCGTTCCACTGGATAATCCTTTGTATATCCATAGCCACCGAAAACTTGTACTGCCTCTGTTGTAACCTTCATCGCAGTATCTCCTGCTAGTAATTTAGACATAGCAGATTCCTTACCATATGGAAGTCCATTAGATTCTAACCAAGCAGCTTGATAAGTTAATAGACGAGAAGCTTCGATACTTGTAGCCATATCAGCAAGTTTAAATGAGACACCTTGCTGAGCAATAATTGGTTTGCCAAATTGAACACGCTCTTTAGCGTAATCAACTGAAGCATCTAAAGCACCTTGTGCAATACCTACTGCTTGAGCAGCGATTCCATTTCTACCACCATCAAGCGTTTGCATCGCAACTTTAAATCCTTTACCTTCTTCACCTAATAAGTTTTCAGCTGGGATGCGGCATTCTTCAAAGATAATTTCAGTTGTCGGCGATGAACGAATACCTAATTTACTTTCTTTCTTACCAACTGAAAAACCTGGTGTATCACTTTCAACGATAAATGCAGAAACTCCGTGTTTATTTGTAGGATCTGTCACAGCAAATACTACGTAAATTTCCGCTTCTCCACCGTTTGTAATAAATATTTTTGAACCATTTAATATATATTCGTTTCCTTCTTTTCTAGCAGTCGTTCTCATACCACCAGCATCTGACCCAGATCCTGGTTCAGTTAATCCATAAGCACCGATTTTTGTTCCTTGTGCTAACGGTTTTAAGAATTTTTGTTTTTGTTCTTCAGTACCAAACTTATATATCGGCCAACTAGCTAATGAAGTGTGGGCTGATAACGTTACACCTGTTGAAGCACAAACCCGAGAAAGCTCTTCAACAGCGATAACGTAAGCTAAATAATCACTGCCGATTCCACCATATTCCTCTGGGAATGGAATTCCTGTTAATCCCAACTCAGCCATTTGATCAAAAATTGAACGATCAAATTTTTCATGCTCATCACGCTCAGCAGCTGACGGAGCAACCTCATTTCTAGCAAAATCTCTTACCATTTTACGAATCATTTCATGTTCTTCACTTAAACGAAATTGCATAGATCATTTCCCCCGATTTTTGCTAGGACAAGTATCACAATCAAATGAAAGGTTTTAATTAAAGATAATTATTTTATATCCTATTCCCCTTAACTTAATTGCTCCCTTATCACTGCCATGTTGTTTTTGTCGATTTTTGTAAGCGTTAACAAAATATTTTCTACTTTGACTAAAAAGATAGTCTACTTCGTATAATATTAGACAAAAATCTGAAAATTCCTGTTATTTTTTGTAGAAAAATTTTTAAGTCTGGAAGGAAGGAAAAACAGGGTCAAGTTAATACGCAAAAATAGAAAAGCAAAAAAATAACAGCTTAAGGGAGGCAGTACTTAGATAGAAGGAAACATTCCCCTCCACACCTTTCCTGCTCTTCCATACACTGCTATTCTTGCTTTTCCCTCTTATCGTACCTCTACTAAGACTGCGTCTCCTTGACCACCACCGCTACAAATTGCAGCAATTCCAAGGCCTCCGCCTCGTGCTTTTAATGCATTAATTAAGGTTACAATGATTCTTGCACCACTTGCTCCAATTGGATGTCCTAGAGCAATCGCTCCACCATTTACATTTATTTTTTCTAAAGGTATATCCGCAATTTTCGCACTTGCTAAAACTACTGCTGCGAATGCTTCGTTAATTTCAAATAAATCAATATCTGATATCTTTTTATTTGTTTTTTGTAATAATTTTTGAATGACATATCCCGGAGTTCTAGGAAAGTCTTTTGCTTCTACAGCCATTGATTCTGTTGCAACGATTGTAGCTAAAGGTACATAGCCATTTAGTTTTGCTTCTTCCTCACTCATTAATAAAAGTGCCGCACCTGCGTCATTTAATCCAGGTGCATTTCCAGCTGTGATTGTTCCGTCGCGATCAAATGCTGGAGATAGCTTAGCTAGTTTTTCAATAGTAGTATCTTCCCTTGGACACTCGTCTACTTCTATTTTTGTTACGACTCCTTTTTTGCCAACTGACTCAATCGTTACAATCTCTTCTTCAAATTTACCTGTTTTAATCGATTCAACCGCAAGTTGTTGACTACGAAGTGCCCACTCATCTTGTTGCTCACGAGATATGTCTTCAAGTTTAGCAACTTCACTTCCGTATGTGCCCATATGAACTCCAGTAAATGAACAAGTTAAGCCATCTACTAGAAGGCCATCCTTTAATTCTGTGTTCCCCATTTTATTTCCCCATCTTATAGAGGTTTGATAATAAGGTGTATTGCTCATTGATTCCATTCCACCTGCAACAATACGTTTACTTTCACCAGAACGAATCAATAAATCAGAAAGCATAACGCTACGCATACCAGATGCACATACTTTATTTATTGTCTCTGATCTTGTTTCCCAAGGTAATCCTGCATTACGAAGTGCTTGTCTTGAAGGTAATTGTCCTTGTCCACCTTGTAAAACTGTTCCCATTATTACATCATCAATCATTTCTAATGGATGGTTAACACGGTTCAATGTCTCTTTAATTGCGATACCACCTAACTGAGCAGCACTAAAGCCCTTTAAGGCGCCTCCAAAACGTCCGATTGGTGTACGAACTGCACTTACTATAACTGTTTTACTCATCCCATTTTCCCCCTTAAAATTTTATCTATTTCTCCTCTATAATAAAATTCTATAATCAATCAATTCACCAAATAAAAAAACGCTGACAGGCAGTCTGAAAGGTGTACAAGTTGCACACCTTTCATTGCTATTTTATGAAGATTGAAAAGTTATAGAACTTTTATGAAGCTTGGTTTTGTTTGTCACCAAAAATCGATAACTCTAAAAGCTCTGCTATATCTAGTGTTTTAACATTTTCTTCGACTTCTTTTGCTTTTGTTCCATCTGATAGCATTGTTAAGCAATAAGGGCAACCTGTTCCAATTACATTTGGACTAACTGCAAGTGCTTGTTCAGTACGTGTTACATTAATACGATTACCAACATGCTCTTCCATCCACATTAATCCTCCACCCGCTCCACAGCACATACCTGTTTCGCGCTTACGCTCCATTTCAACTAGTTTGACACCAGGAATTGCACGAAGAATATCCCTAGGAGCTTCATAAACTTCATTGTATCGACCTAAATAACATGAATCGTGGTAAGTAATCACTTCATTAACTTGATGAACCGGTTTTAACTTACCCTCTTTAACCAATTGAGATAATAATTCTGTATGATGATAAACTTCTATTGATAAACCAAAATCAGGATATTCATTTTTAAATGTGTTATAAGCATGCGGGTCAATTGTTACTAATTTGCTTACTCCCGATTTTTCAATTTCTGCGATATTATTACTTGCTAACTCTTGGAATAAGAATTCTTGACCTAATCGTCTAGGTGTATCACCAGAATTTTTCTCCTTATTACCTAAAATTGCAAACTTAATTCCAGCTTCATTCATTAGTTTCGCAAATGCTAATGCGATTTTCTGGCTACGGTTATCATATGAACCCATTGCACCAACCCAGAATAAGTACTCAATTTCTTCTCCAGCTTTCTGAGCTTCTTTTACTGTTGGGATATGGATACTTTCATCAAGTTCTCTCCAGTTTTCACGGTCTTTACGATTTAATCCCCATGGGTTTCCTTGACGTTCGATATTTGTCATTGCACGTTGAGCATCTGGTTGCATCTTACCTTCCGTTAAAACTAAATAACGACGTAAATCAATTACCTTTTCAACATGCTCATTCATTACAGGACATTGATCTTCACAATTACGACAAGTTGTACATGCCCAAATCTCTTCCTCAGTAATTACATCACCAATTAAACTTGGACTATATTCCAATGTTGCTGCTGATTCTTGTTTTCCTTGTGAAGCAAATGCTAATTGATTTCCTTTTGTTTTAGAAAATGCAACTGTTGGAACCCAAGGTGCACGAGATGTTACAACAGCCCCTGTTTCAGTTAAATGATCACGGAGTTTTAAAATTAAATCCATCGGTGACAGCATTTTTCCAGTTGCAGTAGCTGGACATACATTAGTACAACGACCACATTCTACACAAGCATATAAATCAATTAATTGTGATTGACGGAAGTCGCTGATTTTTCCAACACCAAATGTTTCTTGTGTTTCATCTTCAAAATCTATTTTTTCTAATTTTCCTGCTTTCGTTAAACGATTAAAATACACGTTTGCTGGACCAGCAAGTAAATGTGCGTGTTTTGATTGAGGTACATATACTAAGAACGTTAAAAGTGAAATTAAGTGAGTCCACCACGCAACATAAAATAATGAAATTGATAAAGGCTTACTAATACCGTTAAAAACTGTTGCAATTAATGATGCGATTGGTTCATGAAAGCTTGTTGCTTCACCATGCCAAATGATTCCCATACCATTACCAAAAAGCGTTGATAACATTAATAAACCAATAAAAATAAGAACTAAACCGCTTTTCCAACCTCTTTTTAGTCGAACTAACTTCTCAATATATCGTCTATGGAAGGCCCAAACAACTGCCACCAATATAAGTAACGCAATGATTTCTTCAAAAAATGTAAATGCACCATATAAAGGTCCAAGAGGTAAATGTGCGCTAGGAACAAGACCTCTTATAATAAAGTCTAAAGCTCCTGCTTGAACTAAAATGAATCCATAAAAGAATAACAAATGAATAAATCCACTTTTCTTATCCTTTAATAGCTTTTTTTGTCCAAAAACATTGACCCAAATTTTTTGAAAACGTTCTTTCAAATTTCTTTCAAATTCTTCTTTTTTACCTAATTTAATGTAGGCAAGTCTTGTTTGAATCAGGTAAACGAATAAATAAATTGCATAAACTGTAATTGCCACAAACCCTAGTGCGTTCAAATACAAAAGTGCATGATTCATGATGTATTCCTCCCCCAATTTTCCCGGTTATAAAGAAAACGCTTACTGTTTAAAAATTTATAACCATAATAATATTCAGAAAATATATAATTTAATTATATTATGAATGACTATTCAGTCAAATACTTTTTCATATTAAATTGGCTCTTTTTCATATTCTTCAATGGATATGGTCATACTATCAACACGTAAAAGGTAAAGGAGTTTAATTATATGATTCTTTTCATTTGCTTAATTGCTCTACTCTTTCTTATACTCCTTGCTAGCTTAGATCTTTATTTTGGCTATAAAGCATTTCATAAATATGATAAAACTTGTCCATTTAAAAAAAGATATAGTGAGACAATGTTAATAACAGATGGTAATGATTTGTACAAGCATCTTCTAGACGATATAACAGAAGCAAGTAGTAGTATTTCGATGCTTTTTTATATTGTTCGAAATGATGATACATCCGAAAAATTTTTATCATTACTTGAAAGAAAAGCTCAGGAAGGATTACAAGTACGCCTCCTTGTTGATTGGATCGGAAGCTTTAGGCTTAAGCGTAAAAGAATAAAAAAACTAATAGAAAATGGCGTAGAAGTACTTTTTAATCGGCGAACGGGATTTCCATTTACCCTTTATCGTTTTCAACATCGTAACCATCGAAAGATTACTGTAATAGATCAAAAAGTCGGTTATTTTGGTGGTTTTAATATTGGCAAAGAATATATTGGTTTTGATGAAGATTTAGGTTATTGGAGAGATTATCATATTCGAATGACAGGTGAAGGTGTAAAAGATTTACACATTCAATTTTTAATAGACTGGGTTAGAAGTGGCGGAGAATCCTTTACGTTAATTAATGACGATGAATTAGCAAAAGGGAAAATCGAGCATCACTTCTATTCTTCGGACTTTGTACGCATTGAGAATCTATATAAAGATTTAATAAATCAGGCAAAAAAACATATTTATATTGGTACACCTTACTTTATTCCGACAAAAAAACTGATGAACGCACTTCTTGCCGCTCTTAAACGAGGTGTCCACATATGCGTAATGGTGCCGGAAAAAGAAGACCACAGACTAGTTAAAGAGGCGAGTTTTCCACATCTCCTTTTAATTTTAGAAGGTGGTGGGGAAGTTTTTCATTATCAGAAAGGGTTCTTTCATGCCAAAGTACTACTCATCGATGATTGTTGTTGTGATGTAGGATCCGTTAACTTTGATCGTAGAAGTCTTTGCATAAATGATGAATGGAGCTGTATTTTTTCAAGTGAGTCTTTCATATTGAAGATTAAGGAAATATTTACAAAGGACTTAGAACGCTCAAAATCATATCCTATTGAACATTATAAAAATACAACATTCTTATGGAAATGTCGCAAGCTTTTATCTAAGCTTCTTTCTCCATTAATGTAAACATTTGTACATATACAAAAACCAAGGTAGAGGTGAACAAAATATGATCATTCGATTTGGATATGTATCACATGCATTATCTTTATATAATTGTTCACCTGCAAAAACTCTTACATTTACACGTTATAAAGCCCTTGACCTGGAAGAACGTTTAGAGAAATTAATTTCTGTTACATCGCAAAATATTGAAAATACGTATAGAGCACTTCATTATAATGTGGGACAACAAATTCCCTTATATAGAATGTCCTCTTCAATGGTCCCTTTAGCGACTCATCCAGATGTAGAATTCGATTATATAAATATTTTTCACAAACAGTTTAAAGAAATAGGTGATTTTATCAAGAAGCATGAATTAAGAGTTAGTTTTCACCCTAACCAATTCACGCTTTTTACAAGTGAAAAACCTCATATAACTGATAATGCTGTGATTGATATGGAGTATCATTATAAAGTTCTTGAAGCAATGGGTATTTCTGACCAAAGCGTCATTAATATACATATTGGAGGAGCGTATGGAAATAAAGAGCTTGCGATCCAACGTTTTTATGAAAATATAAAAAAGCTCCCTACTCACATAAAAAAACAAATGACGCTAGAAAATGACGATAAAACGTATAATACAGCTGAAACACTAATGGTTTGTAAAAACGAAGGTATTCCGCTCGTATTTGACTATCATCATCATATGGCAAACTTATGTGAAGAACCATTAGAGAAATTATTACCCATTATATTTTCTACTTGGGAGCATACATTTTTGAAGCCTAAAATTCATATTTCATCTCCGAAATCCGATAAAGAGTTCAGAGCACATTCAGATTTAATTGACATTGACTTTATTAAGCCCTTTTTTGACATCGTCAGATCAATTGGAAGTGATATCGATATAATGATTGAATCGAAAAAAAAGGATTTAGCTCTATTGCAATTAATGGAAGATATAGCGAAATGGAGAGGTTATAAGCGAATAAGTGGCGGTATGATTGAAGTTACTTAAGTTCAGTACCAAAGACATAACAGCAGGAAATAGATGAAGAAAGCAATTAATAGGTTCATTTATGCTTACCGCAGCCCTTAAGGAAGTTTAACTTACCTTGAGGGTTTCTTTTGCTTTAAACTAACTGATTACTTATGCAAAGAATACTATGATGTATTATAGATATTCACCTACAAGACTTACTTCAACTCTACTATAAAGGTGGTTTGTATATGAGCTATCAAAATGCGTTACAACAATACATAACTGCAACAAATACACATGATTTTAATCAAGTAAAAAAATATATACACAAGGACGCCATTTATTGGTTTTCAGACAAAACCTGTACTTCTTTACTAGAAATTCAGCAGTATTTTGAAAATGCTTGGAATGTAATTCAAAATGAAGTTTACAAAGCTACAAATGTAAAATGGTTAACTACCGATCACAATTCTGCAACATGTACTTATCAATTTCAATATGAAGGATATTTGAAAGGAAACTTTGTATCCGGTCATGGTAGAGCTACCAATGTATTTATAAAAAATGACCATGGTGTTTGGCTGGTTATTCATGAGCATTTGAGCGGTATTTCCTAAGCCTTTATTCTTTCATGGGATTAGTTAAAAAACAACCTTGTCAGTTAAATTACCAAATTTTCGTAAAAGGAGTAGAGTGATGTTGATTTCCACTACAGGATGCTCGCTTTCCATGGGGCGAGATTCTTTAGCCTCCTCGGCAAGCCTGCGGGGTCTCAGCCTTCCCGCTTATCCCATAGGAGTCGAGCACTATCCGCTCCAATCAACTTAATCATCCAAAAAAGTCTGAAATAAACCCTAATCAAATAGCCTTTACTTAGAGTAACCTAACTGTTATGTAGAAAAACTAATCAACTGAATTTGTTTTTCTAAACATTAGGTCATAATATTTTCAAC
>NZ_FOMF01000010.1:0-138869 GCF_900112535.1 Bacillus sp. UNCCL81 | reverse complement strand
CTTCATTCCAGTTATTCTAACCATCGTTCGATACTTTTTCTTTTCGAATTAATAACTCATGGCTATTAAAGTGTGCATTTATCCGCTTTATTTGGTATGCTTAACGGATAGTTTTGGACCGGATCCACTAAACTGAATGAAGAAGAGGGTAAAACATGGGAAAATTGAATGCAGTCGAAAAATTGCAAAAAGAATTAATGAAGACGCGCGAAGCGATCGATATCGTCAAGATCATCTTAGCGAAGAAAAACGACCCTCATCTCGAAGAACAGTTGAAAAGATTAATCACCGAACACAACGAAATTGTGACACAAATCAAGAGCATCCAGTAAGGATGCTTTTTTATCTTATCGCCCTCTACTCGTAACTACCCGGACGCTATCCATTAGGTCAACCAGTCCATCCATATTTTATGTCATGACTTTTTCATTTTTGAATGGTAACATTTTTACACATTCAACCAAACTAAAATGATATCTTTCCTTTTTTACACAAACCAGAAATGACCGATCGATTATCGTTCGAATCGAATCGAAAGGATGAAGTCAAAATGAATGATGAATCAACGCAAGCTGTTTTGGTGAAAACAGTCTTTTTTAGTACGCAAAAATCAACATTTTAGTTTAACAGAGCCTAAAAGAAAAAAGACAGTTATAACTGTCCTTAAATTTAATAGTAATTTATATAATTTGATATTGATTTTAACTTTTCTTCAAGAGAGGTAATATCTTCTGCTTTCAATTCCTCTAAATAATTTACGTCTCCATCTTCACTATCAAAATGTAATTTATTATCATTTTTATTAAATGTAATAGATTTTCCAATCGGAACCCTATATTCATTTTCATTTTGAATTAACTCGAGTATTTCCATTTTAGGGTAAGTACTAAAATTATCATTCGTTATGAAAGAATTTATTTGATTAACTACTTCTGTAATTATCTCTAATTTTTCATCGCTATTCATCATTTATTCACCTCATTTTATATTTTTATATTTCCCAACTATGGAGAAATTTTCTCTATAAATAATTTAAACAATCGATTTCGATAATTCTCCAACTGTTCGTTAATAGCTACTCCATCTTCTGCTCTTGATAGTCTTAAATAAATTGCTCCAAATGGCATTTGTCAGATTTACTACTTGGGTATATTATGAGGGAAATTATAATGAATTAATTAGATTGCATAATTATTTTAACTAGTATATATACGATAGGATGTGGCTTAAATAGAAAATTTTATTTATATTTTAAAACCAGTTCGATCTACTTTCTTACATGATTCAACGGAAGAAGAACAAAATATTGTATCAGAGCATTTTCATTATCTACAGAACTTAAATAAAGAAAAGACAGTATCTTTAGCAGGAAGAACCGAACAAGCTGAATTTGGTATTGTCATCTTAAAAACAGAAAGCTTGCAGCATGCAAAAGAAATTATGCAAAATGATCCGGCTGTTAAAAAGAATGTAATGACTGCTGAACTATATCCATTTTTAATTGCATTAAATTAAATATAAAAAGTGCATCGAAACTGACTAATTCAAGTCATTCCCGATGCACTTTTTATTGTTAATTACTTAAAATTAAAAAATATATTTTCTAATTCTTGTAACGTAGTAGCATTCTTAGCTACTTCAGATTTTTCTTGATAGAAACTAATATTACTAAAACGATGTAGTAATAAATAAGTCATTAATTCTTTTTGCAGTTCTTCGTTTAATTCGTGAGTGTTAAAGCCATAGCTTTCAAGGAATATTTTATTTAGTCCTTCAAACGGATAAAACATAAACGCAATTGGGCCAAGTAAATCATATTTTGAGTTTCCTACAAAGCAATCAGCAAAATCAATTAAACCAGTAAATTTCCACATACCATCAACTTTATTCATGATTAAATTAAATGGCGTGTATTCTCCGGTTAATAACACTATCTCCACATTTCCTTGCAATGTTCTATCATCTACATAGCTTGTTAATTGTGTATATAACTCATCATTCATTCTGTTGTTTTTATGATGATTCTTTACTTGCTCCAATTGATTCTTAATAAATTGCTTCCATTGATCATAATCATCTTGTTTTGTTGAGATCGTTGCGTCATGGATTTCTCTTATTATTTTTCCTAAATCAAACGCAATTTTCTTTTTCTCCTCGAAAGTCAGGTCATCAAAGACATCAATTAAAAGAGTCCCTTTTAGTTCACTCATTATTAAATAGCTCCAGCCTTCGAACTGACCAGTTGAAATTAATTTAGGAACATCTACGGACAGAGTTCTCCTGTTTAAAAACTCAAGAACTTGCTTCTCTTTTATGAACTCGTCATTTACATAAGAAGGATATAATTTAATTACAATATCACCATCTATACTAAAAACAATATTTCCACCGTACGAAAATCGAGTAAGCTTCTCATAATCGATTTTTTCTAACTCACAAATTTTACGAATCTTACCTTCCCAAAAACAATTTTTCTCGCGCATTATTTTATATTTTTCTTTTGTTATTTTATAAAGATAGGTCATCTATTCTACCTCAATTATTAAATATTTTGTTTATTAATTTTCCTTCTACGCAGAAAGATTTTGATTTAATACCGCTCTTTTTTTAATATTAAGCACAAATAATGTTGCGACTAAACAAAAGATACCTGCTGCAATAAAAATCGATTGGTAGGCATTTAACCAAGAATAAATTAAACCTCCACCATATGCTGCGGCTCCAGCACCTAATTGATGGGCGGTATAAATCCATCCATAGATTACCCCTACCTTCTCTTTACCAAAATGATCCGTCGCTAGTTTAATAGTTGGAGGAACTGTAGCAATCCAATCCATCCCATAGAAAATGGCAAAAGCACTTAAATAAATGATTGAATTAGTAGATAAAGCAAAAGGTAGAATAAGTAGTGACAATCCTCTTAAACCATAATACCAAAATAATAACCAACGATTATCAAAGCGATCAGAAATATATCCGGATAAAGTCGTACCTATAATATTAAATATTCCCATGAACGCTAAAATACTAGCAGCCGTCACCTCTTTATATCCATAATCGATGCAAAGTGAGATAAAATGAGTACCGATTAAACCACTAGTTGAAAAGCCACAAACGAAGAAACTTCCTGCTAATAACCAAAAAACTTTCGATTTAGCACCTAATTTGAACCCATCAAAAGCTGCCTTAACTGGATTAACATTGTTCGCTTGCTTCTGATTACTTTTTTCAGCCCCTAAAGGTAAAACACCAACATCTGCTGGATCATTCTTCATAAAAATCCAAAGTAAAACATAAATGAAAACACCAAAAGAGAATATTGTTAAAACGGCATTTCTCCATGAATAATTTTCAACGATATAGGCCATAAGCGGCAAGAATACAAGTTGACCGGCTGCTGAACTAGAGGTTAAAAGACCTAGTGCTAAACCACGCTTTTTTTCAAACCAAGTAGTAGCAACATACGCATTTAACACCGTCAAAAATGCCCCCGCACTTAAACCAATAATGATTCCCCAAATGATAAATAAATGCCAAATTTGCGACATAATCGTTGTTAGTAAAATAGCCGTTAATAACGTTCCCATACCTACTAACAATACTTTTCTAACACTAAACTTTTGGTATAATCCAGCTATAAATGGACCAGAGAATCCAACAAGAGTTATACAAATTGCAAACGCACCAGAAATTGATGCTCTACTCCAACCAAATTCCTTTTCAAATGGAATCATCATCACTCCAGACATCGTATTTGTTACTGCGGCAATAATGACGGATAAAAAAGTAACAATTAAAATAATCCAAGCATAATGTATTTTTCCACTCTTCAATCAAACTCCTCCTTCATTATTAGACCATTATCTTACTCTCATTTAATAACATTTTTTTTAGTTGATCTACACTACTAACAATTGCATTCGCTCCTGCATCAGTTAATTCCAATTCACTTCCATAACCATAAGTTACTCCAATTGCATCAATATTAGCGATTTTGGCACCCTTTATATCGTGAAGTCGGTCTCCAACCATTACTGAATCTTCCTTAGAAAGATTATTATTCATTTCAAAAATATGCTCAATGATCTCGCCTTTATCGATTCTTGTGCCATCTAGTTCACTTCCAACAATATCAACAAAAAACTCATCGAGTTGGAAATGACTCAATATTTTCTTTGCGAAAATAGTTGGTTTTGAAGTCGCTACATATAGCCTTTTTTTCTCCTTTTGCAAATCGCTTAGAAGGTCACGTATCCCGTCATATACATTATTTTCAATCATACCACTCTGAGAAAAGTATTCGCGATAAAAACGAACTGCATTTAATATATCTTTTTCATTTAATTGAAAAATTTCAGAAAAAGATTGTTGAATCGGAGGCCCAATAAATTTTAAAAGCTCTGCTTCTAATGGAATAGCTATATTCATTTTCTGTAATGCATACTTTACCGAGTTCAAAATCCCTACTTTTGGATCCGTTAATGTACCATCTAAATCGAACAAGATTGTATTATAAGTCATCTTTTTTTCCTCCATCATTATTACTCCACAAAAAAGCGTTAGCATTTTTAGCTAACGCAAATATATTAATTTACTTTTTCCATTCATTTTTCAACATACTATAAACAGCAATATCATAAAACTTTTCTCTAATTTGTTGTGCTTCTCTTTGGACACCTTCTTGTTTAAAATCTAAACGTTCAGGAATTGCCCTACTCTTCCCATTTTCAACAGCTGCTCTAATCACAACTCGATTAAGATTAAGCTCATCATAACAATATGAAACTAAACCATCTACAGCACGAGTCATTATCCCTTTACCCTGTACATGTTCACTTAACCAGTAGCCTATTTCAGTTGTTTGATTCGACCAGTCTATATAATGTAATCCTAACATACCTACTAGTTCATTTTTATAAAAAATGCCCGCTTCAAAACCATTATTATCTGCAAACTTTTGTAACCACATAGGTATAATCGATTTTTGATAATCCTCGATCAATGGAATATTTTCAGCCCAAATCAACCATTCTTTTAAGGAGTTTTGATTTTCCTTCAGTGCCTCTACTAATGTTGCTGCATATTTGGGTGTTAATAGATTGAGTGATAAATCCTCACTTATTTGAACCTTAAACATGTCCATCCTCCTTTTTTTACTAAGACATTATCCCTAATTAACTAATTACATTTCTTTAGATTTAGGAGAAGTGTTTTAACCAAATCTAATTTCTGTTTTTAGATTAATCTACTTTAATTCTCTATAAACGGATCTAAATCCTTTCACTTTCAAAAAAAATATTTTAATTCATTGTTCAACAGACATAAAATCTACACCTTATTAGTTGTTTATTTAATATATTTTGGAACTAGTTTTACAATTACTTGCCTAAATCACTAGTTACATAGTATATTTTTTCACAAGGAATATTAAAAACTTCTAATTATTTCTTGAAAATAAAAATCAAACCTGAGGTAATTTCATGCAAAACTGGATTATTGAAACAATGGATACATTTGGTTATTTAGGTATCTTTTTATTAATTGCATTAGAAAACATATTCCCTCCAATTCCTTCTGAAGTAATTTTAACGTTTGGTGGGTTTATGACCACAGAATCTTCACTTTCTAAACTAGGTGTTATTTTCTTTTCAACTTTAGGATCAGTTATTGGAGCAATCATACTTTTTTGGATTGGTACATTACTAGATATAAAAACGTTAGAAAAAATCGTAGAACGCTGGGGCCATTTTTTACGCTTAACTAAAAAAGATGTACATAAAGCGGACGAATGGTTTTCAAAATACGGTGTTTGGACTGTCTTTTTCTGTAGACTGATTCCATTAATACGCAGTTTAATTTCTATACCAGCTGGAATGGCAAGAATGAATTTTTGGATCTTTTTGTTATTTACAACTTTAGGCTCATTAATATGGAATACAATTTTAGTTTTAGTTGGTGCATCAGTCGGTGCATCCTGGGAAAAGATTGTTGAGTATATGGATTTGTATTCAAGTATTATTTATGGAATATTAGCAATTGGATTGGTCGTTTTGATCTTCCTTTTTATCAAAAAAAGAAAACGCTCTGTTTTAATAATAAGAAAAAACTCAGACTAATTTCATTTAGTCTGAGTTTTTTAGCTTTATTTATATTTAAGTACTCTCATCGAATTCAACACTGCCAAAACAGTAACTCCCACATCTGAAATTACTGCTTCCCACATTGTAGCGATCCCGATTACACCTAGTAATAAGAAAAATCCTTTCACTGCTAAAGCAAAAAAGATGTTTTGCCATACAATTTGTCTTGTACGTTTAGCGATTTTAATTGCATCTACAATTTTTGAAGGTTCATCCGACATTAATACAACATCAGCAGCTTCGATCGCTGCATCGGAACCAATTCCTCCCATTGCAATACCTATTTCTGCTTGTGCTAATACTGGTGCATCATTAATACCGTCCCCAACAAATGCAATTTTTTCTTTTGATGATTTTATTTTTTCAATCATTTCAAGCTTTTCTACTTTTTGATGTGGAAGAAGCTCTGAATATATATCATCTATTGCTAATTCCTTACCAATACTTTTAGCAACTGAGTTAGCATCACCGGTTAACATGACAGTCTTTTTAATTCCTACTTTTTTAAGCTCAAGTATCGCTTTTTTCGCATCATCTTTTAGTTGATCTGCAATAACAATTGATCCTATATAATGATTATTTTTTGCTAAATAAACTGTTGTGCCTACTTCTCTAGTTGGTTCATATAAAATTGAATGACTTTCCATTAGTCTTGAATTCCCTACTAACAGAGCATCTCCATTAATCTTAACGCTAATTCCATGTCCGGCAATTTCTGTATAGTTAGATAGCTTTGCTTCATCTATATCTTTTCCATACTTTTGACGAATTGATAATGCGATTGGGTGAGTAGAATAAAACTCTCCGTAAGCAGCTAATTCCAGTAATTCCTCTTTTGAATGACCGCGAGTAGGTATAATCGAACTTACTTGGAATTGCCCTTTCGTCAACGTTCCAGTTTTATCAAACACAATATATTTCAAATCATTTAATGCTTCTAAATAATTACTTCCCTTTACTAATACACCTGATTTTGATGCTGCTCCGATTCCTCCAAAAAATCCTAAAGGAATTGAAACAACTAGAGCACAAGGACATGAAATAACTAGGAAAATTAATGCTCGATATACCCAATCATAAAGTGTTTCACCTGGAATAAAAATTGGTGGAATGATTGCAATAATAGCTGCTGTGATCACAACTATAGGTGTATAAACTTTTGCAAATTTTGTAATGAAATTTTCAGTAGGAGCCTTTTTATTTGTTGCATTTTGAACAAGTTCTAATATTTTTGATACTGTCGATTCATTAAATTCCTTTGTGACTTCAATTTCGAGTAAACCTTGAACATTTATAAATCCACTTAATACTTCATCACCTTCAAATATTTCTCTTGGTAATGACTCACCTGTTAATGCAGAAGTATCAACACTTGAAAATCCACTTTTTACAATTCCATCTAACGGAACCCTTTCCCCAGGTTTAACGATGATCGTATCACCAATTCGAATCTTTTCAGGAGATACTTGTTCAGTTTTGTCTCCATTTTTTAAATTAGCATAATCGGGACGTATATCCATTAATTTTGAAATTGAATTCCGTGATCGATTTACTGCAATACTTTGGAACAATTCACCTAGCTGATAAAATAGCATTACAGCAACAGCTTCAGGATATTCACCAATAATAAATGCACCAATTGTAGCTACTCCCATTAAGAAATTCTCATCAAATACTTGCCCTCTAAAAATATTTCGGATCGCTTTTAAAACAACATCAGCACCTGCTATTAAATAGGCAGCTATAAAAATAATCAATTGAAAGAGCGTTGGTACATTAAGTAATTGAGCTAAAATTAATAAAGCAGTACCAATTCCTAATTTAACAATAAGTTTTTTTGTTTCAGCATTCATTCCCTGTTTCTTTTCTTGCCCAAGTTTTGTATCCATTTTTGAAACAGGGTTAATATGCGGTTCTAATACACGAATTTTATCTTTAGCGCTCTCGATAATTGATTCTTTTTGTTCCTCACTCGTCGTAATTGTCATCGTTAAAGTTGCAAAATTTACTGAACATGCATCAACGCCTTCAAGTGTGGAAACTCCTTTTTCAATCTTCATCGCACAATTAGCACAATCAAGACCTTCTAATTTTAATTCACTATTTACTTGCCTTTGCCCCCTACTCAATAAACTCAACTCCTCTCTTTAAGAAACACCTATATTAATCCTCTAAAATATGTTCTAGTGCTTGATTAAAAATTTGTGTAACATGACTATCTGCTAACGAATAATAAACTACTTTACCTTCTTTACGATTTTTTACTAAATGCGCCTGTTTTAATACACGTAACTGATGTGATATGGATGATTGAGTCATTTCTAATAAATAAGCTAGATCACATACACACATCTCAGATTGACTAAGTGCATGTAATATTCTCGTTCTCGTCTTATCTCCAAGAACTTTAAAAAGTTCTGCTACTTCTGTTAGTGTTTCAATATTTAACATGCTTCCTTTTACTGAAAGAATTATATCCTCATGCATAACCGTTTGTTGACAAGCCTCATCACAAACTTCGTCAACTTTCTTTTTTTCTTCAATCATAAACTGTCCTCCTATGAATACATGAACAATCACTCATATGTTTTCTATATATATATTATATGAATAATTGTTCATATGTGTCAAAATATTATTTGTAAAATTTAAAGGAATATTACATATGATAAAGAAATGATTAGTAATGCATACAAAAGGAGAAAAATTAATGACTCTAATCGGATATCTTTTTTGGGGAATTTGCTTAGTAGCCGTAATATTTATCTTTTTAATCGAAAAAAAATTAGGAACCACTCCTCCTTACAAAACAGAGCATCAAGCATTATTTGAAGAAATTACAAAGATTGATCGATCCATTGTGCAGGAATAAGCGTATAAATAAAAAAGTCAGACAGTTACCGGAATTTCTCAGTAACTGTCTGACTTTTAATTTTGTCTTATATCCTTATCCCTGTTCTTTTGGCATAGGGGTATTTGTTGGCTTGGCATATCCATCTTTATATTTATTATCAATGACTTTTCGAATTTCTAACGGCGTTTTTCCTTCTTGCTGTAATTTCGCTGATTCAACGGCAATTTCCATACAGTTGACACATGAAGTTGCATGGCTATCCCACACGATTGAACCATCATCTTTTACTTCATGAATAAAGCAATCTAAATTACTTTTATGACCTACACTTTCACCACAACCACAATAACACGGAATATTTTTAAGTAAATCAACATGCTGAGCTGCCACCATATAAATTTGTTGAATCTGTTGTTCTTGATCTCCTAAAAACTTCGGCAAAGTTTCTTTATTGATTGTTTGTTCTCTAATATCACTTGTTTGAATATGCTCAGCATGATTTTCGTGATTCTTCGTATTATTCGTTTCAGCTTGTTGGTTACTGCATCCTGTAAATAAAATGGAAATCATAAAAGCTGAAAGTACATTATGAATTGTTTTTTGTTTCATCCTTTTCCTCCAATAAATATACGTTAATCTAATTTTAATAATTATTGGAGTGGAAAACAAATTCTTTTAATTATGAATAAATAACTGAATCGATCATCATTTGCAATAAACTTGTGAATAAAAAGAAAAACCTAATCAAAAAACCGGCCCATGCAAAACGTCTATATTTTTCCCATCGTTCCTGATTATCATTACGTTTACAAATCCACATCAAAATCCAAAATCCAAGTGGTAAAATTGGTATTTCAATTCGGTATTGATTAAAATTCAAATTAATACTAAAGACAAATAAACCGATAAGCATTGCAATAATAGCCTTCCATACTTCTGGTTTCAAATCATTTGTTCTATAAATCCGAAATAGTAAAATGCCAAGAGTAATATAATTTACTAGCGTAATTATAATGGTAGAAACAAAATGATCTTGATCAAAATGGATATTAACGTCCATTAGATTCTCCTTTTAGATAATTTGATGGTTTCTAATAATTATGACGATCTTTACGATAATATTTAGTTAATTCACCATTTTCATCATCAATTGATTCAAAAATTAAATTAAAACCCTTTTTCTCAAGGATCTTTACTGAATAGATGTTTTTTGCTTCAACGGAAGCTACTATAAAATTTAACTTTCTAATTCCAAAACAATAGTCTTCTATTAAACTAGTAATTTCAGAACCAAAACCTTTTCCCCATTCTTCTTCAGCTAATCGATAGCCTATTTCAAACTCATCTGCTTCATTTTTTATGACCGCACATGTTCCAATCAATTGATTAGTCTCATTTTTACAAACAGCCATCACAACAAAATCAGCGTTTTTCTCTTTATACATTTGAAGAATCTTATTTAATTCATTTTCAGTTTCTACAAGTGTTTTGGGACGATTTGTTATGTATCTCATTACTTCCGCATTAGATTGAAGTTGGTGTAAATGTTCTAGGTCGTCCATTTTTAGCTTTCTTAAATATAGTCTATTTGATTTCATAATCATGGTTATCTCCCGTTTCTTTCTAATAAAAAGTGACCTATTAAAATAGGTCACTTATCAAATTAACAAATACATGTTTTTTTCTTTACTCCAAGCTTTCCTCTAGCTTCGACCTTTTCAATATAATCAGTCGCTAGTGGTACTTTACAAGCCGTATCTCCTACGTCCACGTGGACTTTTCCAATCTTTTGACCAACCATCATTGCTTCAACTGTAAGACTTGGAACAAAACTACCTACTGAAATTACAAACCCATTCATTGTATAGCGAACTCTATTTTTTGAAGTATGTATATTATTATCAACATAATTAAGTAATTCACGAACTTCTTCCTTATCAATCTCTTCATCAGGTACAATTGATAAATAATGACTATAAGTGCTCCATCCACAATCTTCAATTAATTCATCATCTGACTTCAACCATTCTCTAGCTAATTCGATTGCATACTTGCTTTCTGCTGCAACAGCACCTACAATACTTTCAGCAATCATATACCAGTGAGCTTCTTTCGCCCAACTTTGAAGCTGTTCCTTTGTCATTAATTTTGGATTAATTGATAAACCCGCTAAATACATCGCATCTGAATTTCCTGTATGAAAAAGTGATAGTGCTAATTCCTGATCTTTTTTAACATATTTAACAAGCTTTTTCATATCACCAATTTTAACCCCAAAGAATGGCTCCTTTGCACCGTGACGCAAAAAAGTTTTTTTCGTTTGCTCAGTTCCCATTTCCTCTAATGATTTCATAACTTCTTCTAATGTCATCATCTTCTCCCCTTAATATAGGTTTGTTCCGTAACATCGTTGTCTAAAATGTATCCTATCATACATATCAAGGAAGGGAAGTATATAATGAACTATTTTTTTCTATTCATCATACTATTCAGTTTTACACTCTCGTCCTGTTCAAATAAACAAATCGTGCATGAAGTTCATCAAAATAAATCAACAGTTGCAACTGCAAGAAATGAAGACTGGTCTTACTCAGGAAAAACTGGACCAAATTATTGGAGTTCGATCAATAAAAAATACGCTCTTTGTTCAACTGGGAAACAGCAATCTCCAGTAAATATTGATCAAGCTATAAAAAAATCACTTCCTTTAGGTATAAACTACCATAATGATCTTTTTAAAATAGAAAGGTCTCAGTACACGGTAAAATTCATTCCGGTTAATCACTCCAATTCAATTAATTTAAATGGATCACATTATAAATTACTACAGTTTCATTTCCATACTCCAAGTGAACACACAATCAATGGGAAACAAAGTGATTTAGAGATTCATTTTATAAATGAAAATAATAAAAAATCGATTATTACCATCGGGGTACTTGTTGATAGTGGAAGATTGAATAAAGAATTCCAAAAAATCCTAAATGCAAATCCTGTGGATGAAGATTTTGAGAGAAAGGTTGTAAAAATCAATTTGCAGTCCTTTATTCCATATACTAGTAAAAAATTTTCGTACACTGGCTCTTTTACAACTCCTCCATGTACTGAAGGGATTAAATGGATAGTCTTTAACAAACCTATACAATTTTCCGAAGAACAAATCCATTCTTATCAAAATTATTTCGAACCAAATAGCCGTCCCGTTCAGCCATTAAATGATAGAGACTTATTTGAATCTTGGTAAACATAGTGGCGGCATGAAAAATGACATTAAATGAAATTATCATTTTTTGGATGATCTATTAATGGTTTTAAAGGTTAATATGTTCTAGCAATTTCATGAATCCAATAACACTAGTAATGACTTTTTTCAGAGGTTAAAAATATTATGATCTAATTTTAGAAAAACAAATTCAATTTAATAGTTTAATTAATGTTCGAAATTAATTGACCTACAAGCTAATTAATATGCAACAGCTAGGTTACTCTAAGTAAAAGCTATTTGATTAGAATTTATTGTAAACTTTTTTTAATGAACAAGTTGATTGGAACGGAAGGGTGCTCGACTCCTATGGGATAAGCGGGAAGGCTGAGACCCCACAGGCGTAGCCGAGGAGGCTCAGGTCTCGCCCCATGGAAAGCGAGCATCTTGTAGTGGAAATCAACATCACTACTCCTTTTACAAAAATTTGGTAATTTAATTGACAAGCTTCTTTTTCAACAACACAAAAAAAGTTATCCTACTTAAAGGATAACTTTTTTGTTTATCTTATATCGTTATTCAGCAGTTTTTTCATCTCGATGAACTACTTCTAACTTCCCTGTATGTGGGTCAATTACTAGACCATGAATTTCAACCTCTTTTGGAACAAGTGGATGGTTTTTAATAATTGAAACACTGTGGTTAACACTGTCGTATACATTCGAAAAACCAGTTAACCATTTATCTAAATCTAGACCTGAAAACCCTAAAATTTCAAGGTTTTCTTCTTTAATTCCTCGTTCAACCATTTTTTCTTTTATTCGTGTAGGATTTGTATTCCCCATTCCACACTCATGGTGACCGATTACTAATACTTCTTTAGCCCCAAGTTCATAGATTGAAACTAGAATACTTCTCATAACTGAACCAAACGGATGGGCAATAACTGCACCAGCTGTTTTAATCATTTTCACGTCACCGTTTCTAATATCAAGAGCCTTTGGTAAAAGTTCAACTAGACGTGTATCCATACAAGTAACAACTACTACCTCTTTATTCGGAAACTTTGAAGCTGTGTATTGCTCATATTCCTTATTTTCAACAAACTTCTTATTAAAATCTAAAATCTGATCTAACATATAAAATTTCCCCTCCAGACAAAAATAAAGAGCATTTTTCCTATACTTATATTGAAGGAAAAGCTCAAAATATACAACCATTTTGCACTCATTTATAGTATTATTCTAAAATTATGTTTTCATTTATACCGTTTTATTTTTATTTTTTTAATATGGAGAATACACACCTAATCGAAGTGCTTAATTATTATTTCCCTATTAATTTAGATCAAATTTTTTTATTTTTAAAGTTTATATTGTACACTAGATTTAGTCTTTAATAAGGAGGGAATTAAAATGAAGTTTGAACATTCTATTGCATTACATAATGGAGTTAAAATGCCTCAATTAGGTTTAGGTGTGTGGCGTGTGTCACCAGAAGATGGTGTAGATGCAGTCCGAACAGCTATCGAAGTTGGTTATCGTCATATTGATACTGCAGCTGTCTATCAAAACGAAGAGCAAGTAGGTGAAGCAATTCGCCAATCTGGTGTTGCTCGTGATGAACTTTTTATTACAACAAAAGTTTGGAATGCTGATCAAGGCTATGATTCAACTTTAAAAGCTCATGAAGAAAGTCTAAAAAAATTAGGCTTAGACTATGTTGATCTTTATTTAATTCACTGGCCAGTAAAAGAAAAATATTTAGATACATATAAAGCATTAGAAAGACTTTACGATGAAAAGCTTGTGCCAGCAATTGGTGTTTCCAATTTTCATGTCCATCACTTAGAAGATATTGCAGCTCATCGTAATATTAAACCAATGGTCGATCAAGTCGAATTACACCCAATGTTTCAACAAAACGAATTACATGAATATTGTCATAAAAACGGCATTGCATTAGAAGCATGGAGCCCATTAATGCAAGGTGGCGAAGCTTTAACAAATCCTGTTATAAAAGAGATTGCGGATCAATATGGTAAAACAACTGCCCAAGTTATCATCCGTTGGCATTTGCAACGCAATGTAATCGTAATTCCTAAATCAATTACACCATCACGAATTCAAGAAAACTTTGAAGTATTCAACTTCGAGCTTTCATCAAATGATATGCAACAAATTGCTACACTTGATGCAAATAAACGTGTAGGTCCAGACCCTGATAATTTTGATTTTTAAGAAGCTGGATTAAATAATTAGAAATTCAGATGATTTTTTAAAAATGGCTACCTCATTGAAAGGTAGCCATTTCCATTATTTAAATTCCAAGTTCTCCTTTAATTGTATCTATTGTTTGCGTTTTGTATTTCTTCTTCGGAATTGGTGCATTTTGGTTCGATGGATTTTGTTTTAAGTAATTTTTTTCTACGAATTGGAAATCTGTCGCGTTTACTGTTCCATCATTATTTATATCTGCACTTCTTTTATTTGTTCCCCAATATGTTTGAATATAAAGCGCGTCATAAACATCGATTACGTCATCCCCATTTACGTCTCCTGCAGTTGCTTTGTCGCTAAAATACTGTAATGTCTGTCCCCAAATCGTACCATTCTTATCTAATCCGATCGGGATTTCACGCTTCACCGTAAAATGACCTGGTACTTTTAATTCCCAAGTAAACGATTTAGTCGTTAATGGTAGATTAGAAATTTTGTAATCGCCATAACTTACTAGAGAAGATGAGCCATCGTATACTTTACCATTTCCATCAATCACTCGAACAGTTGCACCAGAAGTTGTCCAATTCCAATTTCGGTTATAGACAGAAGCCTCTGCACCTAATGTACCAAATACTTCAGAGAATGTTGGTTGGATCAACCATTCCATACCAGCTGAAGAAAGTGTAATTCGATTACCTTGATCATTCGTATAAGCAATTATTGGATTTACAGGTGCACTCACCGCAAATGTTGTACTCTTCACCTTTAATTTTAGGTTTATAGCAGGTATTTTTCCACTAACTGTTTTCGCTTCATCTAAAGCAAGCTTTACTTTTGAATTATTTCCAGACGTTTCAACCGTTACTGTTGCGCCTAAATCCTTCAATGCTTCATTTGCTTTCGCATCTAAAACCTCGAAGTTTTGACCTATATTATTAAGCGTCCATTCAGCTGATTTCAGATTTTGAACATTATTTAAAACAAACGTAGCATTAACCGTATCTCCCATTTTCACATTTACATTGTCAGTCTTCACATATCCGTAAGGCGACCCAGCTTTAACAAAGTAATAGTTTTTCTTTTGTGTCGTGTTATTTGCACCATCTAATCCATTTAAAGTATAGGTTAAGAGTGTACTTGATTCGTTCATTGGTACACTTAAGTCGATTTTCCCATCTACTCCTACAGGAAGTACAGGATTGAAGTTACCATTAACTGAATAGTTTACTTTGTTAATTGATTGATCAACTTTCATTCCGAATTCATTCATATTTGCAACTTCTTGATCAGTTACATTCACTTGAACAGGAATTGTTTTCTGACCTGGTTGATATTCTATAACAGGTGACTCATTTCCATCAAATGATGTCGACATTGTCGGGATATTATTGTCTATATATAAATCATTATAGTTAACGAATACTTTATCTCTAGCGCTCGTACCAATTATTTTAATTCGATATGGCCCCGGTTTTACATAACTTAATGTCGGCGAAATTGGCTGTGTTGTATTATCAGTATAAGCATGGTAAGTACCATTAAAGAAAGCACTTAGTAAATAATTTGTCCCATCGTATGACGAACTTAGATCAATTGTTCCAATAACACCTAAATCATTTCCTGTCTTTCCATCTTGTAATACGATGTCCATTCGTTTCATAGGTGATTTAAAATTAAAAATCATATCAATAAATTGATTTGCACTAAAGCTACGTTTCACATGTAAAAATGAAGGTGACATTGATTTATAAGATAATGTCGTTGAATTGAATCCTTCCTCTGTCGTGCGAACACTAAAAGGAATTCGATATTGTTCATTCTTGTCATCTTTATTTGTTACAATAATATACCCTTCATAAATTCCTGCCTTAGCATTTGCTGGAACAGATATAGAAACAGGTATTTTCTTCGTATCTAGAGATTGAACTTTAATTTCTGTAGGTATACTTACACTGACACCGTTTTCGCTAGCATTCAGGGAGCCATTAATACCTGTTTGAAAGTTAACATCTACATTAAATTTCTTTAGTTTATCTTCCACATTTGTAAAGTTTACTTTCTTTTCTACTAAAATATCTTCATTTGCATAGTGACTACCAAAGCTAAGTCCACCTGTTAGTTCTTTTACTTTTAAGTTCTCACCATTTAGAGGAAAAACTGTTTCATCTTGGACTTGTATTTTCATTCCAGTATGAACAGCCCTATAAGGATCTACACGACCTGCACCTACATCAAAGACACTATAGCTATCTGCTAAAGGCTTAGCAGTATTCATTAATATCGTTTTTATGTCACCAGGTTCAAGCGCTGGATTTGCTTGAAGTAATAAAGCAGAAATACCTGTAACATGAGGTGCTGCCATAGATGTACCTGACATACGAGAATAAGCGTACTTATAATTTGTTTGGTCGTTTTTATAAATCGAATAAGCAGGCACGCTTGATAACACACTTACACCAGGAGCTGTAATTTCTGGCTTCATATCGTAATTACTTCTAGAAGGTCCACGTGAACTGAAGCTAGCAAGTTTATCTGCATCTGTATTAACTTCTTTCAAATCTTTAAAAGTCAGTTTAGTATGGCCGGCTGCTAATTTTGCTTTAAAATCTAAACCTTGTTCATAACTCATTGAAAATGCAGGGATAAAGTTTTGCTCCTCTTTTACGAATTGTGATGGGCCAGCATTTGGAATATTACTATAAGCAATGATTGCACGTGCTCCGTGATTTTTTGCATAGACAGTCTTGGATTGCGTACCAATTACACCTGTACTTACAAAAACAACTTTTCCAGCTACGTCTTTATTTAAATAATCAGAGTCATTTCCAACCCCTAAGTCTACTACATCTAAAGTTTGACCGTTAAAAACTTTTAAGTCTGAAACAAAATCATTATAGAGAGTACTTAATTGAAATGGTGTTTCTATTCCGTTAAGAACACCTGTATATTTAGTAACTGGAATAGGTGCACTACTTGCTCCTACTGTTAATGCAAGTGCTGCAGCCCCTGGTGAACCTAGTGTATAAGAGTTCGGTCCGCTATTCCCCGCTGAAACTGATGCCGTCACACCGTTAAGTACAGCATAATTTATCGCTGTGCTAGTCGGATACATTGGATCATTAATGTTTGCTCCTAGAGAAAGATTAATAACATCCATTTTATCTTCAACTGCTTTTTCAATTCCAGCTAAAATATCTTCCAATTCTCCAGTCCCATAAGGTCCTAAAACACGATAAACAAAAAGGTCAGCATCAGGTGCAATTCCCTTAACAGCCACACCACCAGTATTTTTGGCTCTACCTGCAATCGTTCCCGAAACATGCGTACCATGACTTGTATAGTAAGGTGAAAGATTTTGATCAGTCTCAGGACGACCAGATTTTTTCCAATCGTCATATGTAGTTTCCATCGGGTCTGGATCATTATCTACTAAGTCATATCCTCCTTTAAATGCATCCTTCAAATCAGGGTGATTATAATCAACTCCTGTATCAATTACGCCGACTTTTACCCCTTTGCCTGTAATCCCTTCTTCATGTAGCTTATCTACACCTAAAAATGGTATACTCTCTATTCTTTTAATTGAATCTTGTTCTTCTGTAGAATTCGGAGTTTCTGGTGGATCTATAGAAAATTCAACACTTTTATAAACAGCTTGAACTGAATCAGATTTTAATAGTTTTTCAACTTCATTCGCTGGTAGTTTCATAGAAACCCCATTGTAAACAGTATCAAATGAACGAGTAATTTTATATTGATCCCTGCCGCTTTTCTCCTTAGAAGCTGGTAAGATTTTCGCTAAATCTTCTTCAAAGGCAGTATGATCATGTTTAACCCTATTCTTCGCCTCAGTGGAAGTTAAAGATTTCCCTTCTAATGCAGATTCAAGAATAGCAACCTTTTCAGGCTTGGATTTGAATTCGACAATAACAGATATATCAGAACTACTATTTAAGTCCTTTTTATCAAATCCTTGTAATCCATAGCTCTCCATCGATTTTAGCTTCGTTAAAGCATCTCTTTGTTCTTGGGTCAATGAGGCTAGTATTTGTTCAGATGATTTGCCATGTATAGTTGTTGCAGATACATAGTCTTTTTGACTTGTTGGTAATAACATTCCCAAAAATATGGCTGCTGCTGCAGAGCCTTTTAACACTCTACTAAACTTTTCAATTTTTGATCTCTCCACCTAATCCCTCTTTTCTAATGAATAACGTTTGTTCTCGTCCCTACTAAAACTACATTTACTAAGTAATCGCATACCAGAATATTGATATACATTACTCTGACCCATTAAATTTAATTATAATTTTTTCTAATATTCGGTCAATTGGGACATTTTTATCTATATTTTTCAAGGTTTCCGCCGTTTTCAAGTTATTTTCGACATATTTCTACCAAATAATTGTGCTGATTTATTAAAAGTTCTGGATTTTATAAAAAATTACAAAAAAAAAAAACGATCCTAACAGTTTTCACACTAGCCTTTAGGTTCGTTTTTTAGATTCAAATATTCTATTTAGATCATCAAATAAATTTCTATCCGTTCTTTCCCACCTCCTATATTGTTTCGTTTTAACTTTATTCCTTTAATTTCTCCTGTTCGCTTAATATGTGTCCCACCACACGGAACTTTACCAAAGTCTTTAATTTCCCAATATCTTCTTTGATTTTCTGGGTCATCAAACTCACTAAATATTTCTAAATCTGCTCCAATGAGCTCCTTTGCTTTTGTCTCTAAAAGTGGGAATGTTTCAGAGATTTTTCCATCCCAATAGAAATCAATTCTAGCTTTATCACTAGTAATATTTGCACCAATTTTTTCAGGATTATGATAGTTTTGATACATTAGCTCCAAGATGATTTCTGCAGCAAAATGTAGCTTCATAATTCGATATCGTTTCTCCCAATCGATTTCAATCACTACTTCTTGTCCTTTTTGAAGGTCATGATTTTCTGGTAAAGTGTAGATAATATCTAATCCGTCCTTCTTAGCTTCAATCACCTCATAATGACCAATTCTCCCTGAATCTGATTGTTGCCCTCCCGAAAAAGCATAAATAATGGTTTCGTTTAAAGTAACATTCCTGCCATCTACTTCCGTAACAATTGCAGTAGTTTTTGAAAGATAAGGATCTTCCCAAAATAATTTTTTTACTCCCATTGCTTTACTCCTTTTTCATTTTTGATTATGAATTTTGTTTCCACTAGCTGAACCCTTTTATAGTTAGTAAAAAAGGAACAATTTCTATAAATTGTCCCTCTACTAAATTAATCCATATAATTTACTTTGTTACAGCTTCACTACCTTTTACTAATTCAATACGTATTTTTTTCAGCCCATCTTTTTCATCAACATATGTACTTAAACTCCAGTTTGCTGCAAGTGTATGTTTAATTAGATTAATTGCTTCTTCAGATAAATAAATTCCTTGAATTGCAGTTCCCATATCTTCATAATCTTTTTCAACTTCAATGCCAAATTTATATCTTAGTAAAGTCATTAATGATCCTTTTGTTAAAAATTTGATTTGATAGCCATCATTAACAATTTTATTAAAATTTTCTTCATTGTTTTTGTACAGTTTTATTAATGTTTCCCAGTCAGGAAAACCATTACCATATTGATTTAAAAACTCGAAATTCTCTTCTTTCACAGCGTTTATTAACTGAATGTTTTCTACACCAGCACTACGTAAACTTTCAATCATAATTGCATTATTTATAGCAATGCTTACAAAGCTCATCTTTCTTCTCCCTCCGAATTAAAAGAATTTTCATTTTATTCAACTTTACCATAAAATAAGGCACTAAACTATTAAATTGATGTGACACCAAGTTAGAGAATAGGGAATGTTTAGTGAACTTTATTGAAAAAAAAAACCACAAGATTTTGTAACACATCTTGTGATTTTCTTCTTTTGGAGAATTTAGATACACATTTTATCTAAATAGTATTTAATGTGATGAAAGCAGTTGTGCCTTCTCCATTTTTACTTGTAATTTGTAGATTGCCACCATAGTTTTCAATTAGGTCTTTTGCGATTGATAAGCCTAAACCATTACCGCCGTTAGCTCGACTTCTCGCTTTATCAGCTCGATAAAATCGGTCAAATATATGATTAATATCTTCTTCTTTAATACCGATTCCGTTATCTATCACTTTGATTTCAATCTTGTTTGCAACTTGTGCTGTAGTTATATCGATAATGGTATGTTCTTTACTGTATTTAACTGCATTATCAAACAAAATAATTAATATTTGCATTAAATGTTCTCTTGCAATATTTGCTTTATCGACAATTTGATTAGGAGTGTGAAAGTGAATTTCCAAATCTTCATGTAACAGCTGATAATTGTTTATGATCTCATTTAATACTTCATCAATATTTGTTGGAGCATACTGTTCGATCTTTTCACTATTTTTTTCTAGCTTCGTTAACTGTAGAAGCTCATTCGTTAAAATAATCATTCTGTTTGTTTCATTAATACATGTATTTAATGAGTTTTCTAAAACAGTTTCGTCTTTTTTCCCCCAGCGATTAACAAGTGATAAGTGACCATGAATGATTGCTAAAGGTGTCCTTAATTCATGAGAAGCATCTTCAACAAAACGCTTTTGTCTTGTAATTGAAGCCTCTAACTCATCCATCATTTTGTTAAAAAGTAGACCGAGTTCAGACAATTCATCATTTGTTTCTCCTACAAAAACTCGCTCTTTTAATTGATTATTTTTTATTTTAATCATTGTTTGATTTAAATTTTTAATAGGATTTAATATTTTTTTAGATAAGAAATAACCGCTTAAAATACTTAAAATTAACGAAATGGTTGTTCCTAGAATGAGAATCATGAATGATTCTTTAATTAATTTCGAAAAGATTTCTACATTCATTGCAACTTCTAAAACACCATCAAAATTCTTATAATGTAACAGCTTACTATTAATTAAAATTTCTTGATTGTGTAGTCTATATTTTTGGATTTTACCGAAGTCTTTTTTATTAATATGAATTTTAGGCATCGTTCTTGAAACTGTAAATATTTCTTTTCCATCTTTATCGATTAATCGAATCATCTCATTATTTTGTATAATTTTTTCAAAATATGATTTGTTTTCTGCAAAAGAAGCCGCAGTAGGTCGTTTCGTTTTATATTCTTCATCTAAATAAGCTGACGTATCATATAATCTCTTTTCAATACGATGTTGCTGCTGATTCATGACTGACATTTGAATCAAAGCACTTTGAATAAGATTACATAATGTAAATATGACAAACATAAGCACAGCGATTGTAATTGTTATTTTCCATCTAATCGAAAGCTTATTTAACAAGGTAAGATCCACCTCTACATCCTCATTACATACCCAGTACCCCTTACAGTGTGAATATAGGTATTATTTTTATCATCTAGTTTTGTTCTTAAGTAGCTAATATAAACATCCACTACGTTTGTTTCAATTGTAGAGCCATAGCCCCATACAGTTTCTAATAAAATTTCTCTAGTTAATACACGATTTACATTGCTCATTAATAAATACAATAAATCGAATTCCTTTTTCGTTAAATCAATGATCGCTTCATCTTTTTTAACAACTCGAGCTGCAGAATCTAATGACAAATCTTTAAATTTTAAGCAGTGTAAATTTGTTGAACGATCGATGCGTCTAAAGATTGCTCGCATATGAGCTAAAAGTTCTTCAATAACAAATGGTTTTGAAATATAATCATCTGCACCACTATCTAAACCAGAAATACGATCAAAAACACTATCTCTAGCTGTAATCATAATAATTGGTGTATCTTTATGCGCTCTAATTCGTCTACAAACTTCAATACCACTTAAATTAGGAAGCATTAAATCAAGCAAGATTAAGTCAAATTCTTGGTCGATTGCTAGGTTTAAACCGTCTCTTCCATCATTTGAAATATGAACTTCATTTCCTTCATACTCTAACTCTAATCGTATAAAATTTGCTAATTCTTTCTCATCTTCTATAATTAATATTTTTTTCATATATTTTATCCCTCATTTTTTTTATAATAACATCTATAAAATTATTATTTGTATTGTATAAGGATATCTGTTTAAGATGAAAATGGCTTTATGAATATTTTAAAATTTAATTAGAGTTTTATTAGAAATTTTTAATAGTTTATCTTAATAATCTTGATATTACTACCTATTGTGTACATTTTCTAATAATTTCACTTAAAAACGATTAAAATTTATTTAAGAAAAGTCCAAAAGCTTTCCAAAAAATATGGTATAAGCTTTTTTATTTTAGGCTATTTTATGTAATTTTTGAAGTTATTTTCTCAATGTTAAAAAAAATGACTTTAGTATTTACTAAAGTCATTTCACACTGTTGAAAAACTTCCTTGTCAATTAATTTACCAAATTTTCGTAAAAGGAGTAGAGTGATGTTGATTTCCACTACAGGATGCTCGCTTTCCATGGGGCGAGACCTTGCCTCCTCGGCAAGCCTGCGGGGTCTCAGCCTTCCCGCTAATCCCATAGGAGTCGAGCACCCCTTTAGTTCCAATCAACTTATTCATAAAAAAAAGTCTGCAATAAACCCTAATCAAAAAGCCTTTACTTAGAGTAACCTAACCGTGGTGTATTAATAAGCTTATAGGTCAACTAATATTGAACTTTAATTAAACCAATCAACTGAATTTGTTTTCTAATAATTTGCTCATAATATTTTTAACTTCAGAAAAAAATCATTACTAGTGATTTTGAATCATAAAATTGCTTAAAATATTAACATTTAAAACCAATGATATATCATCCAAAAAATGATTATATATAAATAAGTTCAATTTAATGTCGTATTCCCTATTGACTATTTTATATTCGACTTTATGTTAAACAATTTGCAAGCTAAAATTGGTTGGACCAACGGCTTCGTGCATCTTAAAAATCTTCATTAAATACCTATTTATAATTTGGAAACTGAATCGGTATATTTAATATATGTTCTGGTTGGCCGTCTTTTGCACTTGCTACATATAGTGTAAGTACTCCATTTGGACTTGTTGGTTGATTATAATTAATTACTAGTTTAAAGTTCCCCCATTCTGGAGCACCCATATCAGCCATTGTGTGACCTTCGGCTAATACATTATGGCCATCTTCTATTCGATAAAGAAATGTTGCTTCAAAAACACTAGCTTTCCCTTCAACAATTAACACATTCTTACCTGTTGTGTCATTTACGACTGAAGTGACTTTAAATGCATCGTTTTCAACTGGTGTAAAGGCTTTAACTGGTGGCTTAGTTTCATCCTTTTTTGGCGGATTATTATTTCCCTTATCTGGTGTATTTCCTTTATCAGTATTTTTGTCTTTATCTGGTGTATTGCCCTTATCAAGTTGTGATGACTGATCATCCTTTTTGCCATTACCGTAGTCACTTGACTGACAGCTTGTAAAACAGAATATGCTTAAAATGATAAGTCCAATAAATAAAAGTCTTCTCATTCTATTAATCACCTCTAAAATAATTTATTGATGTAGATTAAATATTGTTCTGAATCAAACTATTTATTTTTTACAAAAGATGAAATGCATTTTTACCGAGTGGACTTCTAAGAAAAGGAATGAATTTTTAAACACATTAAAAGAATGTACTAGCAAGTTGTATTACGATTGGTAAAGTTAGACTACTTAATATAGTTGAAGTAATGACAGTTTGTGCTGCAAAATTTGCATGTGGACCTTTGAATGATAGTAATGCACTATTTCTTGAACTTGGGAAGGCACTACCTATAAAAAGGGCTTTTGCAACCACACCTTCAAAACCGAAAATTTTTATAAGGGCAAATGCAATAATTGGACCACCAATCAATCTTAAGAAGTTACTAATCGCTAAATTGTTCCAGCTAATTTCTTTCCCCGATTCAGCTAATTGAGCTCCAAGTGTAATTAACGCAAATGGGGCAAATGATTCAGTAATAGGATTTAAAATGGTAACCAATTCATGATTTAATTTCACATGAGATAGTTGAAGAATAAAGCCAAGTACTACACTATATATGATTGGTAGCTTTAGCATTTTCATAATTGCTTCTTTCATTTGAACTGAAGCCTCTGCATTATATACCCCAACAGTAAATGTCATGATATTTTGAAACAAAACGATTAAAACTCCAATACTCAATGCAAAAGGATCATTTTTAAAAACTAACGCATTTACTGGCAATCCAAGATTTCCTGAATTATTTAACGCGATGCTATTCGCAAATGTACCTTGCATAGATTTTTCAATTCCTCGCCATCTACATATTAATGTTGAAATTAGCGACATAAAGACAAATTGAATAACCAAGTAAAATAAAACAATACCTGCAACTTTACCAGATAACGGACTATCATATATTTTCATAAATACTGCGACTGGAAGAAATAAATAAACTAAGAGGGTTGTTAAAGTACGTAAGTGAAGTTTAAAAAGGCGATTAAATAAATAACCTAATAAAACATAAAAAAATAGAGGAAGCATAACTTCTAGTAGTAATTTTATTACCATTTCTTTTCCTTCTTTCAGATGATCAACCGCTTATTATTATCTCTACATATCTCGGTTAAAAATTTTTTCCTTTTGTTTCTGAAACTCATTTTCTGTGATTACCCCGTCATTTTTTAATTTACTTAATTTACGAAGTTTCACTTCAAAGTCCTCTTTCTCTCTTGTAATATACTCTTCAACATTTACTTCATAATTAGATATACCACGATTACTAAAAACGTTGTATCCATTGATTATGGTAATCATTAACGCAATTCCGATCCATATCAATCCGATCAAACCAGCTTTTGGTATTACAATCGTAAAACCGAGGACAATAAAAATAATGCCAATCATTAAACCAAAAAATGACTGCCCTTTACTTGGTTTAACTCGAATCTTTCTCAAGTTTCCACCTCTTTTCATTTTAAAGTTAAATTCTGAATGAAATAGAAGCTTTGATCTTAAAATTAAATAAAATATTATTTTGCTTTCGAAATAACTATATTCGACAAATTATGTTTAAATACCTATTGCAAAAATAAAAAACCACCTATTTAGGTGGAATTTTTATTTTTTTTATCACGTTATTTAAAATGATTTAACAACATTTTTTCAAACTTCTATCAACGAGTTATTTTGAAAATTTTTCTTTCCATTCACTTAAATACAAAACCTCATTTGTTTTTACTGTTTCTCCATCAAGTAGCGAAATAAACTCTAAACTATTTCCATCAGGATCTCGGAAATAAACACTTGCTGCTGGCATCCAAGTATGTACTACAGGTTCAATTGGATTTAATCCAAAAAAGTTTTCAGTTGGTTTTATCCCTCTCACTTTAAGCCATTCAATACTATTCTCTAGTTCATAAAGACTTACGCCAAAAGCAAAGTGGCCTTTGTGAAATTCCTTACCTTTCTCTACCTCCCAAAGTCCGAGCATTTGTTTGTCTTCACCAATAAAAAAGAAAGCAACTCTTCTTCCTTCAATTTTATGAGCGAGCTTAATACCTAGTTTTTCGTAAAACATAATGGATTCTTCTAAATTTCTCACTTCTAAATGAGTTTCATATATACTTTTAATCATCGCTTTTTCTCCTCTCATCAGAATAAAGTAATTTCGTAAGTATTTATATTTTAGCATTAGGCTATTTATTATAAAAAATTCTGAATTTACAACTCCTCGAGAATATCTCCAAGATGATATGATTTAATTAACTTTAATTCCAATTGTAAGGAGGTTTGTAAGTGATCTTCCAATCAAATAAGCTTACTATTCGTCAATTAAAAGAAAGTGATGTTCCCCTTCTAGCAAAATGGCTTTCGAATCCAAAAGTTCTTCAATATTATGAAGGTCGTGATCATCCGTTCGACGATGAAAAAGTAAAAAATATATTTTTTACGAAAGATCCCTCTATTCAAATGTGTATTGTAGTTTATGAAAATATTGAGATAGGCTATATACAATTTTATAAATTAGACAATGAATCAAAAATTGAATATGGTTATGAAAATACAAGTGAAGTTATTTACGGAATGGATCAATTTATTGGTGAAATTGATTTTTGGAATCGTGGAATTGGAAGTTTACTTGTCTCATCGATGGTGAAATACTTAGTGAATAAACAAAACGCAAAAAAAGTAGTAGTAGATCCACAAACATGGAATGTACGTGCGATTAAATGCTATGAAAAATGTGGATTTAAAAAAATTCGATTACTTCCGAAACATGAGTTACATGAAGGCGAATATAGGGATTGTTATGTGATGGAGTACGTTTCAGACTAAATTTTCATCACAAATTGCTAAGACATTTTTGAATAGATTATCATTGGAGATATAATGGTTAACTACTGGCAATTAATAAGGGATCTCTCACTATTTGAGAAATCCCTCATAATCTAATATTTTTAGTTATTGAACAAAAACTTGTTTTAAAGGTTGATCGGCTGGTCCTTCTAATACTTCGCCATAAATTGAAAACCTTGAGCCATGGCAAGGACAATCCCATGATTTTTCACCATTATTCCACTCGACCTCACAACCTAAATGAGTACAAGTTGTATCTACACAATGAACTTTACCATTTACATCTTTATATGCTCCAACTCTTTTACCATCTAGTGTTACAACTGAGCCCTCATCATTGTATAACTCTTCTATTTTTCTAGAAACAGGCTCTAATTTTCCTTCAATTAAATGTTTAGCTACATCTAGGTTTTGCATTAAGAAATGCTTGATACTAGGGTCTGCTTGAAATCTCGAAGGAGTGAACACATCAGCATCAACAGCTTCTTTTCCTAAAATTAAATTACTTATTAACTGCGCAGAGACTGTTCCACTTGTCATCCCCCATTTACGGAAACCAGTGGCTACGTAAATATTTTGATGTTTTGACGATAGTCTACCAATATAAGGCATTTTATCTAAAGTAATTAAATCTTGGGTAGACCATCTGAATAATACATCTTCAATTCCAAAGGTTTCTTCCCCAAAAAGTTTTAAATTTTCATAAAAACTCATAGTACGAGTTTCTACTCCAGTTTTATGACTTTCTCCACCAATTAGTACTAGTTCTTCATTATTAAATTTAAAGGATCTTAGAGACCTTTTCGGATTTTCCGCACTTATGTACATGCCTCCTGGATATGCTGTTTTTACTTTTGCAGCTAAGGCATATGAACGATCTGCATGTAATTTCGTAAAAAAGAATTGATTACCATCGTAAAAAGGAAAATGGGATGCACTTACCACATGCTTACATTTTATTTTTCTTCCACTTTGAGTGACTACGACTGGGGTGTTACCTGTTTCAACGTCAATAACGACAGTTTCTTCATAAACCTTTAATCCGTTTTCAATTGAAGCTTTTAATAAATGAATCAAGTATTTTAGTGGGTGAAACTGAGCTTGATCCCTCATTGTAATCGAATATTTTGTATCAAAGGGTAATAATGTTTTTACTGCTCCAAATGAGTCGATTCCTAATTTTTCATAAGCTTTCAATTCATTTTCTAGATTCCTTACATAATCATCTGAAGTCGTATAAATGGTTGCATCTTGTGTCTCATAATTACATTCTATTTGATTATCACTCGTATATTTTTTTATAAAATCCATTGCATTTTTAGTAGAATGATAAAAGATTTTTGTCTTTTCTAATCCAAAATGTTGGATTAGCTCATCATATATTAAATCATGCTGTGCTGTTACTTTTGCAGTCGTATGGCCCGTTGTTCCATTAATTATTTTATTCGCTTCAATTAAAGCGACCTTCATACCCGCTTGTGTTAAAAAATATGCGGTTGAAATTCCCGTAATTCCGGCACCAACGATTACAGCATCAAACTCTTCATCATCGTTAAACGGAACAAAAGTAGGAATATTTAGTCCACTTCTCCATATTGGCTTTGAATGCTTCGGCAAGCCATTATAATCAATCTTTTCATTCATCTTTGAATACCTCCATTTATGTTATGTGGTTATTATTACCAAATTGATGGATGTTCATTAAACTAACTTTTCAATACTACTATTTAGTAAATATTGTTAAAATGGAGATAATGATGAATGCTTATCTAACAAAGTAAAAAATTAAGTAAAGAAGGTAATTTACATGGCTTATAGAATAAAAGACACTTTAATTTCTGAAACTGATTTAAAAAATAGAGTAAAAGCACTTGCCAATCAAATTGAACATGACTTTAATAACGAACCACTAATCCTTGTAGTTGTTTTAAAAGGATCATTTGTATTTGCAGCAGATTTAGTTCGTGAAATGAAAAGTAATATTAATGTAGACTTTATTTCTGTTTCTAGCTATAGTAATCAAACTGAATCAACTGGAAAAGTAAGATTGTTAAAAGATTTAGATGAGAATATCACAGATAAAAACGTGGTAGTAATTGAAGATATTATTGATAGTGGCCTAACATTGCACTTTTTACGTGACCATCTTCAAATGCATAAGCCAAAATCGATTAAGATTTGTACTTTATTAGATAAACCTGAAAGAAGAAAAATCGATCTACCAGTTGATTATGTAGGTTTTGTCATTCCAGATGAGTTTATCGTTGGCTATGGAATTGATTATGCACAGCAGTATCGAAATCTACCGTATATCGCAACTGTAGAAGAATATTAATTTAATTTTAAAAAAGCCGTTTGATTTTTTATCAAACGGCTTTTTTTATTTCTTGTTAACTTTTTTATTAATTAAGTCGATTAGTAAGTTTCGATCCTCTGGAAAACTAAGCTCTAACTCAATAATTTCATTTGCTGATTTCCAAGCAATATCATATATTAATTGATCAGGGTCTTGAATTTTAACATTACCACCAATAATTCTAACTTCAAAATAATGTACTTCTACTTGAAAACCATACGAGATACCTTCTTTAATAAATAATTGCTTAATTATTTCAACTTCATATCCTGTTTCTTCGAGTAGCTCTCTTTTACAACACTCTTCAATCGTTTCATTTTGTTCTAAACCGCCTGATGGAGGAGCCCAAAGCTTATGTTCGTCAGGCTTGCCTTGAAGTACCATTAATATCTGCCCTTTATGATTAATACAAATACCCGTTGCCCCAATCCATTTCTCCATGAATAGTCACCTCTTTTAGTTACTTTATATAATCTAGCTATTCGATCATTTAATATTTTATCTTGTTGAATACGGTCCCTTTGATATTTATATAATTTCTTGGGAAAAATAACTCAAAATTAGTAAACGGGGTGAATTTATGAATCGCAAATTACTACTCATTTTCTTGATCGTTGTTTGTTTAATTATTCCGAACTATAGTTACGCGGAAACTACTGCTAAACCATTAAAAATTGCGTTTATTCGCGATGGATTTGTTTGGATAAAAATAAATAATAAAGAGGAAAAAATAACAAAAGCAAAAGGGGTTTATACGAATCAACCCGAGTGGTCATTTGATGGAAATTATTTAATGTACCAAAAAGAAATACCTACTGGTCCTACAGCATCATATCCTACTCGCTCAGAAATATGGATTTATAATATGAAAACAAAAAAAGAACAAAGGATCATTTCCGATGGTGAGAATCCAAAATGGTCCCCTACTAAAAATATTTTTGCATTTCTAGATAGTGGTGTGTTGAACGTTTCTGATTTTAAAAATTTTTACAATATTGCACTAGGTGTTGATGATTATAATTGGATTCCAAACGGTAAAGGCTTTATAGCTTCATCAGCCGCAGCACTAAATCCGGACGGTTGGACAAACCCAGTTTTATATAAAATCACTTTACCAAATGATTTAAAAAATATTTCTAGCGCAACAAACACTGTAAAACAATTTTTCGTTGTCCCTAAAACCTTAACAAAAGGCAATACTTCCATTCCGTCCATAAATGCGTCAACATTTCAATTTTCGCCTGATCAAAAATGGATCTCTTTTATCGTTAACCCAACAGCTTCTTGGTCTATGGATAGCGACATGCTTTGTATCATTTCTTCAGATGGAAAAGTTTTTGAAGTTCAAGATGAAATTATTTTACATTTAGATAATCCAAAATGGGCTCAAACTAAAAATATATTAGGATACATTGCAGGTGGAGGCAGATTAGTTTTCGGCTACAAAAATAAGAAGATGAATATTACTGAAATGCCTGCATTTACATCAACAAATTTAACACCGCCACATTACGCTGAATTAGGATTTACATGGTGTGATGATACATCGATTGTTGTTTCAAGAGTAAAAGAAAGTGAGTGGTCAAATGATGAAAAGAAACGACCAAAACCATCATTAAATGTGATTAATCTTTCTACTCATAAACAATTAAAAATAACGAATCCACCAACTGGAAAAGGCGATTATAATCCAGTCTACTCTAAGACTACCAATAAAATAACGTGGACTAGAAAAGGCGAATTAGATGTTGTCGGTAATGTATGGATCGCCAATCTGGATGGTAGTAAACCTGAAATTTTATTAAAAAATGTTAGTTCATATTCTATTTTTGAGAGGTAAAAAGGATGAGGATGAAATTTTTCATCCTTTTTCTATTTCAAGACCATTAACGAAGCAATCAATTTGTAAAACTGGTACTACTTTAAAATGGTTTAATTGACTACAATCCGTAACATCTTCTTCAAAGCCCTTCATTCTCAGTTCTCTTCCACTTCCGCATTCCCAAATCAATTCTTTAATTTTATGTTTTGAGTGAAGAAACGCGCCAATACAAACTTCCGCTTCTGGTGATTTTGTTCCTTCTAATTCTGACAAAATTGCTCCTGCTCCTAAATAATCTTCAATAGAAGGTCGCAACGCATCCTCATTTTCATGTAAATCATTCCAAACTTCACCGCACGGAATGACTGTTATATTAACATTTTTTTCTTTTTTTAGGCGATTAGCCAAACTTGCAACCGCAGAAGCATTAAGCAAAGAACCAATCAATAACGCTGGCACCTTTGAAGCGATCCATGAACAAAATGCCCCATTTAGAGAAAATAAAACAAATTTATGATTGGCATGACGTTCATTAAATGAGACCGGCGAAAGTGTTGCCTTCCCTAAAACTGCCGCTTCATTTCTTCCTAAAATATACTCCGCTCCAATCTTTTTAGCATAAGCTTTCCCATCTAAATTTGGTGGATATGGATAGACGATTGCTTTTTGAAATACTGCTGAAACAACAGTCGATGAAAAACTAAGAACATCAACAATAATCGTTATATCCCCGCGTTCCGCTGCTTCCCTAGCTCCCCTTTTTCCCCACTCTACACGACATTCATAATTTGATTGATCGAACATGTTCTCATTCCCCTTTATTAATCTTTTAAAATCGTCATACATAGAAAAAGCAATACTCTTTTAAAGTATTGCACTAGTGTGGAGACAAAGTATTAGATTTTCAGACTTATTGCAAATGTTTGACTAGCAGTCTGAAACGATTAACGATATGTAACTTCTGTATACCCTAGGCTATTTTTAGTTGTCTTCATTGGCTTATTAGGATAATAAAAGACTAAATCTTTATAATTCATCTTATATTTACTTGTTTTAAAGTACTTGTTCAAATACACAGTTCTCATCTTTTCACCATCTACATAAATTGCTTTTCCTTGAGGGCGATCTTTATCAAATCCATAAATTAGATAATCATTTAAAAAATGCATTCCCTTCCCATCTCCGGCATACAAATGCTCTGCACCTGAAATCGAAGCAAAATTCATATTTAAAAACGATGATGTTTTAAATATATATATACTATGCGGTATATTAGTAATACAAAGAATGTATGGACTATTCGGGATTTTAACCAATTCATAGTCCACTTTTTTAAGTTCTGGTAAATCCTTATGAATAGCGAAACTAACAGCCTTTTCTTTTGAATTAAAATTTATTGATATGTAAGTAAATATGCTCACTAACGCTATAAAAATTAGCACATATGTAATAACTTTTTTATTCATATAAAACTTCCTTATTTAGAAATTAATTTTATTCAGGAAAAGAGCATACACCTAAACGATTTCCTTCTAAATCTTTGAATTCAAACCATTTAAATGTTCCATCTTCATTTAATTTCTCTACTTCTACATCATGTTCTTTTAAATGATTATAAGCTTGTTCGATATTTGGAGTATAAAAATTAAAACTCATATGCTTATTTGGATTTTCTAGTTGATTAGTTTTTCTAACTAAAGTTAATGGTGTTTCGCCAATATTTAATGCTGCATATCCATTTATCGGATCATTCCATCTAACCGTAAAACCCAATACCGAGCAATACCAATCTACTGCTTTCTCAAAATCAATTACTTGCAGAAAAACTGTATCAATTCTTTTAAAATGCTCTGACATAGCTAAGTCCTCCTTTTTTACTACACACTATTTATTCAACACTTATAAACTATTTCCTTTTATATTTCATGCTAAAAATAAAGGGATTTTACTGTAATTATTCAATTATTTATAAATATTGAAACTAGAAATTGGAGGGGAAATTTTTGATAAAGATTGTTAAAGTAAAAAAAGCCGAAGAATCAAAATTACATAATTTGATGCAATTTTATATTTATGAATTTACTAAATATCTTCCTGTAATTAAACTCGGAGAAAATGGATCTTTTCATAAGTTTAACTTAGAAAAATACTGGCAGGAACAGGATTATCACGCTTTTTTTGTGTTGAATAAAGAAGAATTAATCGGTTTCGCTTTGATTGAAACTTTATTAGAATCCAATTCAAATTGTATAGAAGAGTTTTTTATAATTGAAAAATATAAAGGGCATGGTTTTGGTAAAAAGGTAGCAATAGAACTTTTCAATCTGTTTCCTGGAAAATGGAGTATCTCACAAATTGAAAAAAATGAACCTGCTAAGGCATTCTGGAGAAAAGTAATTAATTATTATACAAAAGGGAATTTTACTGAAAGAATTGATGAGAATAAAAAGACAATTCAAGAGTTTGATACAGGTGAAATGATAGAAAATTAATTTAAATTAAAGCCACCTTTTAGGTGGCTTATTTAATTTGCTTTGAAATTATAAAGTGGTTTAATGACTTTAATAACTTCGATTGCATCCTTAGTATTTTCAATGATTTCTTTCATTTCCTTATAAGCCATTGGACTTTCGTCAAGTGTACTCTCTAAAACTGAAGTACTCCAAACATCCTTCATGGTTTCTTTAAATTCATCAAGCGAAAGAGTTGCCTTTGCTTTTGAACGACTAAGAATTCGACCTGCACCATGAGGAGCCGAATAGTTCCAATCTGGATTTCCTTTTCCAATTGCAATTAAACTTCCATCTCGCATGTTGATCGGAATCAATACTTTCTCACCTTTTTGAGCGGAAATTGCCCCTTTACGAAGAATCATATTTTCGATATCAATATAATTATGGACAGTCGTAAATTGTTCAACAACTGTTAAATCCATATTCTTTACGATTTCATCCATCATTGCCTTCCGGTTCCATAAAGCATATTCTTGGGCAATTGCCATATCATGCATATATCGATCAAACCAAACTCCTTCTAAATAAGCTAAATCCTTTGGAATATATTGCGACGGAAGACTTTTTAAAGCAGTCTCAATTTCTTTTTCACGGCCTTCATCCCTTAATTGCTGAATGACTTTAGAACGATTTTCTGACTGGCTTTTTAATAATTCATACGCTTTTTTCTGATAAAATTCCGCTACAACTTTACCTAAATTTCGGCTTCCAGAGTGAATAACAAAATAAATATTTCCGTCTTCGTCAACATTGCACTCAATAAAATGATTTCCGCCACCAAGTGAACCTAAGCTAAGCTTTGTTCTTGTTTCATTTAATTCTTTAAAGCAGTGCAGCTTTGAAAAATCAATTTTCTTCACAAACTCATGCTTATTATTTCGAATTGAAAACCCTGATGGAACATGTTTACGAATGACTGCATCTAGTTTTTGAAAATCAATTTCTTTTTGTGAAACTCTTATTGTTTCCATTCCGCAACCTATATCGTACTTTAACCTCTAATTTCTTAGAGAGTGGACTATACCTTCTCTACAATCATCGGAGTATGCAGCTCCTTTTGTAGGCTCGCCGTGTTAATTATTCTATCCGACATTAGAAGGAGAATAATTCTGCACAGGTCGTCTGCTAACAACGTGCAAGTCTCTGAACCATTTGATTATGTCACCATAACCTCTGGCTGCTGATTGCCCTCGACTATATTTTACGTTAGGGTTTCCAGCAATTGAGCGAGTTTTTTTACGTTGGAGCCGTTTTAGTTAACCCCAACGAGATTTGGAACAATTTTATCATGAATCGTCATTGTCGTTCCAATTGTACATCCCTTACCTGCATGTGTATCAGGCATAATTCTAATTTTAGAACTTTTCACGAACTCTTGATTACATAGTTCAATAATTTGCCCAATTGCTCCTTGTTCCACATTATCTGTAAATATTTTAGCTTCATTAAATGAGCCTTTAACTGTAAGCATTGTCTTCTCCTTCAAGTTAGTTTTATTTTAAGGCATGACTTTACTAAACTATTTCAAAGCGCTTTATAATAGTTCTTTTTTAACGATTTACTCTAAAGATTTTCATCTATTTTATTGATTTTCTAAATTTAATGAATACGAAAGAAATTCTTTATCAACTTGATAGCCATTTTTTTCATACAATGATTGTGCCGATTTATTATCAATAGCAGTTTGTAAATCCAATGCTTTTGCTTTCGATTCGATTGCAAATTTCTTTGCTGCATCTAACAACAATTGAGCTACTCCTTTTTTCCTTGCCGTTTCAGTTACATATAAGTCATTTAATATCCATAACTTTTTCATTGATACCGAAGAAAATGAAGGATATAACTGAGTAAATCCCATAAATTGATCTTCTTCCTTCACAAGAAAAATAACAGAATCTTGTGTTTTGATTCGTTCCGTTATAAAATCAATCGCTCCGTATAAATTACTTTCTTGTTTATAAAACATTCTGTACTGATCAAATAAATTTGCTACTTCTGTAATATGTTCTGATTTTGCACGAACTACTTCCATCATGTCACCTCTTCTAACTAATAATTAATCTATTAGTTAGTTCGGTATATTTCATTAATTTCCTCTAATCGCTACACAGGGTACAAAACGTACGAAAAATAGTAATTTTTAATTGTAAAGTTAATAATATAAAAATGATCTAATAAATTTCCAAAATTTAGGTTTTCATATGAATTAACTTATAATAAGATTGAAGATGAAAAACTAATTTAATTTTTTCTATTATGTGAAGAAATTAACATGCTTACACTTGGGGTGACAATAAATGGATAAAAAAGCGCTCATTATTATTGATTATACGAATGACTTTGTAGCAGATGCTGGTTCATTAACTTGTGGTAAACCGGCACAGGAAATAGAACAAAGTATTCTTCAATTAACAAAAAATTTCATTAAAAATCAAGATTACGTTGTATTTGCAGTAGACGTCCATGATGAGAATGATCCGTTTCATCCCGAAACAAAATTATTTCCACCTCATAATATTAGACATACTAAAGGAAGAGATTTATATGGTGGATTAATGGATTTATACAATTCATCGAAAGGCAATTCAACTATTCAATGGATCGATAAAACTCGTTACTCTGCTTTTGCAGGAACAGAACTTGAGATAAAACTAAATGAAAGAGGCATTAATGAACTTCATTTAATAGGAGTTTGCACTGATATTTGTGTATTACATACAGCGGTCGATGCTTATAATAAGGGTTATAAAATAGTCGTTCACGAGCAGGCTGTTGCAAGCTTTAATGCAGCTGGACATGAATGGGCATTAAGTCATTTCAAAAATACTTTAGGGGCGGAAATAAGATGAATTACAACTTTCAAGATGATAGCCTTGCACTTCATACAGACCTATATCAAATTAATATGGCGGAAACTTATTGGGGTGACAATATTCACAATAAAAACGCTATTTTTGAACTTTATTTTCGTAAACTCCCATTTGGAAATGGATATGCAATCTTTGCGGGTTTAGAAAAAATAATCAGTTATCTACAGAACTTTAAATTTAGTAGTTCAGATCTTGACTATTTAAAAGAAGAACTCGGATATAAAGATGAATTCATTCAATTTCTGTCTAATGTAAAATTCACAGGTTCAGTTAGAGCAATTCAAGAAGGTGAATTAGTATTTGGCAATGAGCCAATCTTAAGAATTGAGGCACCGCTATTAGAGGCACAATTAATTGAAACTGCGTTATTAAACATTGTCAATTACCAAACATTAATTGCTACTAAAGCTTCACGAATTAAACATATCGTTGGTAATGATACGTTAATGGAATTTGGAACAAGACGTGCCCAAGAATTTGATGCTGCCATTTGGGGAGCAAGAGCCGCTTATATTGGTGGATTCCATGCAACTAGTAACGTTCGTGCTGGTAAATTATTTAATATTCCTGTTTCAGGTACACACGCTCATGCGCTCGTGCAAGCATATCGAGATGAATACATAGCTTTCAAAAAATATGCAGATCGTCATTACAATTGTACATTCCTAGTTGATACATACGATACACTAAAAAGTGGAGTGCCTAATGCGATTAAAGTCGCAAAAGAACTAGGTGATAAAATTAACTTTGCAGCTATCCGACTAGATAGTGGAGACTTAGCCTATTTATCGAAAGAAGCTAGAAAAATGCTCGATCAAGCTGGTTTCGTAAATACTAAAATTGTTGCTTCGAATGATTTAGATGAATATACAATTTTAAATTTAAAATCACAAGGAGCAAAAATTGATTCTTGGGGAATCGGAACAAAGCTTATTACAGCATATGATCAACCGGCTCTAGGAGCTGTTTATAAGTTAGTAAGTATTGAAGATGAAAATGGGAAAATGATTGATACAATAAAAATTTCTCAAAACCCTGAAAAAGTAACAACTCCTGGACTTAAGAAATTGTATCGAATTATTAATACTGTTAACCATCACGCTGAGGCTGATTATATTGCCCTTGAAGATGAAGATCCAGGGTCTGAGGAAAAAATAAAGTTATTCCATCCGATCCATCCATATATCAGTAAGTTTGTAACTAATTTTGAAGCTAGAGAACTTCATCATCAAATCTTTACGAAAGGTGAATTAGTCTACAAAGTGCCTGCCATTAAAGACATTCAGGATTTTGCTGAAAACAACTTAAGTCTACTTTGGGAAGAATACAAGCGTGCATTAAACCCTGAAGAATATCCTGTAGACTTAAGTCAAAAATGTTGGGATAACAAAATGGAAAAAATAGCAGAAGCTAGAAAGAAAACAGAGGAAATGAAAAATGGCTAAAATTGGGATTTATGGCAGTTCGTTTGATCCGATTACAAACGTTCATTTATGGACTGCAAGTACGATTGCTCATCGTTGTCAATTAGACAAAGTTATCTTTTTACCCTGCTCTTCAAAAAGAAGAGATAAACAATTACATAATACTGATGAACATCGTTGGAATATGTTAAAATTGGCGATTCAAAACAACTCAAAGTTTATCGCAGACGATTATGAAATGAGTAAAGAGGCTTGGGAAGTATTCACTTATTATACAATGAACCATTTTAAAGCTAAATATAATGAAGATGAAGTTTATTTCATAATGGGAGCTGATCTCTTAGAAGATATAGCAGAAGGAAAATGGAAATACGGAGATCAATTAGTTTCCGAAAATAAATTCATTGTAATGGCCCGTGATGGAATTGATATGCTAAAGACCATCTCTCGTTCTCCCTTATTAAGAAACAATGATAACGGTTCAAGATTTCATCTAATTGATAAAGGATTAGCGATGGAAATTAGTTCAACATATATTCGAGAAGAGTTTGCTAAAGGCGGCGAGCCAAGATATTTATTACCTGAGGATTGCTACGCTTATATAAAAAAATACAATCTGTATCAAAAGGAGAATGAAGATTGAACAGTTTACAAAAAGAAATTGTCGAAGAAATGAAAGTAAAGCCAGTTATCGATCCTAAAGAGGAAGTAAGAATAAGTGTTGACTTCTTAAAAAGCTATCTTAAAAAACATCCTTTTTTAAATGGTTTTGTATTAGGTATTTCAGGTGGTCAAGATTCAACTTTAACAGGAAAACTTGCACAAATAGCAATAGATGAATTAAATAGTGAGCAATCAGAAAAAAATTATCAATTTATCGCAATTCGATTACCATATGGCGTTCAAATGGACGAAGAAGATTGCCAGGAAGCGTTAAAGTTTATTCAACCAACTAAGACATACACAGTGAATATTAAAGCTGCTGTAGATGCTAGTGTAAAAACTTTAAAAGATATTGGCGTTGCCCTTACTGATTTTGCAAAAGGGAATGAAAAAGCACGTGAAAGAATGAAAGCTCAATATAGTATTGCTGCTATGAATGGGTGTGTTGTCCTAGGCACTGACCATTCCGCTGAGGCGATTACTGGTTTTTATACTAAATATGGCGATGGTGGTTCTGACCTTTGTCCGATATTCCGTCTAAATAAGCGTCAAGGAAAGATGCTACTAAAAGAATTAAATTGCCCACCAAAACTATATGAAAAAGTTCCAACAGCTGACCTTGAAGAAGATCGCCCACAATTAGCAGATGAAGTCGCTCTTGGAGTTACATATGATGACATCGATGACTACTTAGAAGGTAAAGAAATTAATAGTGACTCTCAAGCAAAAATCGAATCATGGTTTAATAAATCTAGACATAAGAGACAAATGCCATACACTGTTTTTGATAAATTTTAATTCATTAAAGCTACCTATTTGGGTAGCTTTTTCACTTTTGTGCACAATAAATGGATATGAAAGATAAAATTGGACAACGTAATAATACAGTCATTAAGAAAGGAATGTTCATATTATGTGGATTTTATTTTTTATTCTTTTGATCTTATGGGTATTAGGTTATTTTACTTTCCATATCGCAGGCGGACTAATTCATATTCTATTAATTATCGCAATTATAGTCTTTATCGTTAACTTATTTAGACGTAAAAAGTAGCAAATCTTTAGGACTTTTTCTACAAACTAAAGAGCTTGATTTTTCAAGCTCTTTTTCTTATGCCATTTCGATTCCTAATCCTGTTTTTTACCCTCTTCTATATTCCTCTATTTTTGAATAAACTTCTATGAATGTCATAAATAAAAGAGGAGCGATATTATGCCTGTTAGTATGGAGCCTCCTATATCAATGGAACAAATGCTTCAAACAATTCGTACAGGACTTCCAAAAACACTTGAACCTAAAAATATAATAATTGTTGGAGCTGGTATATCTGGTTTGGTAGCTGCTTCACTATTAAAAGGAGCAGGACATGAAGTCACAATTCTAGAAGGAAATAATCGAATTGGTGGTCGTATTTTTACTAATCGTAATTTTTATGCAGGACAGTATATGGAAAATGGTGCTATGAGATTACCTTCTATTCATTTACTTGTTTTAGAATATATTAAGAAATTTAACCTTCCTGTAGAAGAATTCATTAATAGCACTCCAAACGATATTATATTCGTAAACAATGTAAGGACCATTCAAAAACTTTATGAAGAAAATCCAGACATTCTAAACTTCCCTACCTCACCACCTGAAAGAGGTAAAACAGCAGAATATTTAGCTCAATACGCCATGCAACCTGTAACTGACTTCATTAAAAAGAATCCAAAAAAGAATTGGGAAATCGTTATTAAATTACTTGATCGGTATTCGATGGAATATTATTTGAAATATAATCCTTATGGCAGAACATTATCAGTTGGAGCTATTGATATGATTAAGGTTATGCTTGGGATGGAAGGCTTTCCTGAGCTATCATTCACTGCCTTACTTCGAGAAGTAATGATTCTATTTACTCCTGGACTAAAGTTTTATGAAATAAAAGGTGGAAACGATCACTTACCGTATTCATTCCTACCTGAATTACAAGAAAATATTATTTACCATCAAAAAATGAAAAAAATTGAACAACACGACTCCTCTTCTGTAACTATTCATACAGAGGATACACAAACCTCTCAGGCATATACGGTAACCGGAGACTTAGCCATCATTACCATACCTTTTTCATTACTAAACTTCGTTGAAATCATTCCACGCGATTTATTTTCTTATAACAAATATAAAGCAATTCGACAATTACATTATGTTCCTTCGACTAAAATTGGTCTACAATTTAAAACTAGATTTTGGGAAAAAGCGGGTTTTATTGGGGGAAAAATGATTTCTGATCTACCTGTTCGTTATTCCTATTTCCCAAGTCAATCAGTTGGTTCAGAAGGTCCAGGTGTCATATTAGCAAGCTATACATGGGAAGATAACGCTTCAATTTGGGATAGCTTAACTGAAAAAGAACAAATAGAGAATGCGCTAGAAGATTTATCTAAGATTTACGGTAAAGAAATATATAACGAGTTTATTACCGGTAATACATTTAGTTGGTCAGAAAATCCTTTCTCAGGTGGAGCTTTTGCTATTTACAAACCTGACCAGCAAACAGAGATTGCCCCATATATATCAACTCCAGAAGGACTGATCCATTTTGCTGGTGATCACACTTCTACAGCCCCAGGTTGGATTCAAGGTGCAATCGAATCTGGAATAAGAGTAGCTTATGAGGTTAACGATTTACCTAAATCTACGGCTAATGAGAATTTTGAAATACATGGTCAAGGTTAAAGTGCACAAAATGAATTAGACCAATAATTGAAACACTTATGTCAAGCACAATTCAAGAAAAACACAAAACCCACAAGTACATAATCTTGTGGGTTTTCATCATGACTTTATCCAATTTTCAAATAACCTACTGAAGGAACAAAAGAGTATCCTTGATTAATAACCATATCTGTTATTTCTGTCGTTTCACTATCTCTGACTTGATGAAACAATTTATATTTTATTGATTTTACTTTCTTTCCTCTTAATACATTATTTAAATAAATTAACTCAATGTCTAAAAAAGGTATTCTGTACTTTAAATTATTCGTGATTCTATGTGTGATTAGTTCATTAAACTCAATATCGGCATTATTAACTGAATTTTTTTTCATATCATCTACTAATTTATTCTGTTTATCAGTAAACTCACTAATAATATATTCGATTTCCACTTTTGAAAGGGAACGAGTATCTTTTAATGGCAATGTAACTTGATTTGTTTTTTCTTTACTAAATAATCGTTTAAAAAATTTAATCATAGTCCCGTCCTCTTCAATTTTTCTTATTTATATTTTGTCATGATTAAACAAGATTGTAAAAATAATTTTTTAGGCACTAATACTATTCTATTATTAAACCGAAATTCCTTTGTAGAATTGCCTCTCTTTTAAAATTTTTAGACCAAAAATTTAATAATTCCAAGAGTCAGGGATTGAATTCGAAAATAAAAGACTGAATCAGATAAAAAACACCTAGAAATAGGTGTTTTTACTCTGTTTCACATGCGTAATTATCATGATCATGATCCATTTGTGCTTGGTAGGCTTTATTCCCTTTTGGTACTCCGTTTGGATAGACTTTTCTTAAGTCCGTGCAATTTTTAAAATACGGTTTATTATTGTTAGACGAATTATTCGTTTTTGTATGATTGGTTCTATTTTTGCTCCATAAACCAACACCTTGCTGCTGGGCAGTTGCTTGTAAGCTTCTTAGCTCTGATTCATAAGAATAATTACCATAATCATAAAATTTTTCTACATAACCTTTTTTTATGATTTCTTTTTGAATTAGTCTGCCATCAATCCAAACCCATGCAAGTGTTCGATTATATTTATCCTTTTTGGGACCATCATATTCAAGCTGAATTGTTTTTGCATTTTTTAATAGATTACATGAATATGCTGAAGCTTCTTTTCCATATGGCTCAATCGTCCTTGTACTTTCTGGCGTATCAATATATAAGAATCTTGTTGTACCAACTTCAGTAAATTTGGCAGTATCGCCATCAATACATTTTATAAGCTCAACTGTAAATTTTGAATCAGTTTTCGTATTAACTGATGCTGTTGACTGTGAACATCCACTAAGTCCAAGAATAGCCATTACAGTTAATAAAATAAGTCTTTTCATGTTGCTCCCCCAATTATTCCTGTTACTACACATTATTTTAACAATAAAAACCAATTATGTATCGAAATATAGGGGGATATTTCAATTTTAATAGACTTTGCTTTGTATTACTTATTTAGGAATATAATGATCGCCATAAATAAAATGTTACGTAAGCTTCCCAGCCCTTCCATTTTGTAGCCATTTTTTTAATTTCTTCGATTGAAGGTTTTTTCTCTAATGATAGTTGATTTTTTAATGCATTATGAATTCCTACATCGGCAATTGGAAACGCAGATTTCTCTTGTAAACATTTCATCAAAACGTAATCAGCAGTCCAGTTCCCAACTCCTCGAATTTCTAATAGTTTATTTAGCTTTTTCTCGTAGGAATCTAAACGATTTAGAGATTCTTTTGAAATGCATCCTTCTGCCATTAATTTTGCGATTCCAATCACGTATTCAGCTTTTCGTTTAGTAAATTTCATACTGGTTAAATCGGAAACTTCAAGTTTGGATATGACATCTGGAGTTGGAAATAACCAATATATTTCATCCTTCCACCTAAAGCTTTCTCCATATTTTTCAACAAAGCTTCTTTTTAAAGAAAAAGCAAATGACAGATTGATTTGTTGCCCCATAATTGCCCATGTAAATGCTTCAAATAAATCCGGAATTCCAATTACGCGAAGTCCAAAATGCTGTTCAATAAGTAATTGTAGCATTTGATTATCTTTACTTAACTCATAGAACTCGGTTAAGTCTCTGCCTAAATCAAATAAATCCCATATAAATCCTGCTGCAGCTACTTTTATTTCTTCACTTGGATTTTGGTCTGGAAATTCAATTAATAATTGGTCAAAATCACTACTTACTTTTAGTAAAATTATTTTATTTTCTATTTTAATAAGTTTAAAAAAATATTCCCCATTCACTTGATGGAGTACCTCATTTTTAGATCGTGCCAAAAATACTAAGCATTCTTTAAACCTAAAATCTTTTGGTGTTAAGATGGATATCGAATTCTTATTTTTATCTAATACGAGTGATGTATTAAATTCTTTATACACATTAATCACCTCTTTCCACAAGATTAGCATTCAAAAAGTATAATTATTGCCACTCTTTTTCGTTATTTGAATTTCACTTAATAAACTTTCATAAATTAACAGTTTCCTTATCTTGCTGTACGGACTTTCCCTTTTGTGATAGATAGCTATGTAAGATCATACCGATCATGATAATAATCATTCCAATCCAAGAAATAATTGATGGAGATGCCGCTGATAAGAAGATCATTTCACCTATTACTGTGAATAATACTTCCATGGATTGGGTTGCTTCTACTGCTCCTAATTTTTGCATATTTCCCCTTACTAAATCAGTAGCCTGAAAAAATAATACAGTAGCAATTACACCTGATGAGATCGCTACAATTAAAGATTGTGATACTTGGTTTTGACTTGGTAGTCCTTCAGTATATAAACCATAGATTGATAGAATAATCCAAAATGGTAAGCTTGCTAAGGTCATTCCTAAAACACGTTGATATACATCAAGTTTTCCATCACATAATTCCATCATTTTCCGATTGCCAAGTGGGTATGCAAATGAAGCAATTATAACTGGTAAAATACCTGTTAAAACCGTTGAAATAGCTATTTTTGTAGCTAACTCAACTTGCATTAATAAAATACCAAATATGATTAATAAAGACATTCCTAATCCTTTAAAAGGAATTTTTCCACGTACCTTTCGAATTCCACTTGATGTTTCAATTGAAATGAAGAAAAATGGTGCTAATAGTGACCCAGATAATATTGTGATCTGCCATGAACTAGCTATTAACCATCCTGGAGAATAAACCGCTGCTAGACATATTGGTGCATAAAATAAACCGAATCCAATTGTTGACCATATAATCCAACTTTTTAGTTTGCCTTTCATTTCTTGCAATAGATCATAAAAATTTCTTCTAGAGATAACGATGATCAATAAAAAAGGTACCATAAAAAAGTACCTTAAGGATGCGCTCCAAATCCAACTTCCACCAGATAATTCCATCGAGCGGTTTAAAATAAATGTGATTGAAAAGAAAAATGCCGCTAATATTCCTAATAATATCGGGCGCATATTACCACCTCTATAATGTTCAAATATCTTTTACGATTAAATTAAATACTTTGTTCTCTGACTTAAATACAACATCCATTATTAAGACCTGACCTTACATGTTATTATTAGAGGCTTTTTCAACTAAATGAACTCCTCCAACCCACCAGTCTATTCCAATTAAATTCATTCGATTTGATTTTCCCGTTAGTACGTCTAATCCCCATTTAGTTAATGCAATTTTTGCTTTTGGGTTATGTTGTTTATAACTTGGTAATTCACTGTCACTACTTATTAAAGGGTGATCACCTTCCATTAATTCATTTAAAATTGCTGCGAAATATAAATCGCTTAATCCATCATTTGTTCTTTGTCTGACGAGTTTATTAAATAGTTCTGCAAAGGAATTAATACCTTCATTGATCATTGATAATGCTAAAAATTCTACTTCATTTAATCCATTCTGTTGAGAAGGAAAATATGTCATATGACTTAATAAAGCTTGTTTTAAAAACGGAAGCGCATGACATTTTTGAATAAAATTATCCAGTTCATCTACATTATTTGAACAATAAGCTTCCCATCCAGCACATGCTTCTTTTATTTGTTCTTCTGTAACTTCTTGTTTAGTTGGAAGTAATTCAATTAATTGTTGAGAAGATAATTGACCTAATCCGTGAAATGGTTTAATTCCTTCATATTCATTTATGCTAACCATCGAAATTTTTTGAAATCCAAGTGCTGATAATTCCGATAATAAATAGAGTATCGTCACCTGATCGTATCGATCATGTTCGAACCATAGAACAACTTCCTCAGAACGAGATAGTTCATTTAATAATTGATATTGGCTACGGCAATTTTCAATAAAAAAACTCAAAGGAATTTGTAGCTTTTGTTCAAAAAATTCTGCTCTTCTATTATAAGTTTCTTCTAAAGGCCAATCTTGACTAAGTGGACCAAGATCATACATTTCTCTCCATACAACAATATTACCTTTTAAAGACTTTATTTTTCCTCCAACTATATCACCATTTACAATATGATTCATCTATTCATCTACTTTCTCCATTGGTTTAATAAAAAAAAAGAAAATACAGTTCTTAATTCTTCTTACCGATCGGAGATTCCTCTTACATATATTATTATTATTTTCAAAATAAAAACCACCTATATGATAGGTGGCGAGACATTTCCTTTTAATAAGGATTTAATAAGATTAATTTGAATGTCACTTGAATATTGACCAATAGTCTTTATTTAATTTCTCTTTTTTGTTTTTTTCTACTAGAAGACATCTCAACACCAGTTTCCGATGTTGTAGTCCCTTGACCTTGTACATTTGGTGAACCTAAGCCAACTCTAGATGGATCTTTTTTAGTTTTTCCCATTTTAAACACCTCCATCTTTACTTTTTCTAAACTTAAACTTCTTTATTCAAAGAATATTTTTCCTGTAAATTGCAAATCTTATATTTCTGAGGAGGTGTTTTTTATGGCTAGAATCGGAGTAGAACAATCTTTAACAAATGTTCAAGAAGCATTACGTTCAGCGGGACACGATGTTGTTGAATTAAAACAGGAATCAGATGCAAATGGTTGCGATTGCTGCGTAGTAACAGGACTTGATTCAAATGTAATGGGAATGCAAAATGTAGCTACACAAGGATCAGTTATCGAGGCAAGTGGCTTAACAGCTGATCAAGTTTGTCAACAAGTTGAAAGTAAATTACAATAACAAATTACAAACTAAAGTTATATTAAACATTCTAAAGAAAACGCGCCGATTGGCGAACTTTAAAGCGAAGAAAGATGCGCAGTTGACTTTTACCTTATTCCCAAAATATGCGACTACGTCGATTCCCCTTCGTCGCTAGAAAATTTATACTTTCTAATGTGCAAAAAAGGGTAAGCAAAATTCATTGAAATTTGCTTACCCTTTTTTCAAATTATAAATTTAATCCACCATATAGCAAAGCTCCCATTACTATAAAAGCCGGATGTAGTTTTACTTTCTCCATTAATATGTAACTAATTACTCCTAAAAATAAAAACTGTCCAATACCAATTTGAAAATATGAATCATGAAATGAATTATAAGCCATAACACCAAGTAAAACTGCGATTGTTGGTTTGACGTAAAGAGTCATTCGCTTAACTTGAATCGAATGACGATATTTATACAAAATTCCCATTAAGGTCAGCATGAGGATTAATGATGGTGCAAAAGTAGCGAATACAGCCAAAAATGAACCTAGTATACCACCTTCATGGAATCCGATATACCCTGCCATTTTCGTAGCAATCGGTCCAGGTAGGGAGTTTCCCATAGCAAGAGCCTCATTAAATTCTTGATGTGTAAGCCAACCTCTTGTGACGACTTCTTTTTGAATTAGAGGAATGGTCGCAGGGCCTCCTCCATACCCTAAAATATTAGCAACAAAAAACGCCCAGAAAATATTCCAATATACCATTATGCAGACAGTCCTTTTGATTTTTTACCTTCAACTGATTTGGTTGGCTTAACGACCGCAAATAACAGTAGCCCACCAATTATAAACCCAGGATGTATATGAAAATATTGCATTAAAACAATCCCAACTAAAATATGTCCGATTGTAATGGGCCATTTTAACCCCTTAACAGAAGCTTCTATAAATTGCCAAGTTAGCACACCAAGCATGACTCCAACTACTGGAACAATTGCTTTAGTCATTCCTTGCACCCATTTTAGATCTTTAAATGTTACTAGAGTGGTCAATAAAACAACCATTAAAATAATCGTCGGCAGGATCGTTGCAATTGTTGCATTGATCATTCCAATTTTACCGCCAACTTTGAACCCAATGTATCCAGCCATTTTTGTATTAATCGGTCCTGGCAGTGTGTTTCCAATAGCGAGCACATCTCCGAATTCTTCATCAGTCATCCATTTAAAGCGTTCAACCACTTCTTTATGAACTAAAGGAATGGTCGATGGTCCACCTCCGTATCCAAGCATACTGCTCCTAAAAAAGGCGATAAAAATATTTAACTGTTTCATAAAATCCATCCCTTTAGATTAACTTTCTTTTAGTTTGCAATAAGACAAGAGCACTTCACACATTTGCCGCATGGTTTTTTCTTAACTGGATTAGGTTGATTGACCATGTTCATTAAAAGCGAGGTCTCCACATTACAAAACGAGCATGTCTGACCAGTTTGAACTTTTTGAATTTGAGGCATTTCTACTAACTTTAAGGCTTCTTTCATATGTTTGTCGCATACTAACAACATATCATTCACTCCCGCTCTTAAAATTGGATTTTATGGTGTAGATGTCACTTTCTTTTTCGGATGATCTAATTTTCGTTTTTTTACTTCATCTGTTACTTCTTCGTTCCAAGAAATCGTTACATCTTCGTCAGTGATGAATGCTTGACAACCTAAACGGAAGCCTTTGCTTAACCATTCTTCACCAAGTTTTCGACGCTCCTGTACTTTTATATGATCAACAGTACCCTCTTCAATTTTACAAACGCAGGATCCACAAACGCCTCCACCACATCGATTTGGTAGTTCTCCATCAAACCGAAGAGACATACGTAAAATATTGGAGTTTTCCGGTACTTCTAATACTTTTCCACTAGTAGCAAAATTCAGTTTCGGCATTATTCAAATCCTCCTCTTCATCTCTTTGGTATACAATATACCATATTTATAATTTTCTGACAATATAAAAATTACATATATTAAGCTATTTTTCTTAATTTACATTACTCTATATGTTTTTATATACCGGTCTGATATAATATTTTGTATACCAAATACGTCTTAATATTCAAAAAACGAGGTGATGAATGTGCTTAATATTGGATTAATTGGATTTGGAGCAATCGGACAAGATATCGCCAAATATATAAACGAAGGCAAGGCTGGTAATGTGTTATTAAAGGCTGTTCTCGTACGGAGAAAGGATCAATACGAATCGCATATAAGTCATTTATTTTACGACAATGAAGAGGCTTTTTTCGGATTAGGATTGGATATTATTATTGAAGCTGCAGGTCATGAAGCTGTTTATAAGTATGGGAAAAGGACGCTGTCTACTAGTAGTGACTTTATCATCGCATCTGTAGGTGCACTAGCAGATGATGAATTATTAGCAGAACTTGAAACTGCTGCAAAACTTACTAACAGCAAGATCATTATCCCTTCTGCTGCGATTGCCGGATTAGATCGTGTTGCTGCTTCTATGCTTCAAGGTGTTGATGAAGTAAAGCTTGTAACGAGAAAACCACCGAGTGCTTGGCGAGGAACAATTGCAGAGGATAAGGTAGATTTAGATACCGTTAAAGAGCCAATTTGCATTTATAATGGCGTTGCTAGAGAATCTTCTAAGCTTTTTCCGGAAAGCACAAATGTTTCAGCAACCTTGAGCCTTGCTGGAATCGGATTTGATAAAACAAAAGTTCAAGTTTATGTAGATCCAAGCATAATGAGTAATACACACCAAATTTTCGTAAAAGGATTTTTTGGTGAAATGGAAGTAAAGGTAAAAAATATTCCTTCTTCTACTAATCCAAAGACGGGGTATATTGTAGCAATGAGTATTTGTAATACTTTAAAAAATAGAACTTCCTCTATCGTTATTGGAATCTAGTATTTGCTTTTTTACTATTTGTAAAATACGAAACCAAAATAAAAAGCCCCCTTAGTCTAGACGATCTCATTGTCTCACTTATAGGGGGCTTTTATTATTTTTAGATTAATGATTATTCATACAAGAAAAGAGAAAACATCTAAAAACTATTTTATGTCGTTTTTTCTTTTCTTTTTTCTATGTAATTCATGTACGCACGTCTAGAATTTTCGATATGAATTTTCGTTAAATACTCTGACATTTCTATTTCTTTATTCCTTACTGCTTTCATGATTTCAATATGTTCCCTCAATGATTCCTTGCGTCTTCCAGGCGTTTCGTACCCCATATTAGCGGACATATGGATATAATCTGTTAAGCCGGATAAAATTTCAAATAGCTTCGGACTTCTCGCTGCCTTATACAGTAGGAGATTCATTTCGATATGCTCGTTCTCAAATGTTTCGTCTGAGTGTTCCTCAATATAAAGAAGCTCCTCGATTTTCTCATCAAACTCTTTTTGAATTTCGTCCGTCATTTTTTTAGCAGCCAATTTTGCTGCTAACACTTCTAGTGATGATAAAATCGTAAACACTTCCATAATGTCTTCATCAGAAATATTCGAAACGATGACTCCTTTACGAGGAACCGTTTTTACAAACCCTTGTGATTCTAAGCGGAATAAAGCTTCTCTAATAGGTGTACGACTAATGTTTAGCTTAACAGCAAGCTCCCGTTCAATTAATCGATCGCCTGGCTTATAATGCCCCTCTAAAATCAATTCTTTTAAATATCTATACGCATGTTCTCGGATTGAAAGAAAATTAGTTTCCATCTCCAATTAATTCACCTGCCTCCCATTTCTTGCTTATTTTAAAATAGTGTATCATCATTTTGTTAAAAGTAAATCGATATTTCTATTATAGTATCTTTTAAATAAGTAATCGAGTAGATAGATGGAAATTAATACCACTCATGTTCATACAAGCACGTTTGCTATTTAGTTCTTTTATCTCTCAAACCATTTTGATAAGTAAATCTTCTTATAACTAAAGTTAACTACTTTTATTGCCTTTAAATACGAACTTTAATCCCAGTTATTTTCTATACGAATGTTCGTACACCAAAAAAGGCGATGTAGGAATAACACCTAACCGCCTCCAAAATATTATTTTTTAATGTCTGCATCCGTAACAACTTCATAACCATCATTTGAAAGGAACTCTTGCAATGCTTGCAGGGCAGCTGTTCCTACAGCTGTATCCTGCTCTCCATTTCCACCGCTGATCCCTACTCCACCAATGACTTCCCCATTTACTACAATTGGAAAACCGCCTACAAAAATTGCGAATTTCCCATTTAGCATATGTTGTATTCCAAATGCTTCATTGCCCGGTAGAGCTGGTCCGTTTGGTTCTGTATTAAATAAATGAGTCGAGCGTTTATGCCCCGCTGCCGTATATGCTTTAGCAATAGCAATTTCAGGACCTGTAATACGAGCATCATTCATTCGTTCAAGTGCAATAACATATCCCCCGTCATCTACGATTGCAATCGTCTCTGGAACATTAATAGTCTCTGATTTTTTCTTAGCAGCTTCAATCATTACTTTTGCTTCATCTAGTTCTAGTTTTAAAATTTTTTTCATTTAAAATCCTCCTTTAGTAACCGATATAGACTGTTTTTATTTGTGTAAAGAATTCAAGACCAACTCTGCCTGACTCACGGAATGTGGAAGTACTAGAGCGTTTTACTCCACCAAATGGTGCATTCATCAAATTACCTGTCGTTGTTCGATTTACTTTAACTGTCCCTGCTTGAACATCTTTAGTAAATTGATGAGCGAGTTTCAAATTATTCGTAACAATCGATGCTGATAATCCATATTCAACATGGTTAGCAATTAAAACGGCTTCTTCATAGCTTTCTACTTCAATTACAGCAACTACTGGGCCGAAAATCTCTTCTTTAGCAATGCGCATTTCGGGTTTTACATTTGTAAAGATCGCCGGTTCAATATAGTAGCCGTTTTCGTATTTTCCATAAGTAAGCTGTTGACCTCCATATTCAAGAGTAGCCCCTTCTTCTTTACCAATTTCTATATACTTTAGAACGTTTTTTAACTGCTTTTCGTTTGCAAGAGGTCCAATAATGACATTTTCGTCAAACCCGTCGCCAATTTTTAAAGCACTTGTTTTTTCTACTAATTTCTGAACAAATTGTTCCTTTACTTTCTTCATAACAATTACACGACTAGTGCCTGTACATGCTTGACCAGTAAGATGAAAGCCTCCATTCACGGTTAGGTTAACTGCCAAATCAACATCTGCGTCTTCCATTACAATTAGAGGATTTTTACCACCAAGCTCCATTTGTGTTCTTGTAGTAAAGGATGTGTTTTTATGAATATGTTCCCCGGCGCTAGTAGACCCAGTGAAAGTAACTCCTCGTATAGCAGGATGTTTCACTAAGATATCCCCTATATCGGACGAACTTCCTGTTACAAAATTGATGACTCCTTTTGGTATACCAGCTTCATGAAGCGCCTCAACAAGTCGAAATGCAATTAAAGGTGTATCAGATGAAGGTTTGAAAACAACTGTATTTCCAGTAATTAATGCTGGAGCAATCTTTCTTGATGGTATAGATAATGGAAAATTCCATGGTGTAATGACTGAAATAACACCAAGAGGCTCCCTTTCTGTTGTGACTCTCATATTTGGATCATCGTTCGGGAAAGTTTCCCCCGTAAAGCTTTGTCCTTCGATTGCATAATATCGAAGCGTTTCCGCTGAGCGAAGCACTTCCTGTTTGGCCGCGCTTATCACTTTTCCTTCTTCTTGTGTTAATTCTTCAGCTAGTTGTTCCACTCTCTGTTCAAGTATTGCTGCCGCCTTATTTAAAATAGCTGCACGTTTAGATGGTGGAGTTTGTGCCCAGGCAGGAAAAGCCTCGCTTGCTGCATCAATTGCTTGAATCACGTCTTGTTCTGTAGATGCCTGAAATGTACCGACAATATCTTCCTTATTAGAAGGGTTTACGCTTTGGAACGTTTTATTATCTACTGACTCGACCCAACTTCCAGATATGTAATTTTTATAAGTTTCTAGTTTAGTAGTTAGCAAATTTATCATCCTTTCTGAACAAGATGGCAGTTCCCTAGTCGGAAACTGCCATTTTATTTTCTAATTATTATGCTTGTACTAGAGCACCTAAATCCTTTTCAAGATATTCTCTCCATAAGCCATCCATATACATTCGACGCATTTTTGCACCAGTACGAACTACTTCTAAGCAACGTTGTTGTAACTCTGGAGTATCAGCATGATCAAGTACAATTTTGTATCCACGCTCTCCGTGAATTTCATCTGATACGATGTGTAAGTCGAAGAATTCAATCTCCTCATCTGTAAAGTTGTACTTCTCACGTAATGCTGGAGTTTGCTTACGATAAATGTCTGGAACTTGAGATTCAAGTCCTACAACTAATGCTGCAGTTGCTACTACGAAGTTTTCACGTGCTGCGACCGCAAAACACCAACTCTGTAATCCTAACGTTGTAGGAGCCATGTTGTTAGGATCTAATACGCGCTCACGAGTAGTTCCACAAGCTTCAGCAAATCGGATTAATAAGTCTGTATGGCGATCGCCAGCGATTTCTTCTTCGTACATATTTTGTAATGTGAAATCTTTTGCATCTTCATATTTTGGTAAATTTGGAGTGTTATGGTAGATATAAGCTAAGTAATCTGCAAAAGGTCCAACATAATGGTAATGATTTTCAGCCCAGCGAGCGAAGTGACTACGCTCTAATTTCCCTTCAGCCCATGCTACAGTAAAAGGTGCTTTTTGGCTGTGATTCCCTTTAATTGCTTCTTCTAACTCCTTACGAAACTCATCTTTAGATAATAATCTAGTCATCCAAACTCCTCCTCCAATATGTTTATGTAGTTTAATAGTTTAGTTAAACAATCGAAGTATACCAAATAACTTAAAACACCTATAAAAACTACTTTAATCGAGTGATTTATTTGTATTTTGTATTTGGTATACCAACTAACCTTATAGTAACCCATTGTTTTTTGTTTGTAAATATATTTTTATTAAATTTTCTAATTTTTCTAAATTTAAAAAGGATGCTCTACCATATAACAAGAGCGACAATGGTAGAGACTATTAAGCCTGTAGCAACAGGAAGTAAGTTTTTCCTAGCTAACTCTAAAACATTCACACCACAAAAACTAGCAACCGCTACCAATGATGACCACGCAATTAACGTTCCACCACCTGTCCACACAGATCCCATTTGACCGATAGCTCCTAGCGTTCCAGGCTCCATACCAACTCCCGGTGCTAATGCGCCTGATAAAGCTCCCACTAGCGGTAATCCAGAAAAACCTGAACCTTCTAACCCAGTAATCGCTCCCGTAATTAATAGACCAAACGCCGTTAAAACCGAATTATGTGGAATGATCGATTGACCAGCCTGAACTAAATCAACTAAGAAAGCTGGCTTTGCTACATTTTCTCCTAAGGAAAAAATGGTACCGCTAAAGTCCGAACTGCCTAAGAAGAAGAATGCAGCAATTGGAATAACTGGTCCCATTGCACGAAATGCAAATACGAATCCTTCTGTAATATGTTCACTAATTTTATCAAGAGCTTGTAAACGACGGAATGCTACACATGTTACTACTAACAACATAGTTGCAACACCACCGATAAATGCTGCACCGTCTCCTCCTTCAAATCCACTCATTTTACCATTACCAATTTTCGTTGAAAACATGAATATAATAACTGCTAGTAGTGATAGAGGGACTAATACAGCAAAGATTTTCCCCCATTTTTCACGCTCTCTATCATCCACAGTAGCTTCTGTTGCAGCAGCTATTTCATTTGCGGAAGAGTTTTTGTTTACAAGTGATTGTAAATGTTGCAATGAAGCTTCACTTTCTGATTTACCGATTGATTTGCGTTCAGTAAAGTACGTAATTGCGATTGCAACCCCCCCTGTAATTAACGAGAGAATCATGACCTTACCTGACACAGCTGATGTTTGAATACCTGCTGATTTTGCAGTAAGCATTGGCGCAATCTGCATAATATAGTCGGAAGATAATGCCATACCTTGTCCTGCAATAGAAACAACCATGGCACAAGCTATTGGCGATAAACCAGCACGAATAGCCGCAGGTACTAATAACGTACAAATAAGCGGAACGGCAGGAGTAGGCCAGAAGAATAAAGAAATGACGTATGTGACAACTAATAAAACAGCAAAAGCAATATGTCCGTTTTTCATCACCTTCTGCATCGGAGCAATCATTCTTTCATCTGCACCAGTATCTTTTAAGGAATGTAATAATGCCACCATAAAAGTGATGATTAAAAAGATGGTAAATAGCTCTTTTGCTGCTACAAGATTTGCGTTGAATAACGCTTGAAATCCACCAACAATTGATCCTTTATAAGCAACAGAAACAAGAAAGGTCCCAATGATGGTAGGCAATACAACCCCTTTTCGAAACAACATAGTCACAATTACAACAAGTGTCATGATACCATAAAGCCAGTGAGCAACAGTTAAATCCATAAACCCCACCCTCTCATTTATAGGTACTTACAACTTACATTCTTCTAGATGTAATAGCTTTTGGAGTTCGTTTGAAAGGTTTTCGAGTGCTTCACCTACAATCTTTTCCCCTATTTCGTAACTTGCTTTCGTTGCATCCCCAATGCAACCATTAGTCGTCATCTCTTCGTATCGATAAAACCCTTGAATAGCTTTACCAGGTCGTAGTTGTTTCCATCTACCTTCGTTTTGGATGCTTCCCTTAGTAATTTTATTTGGTCTAATTAAGTGAGGAGCCAAGTAAAGTGCTTCTGACACTTCACGTTCACAGCTGTGACCGAACAATGGCGAGTGAATAGATTCTGAGATTGAAAGTTTGGCAGATGCAGTCGTTTTAGCATAATAGATTTCCAAACCTAGCTCTTCTGACAACATGGTGCAAGCAACATTTAAGGTTGACTGATTTCCACCGTGAGAGTTTAATAATAAAAATTTTTGAATACCATGATGTTTAAGAGATACGATCATATCTTTTAAAATTGCGATAAGCGTAGTCGGTTGCAATGAAATGGTTCCTGGAAAGTTTAAATGATGGTGTGAAACTCCCATATTGACAGTAGGCGTTACAATTACATGAGGATACATTTTTTCAGCTAATTTCTCAGCCATTTTCTCAGCTAGAACTGCATCACAGCTTTCAACCATGTGAGGTCCATGCTGTTCGTGTGCACCGATTGGGATTATTGCTAGTTTTACAGTATGTAGTGCATCCATTACTTCTTCCCAAGTCATCTCAGTTAACAAATATGATTTCATATTTTCACCCCCTTTCATAGTTGTATCCGCTTACAAAACCTTCAACTTTCGTCCTATGAATTCAACCTTTAAATTAAAGAGGTATTTTGTATACCTAAATTATGCAAAAAAATTACTGTGCATTTACTGACTTTGCAACTTTCGGTATTGGGGCGTTTATATTTTCTTGTGAAATGACAATATCATCTTTGATTGTTAACTGACAGCATAAACGAATGCCTTCTTCAACCTTTTCGCCTAGCATTTTCTGCTCTTTCCAATTTGGCGGATCAAGCTTTTCTGCTCCTTCTAGCACTCTACATGCACATTTTGTACATTTTCCCATCCCGCACCCGTATTTCAGTTTTGGGAATTGACGGATGCCTGCCAACACAACTAAATTCGCGTGATCACGCACTTCTTGCTCAATAATTTCTCCTTCTACATGCAAGCGTACTTTTGGCATATGTATCCCTCCAACTTCTTAATTTTCTTAAAATTTCAAAAATTTAATCTGATTATAATTCGAATTTTTTAGAAAGTAAATACTATTATTTATTTGGAAATCTTTAACATTAAATGTTTTGTTAATTCAAAAAAACTTATTATTATAGCCTTCTATTATTTTTATTAAAAATTCAGAAAATTATATTGATTAATATTTTTTTCTGTATTACACTATGAATAGAATTTTGGTATACAAAATACCTTAGCTCAATACTACATAATTAGATGAGGAGTGTGCAAAGATGGGTAAGTATATTGTTTTGACGAATAAAGACACGTTTCAAACTATTGTAGATAACGAGGGATTAAAGGCAATCGAAACATACCACTTCTACTTTTTTAACGAACTAAAAGCTAAATATACAATTGCCGAAGTGTTAGATGACAATATTAAAATTAAACTTTACGAAAAGTATGAAGGAAAAGAATACGTGAATGACATTCGTGTAAAGTTCTTTGAGACATTTGAAACGATTGAAGCAGCACTAGAAGAGTTATACGAAATAGTAAAAGCCCAAGGTAACAGCGAGGACTCTCAGCATTCCAAATTAGTGAAGTCAGACGTACTAACTGTATAGATTACATAGAAATAGCACTGATCCAGTGCTATTTCTTAATTTTACAATAAAAAAAGACAACTATCATACTGTTGTCCTTTCGATTCTTCTAAATAAGCCACTCTAAACCAATCAAATAAAACATTACAATGAGTAAATAACTTATTGTATATGGTATATTCCAATTCGATACTTTAAAGGAGCTCTCTTTAACGATGCTCGACATTAATCCAATCGTCGCATTGTATGGCCCTACTAAAAACGCAGAAATGGCTCCGGCAAGTAATGACACAGTTAAAATATACGGTGATATACCTAAGCTTTGTGGATCTAGCGCTTCAGCCATTAACGTTAAGGTTACTGCAGGGTGTAGCCCTGTAAACGCAAATGCTAACGGAATTAGTGGTAATAGAATTAAAAATACCTCTGGTCCTACAATATCTTTAAAATGAGTGACTGCTATATTTACTGTTACATTTATATTCGTACCTTTTACAACGGAAATAAAAAAACCAGCTGACAAAAAAATAAAAAATTGGTCTTTCATTTTAAAAGAATATGAATGAAAATATTCCTTTAAACTATGTAAAAATGCTTTTTGCTGCTTAATGAAAAGAGACCAACCAAGCGCAAACGGTATTACTAGAATTGATACGATAATAACAAAAGAATACGAAAAAAGATGTTCTGCAAATGAAATAATGAGATTGAATAGAATAATAGCTATGAAAATATGAAAAACTTTTCCTTGAGTTACCACACCTTCTAGTGAAGCAGCTGTTTCATCTTTTACTAAATCATTTCTATGTCCTCTCAAAACATTTTGCCTTGAATTCCTTGTTGCTAATACCCAATCCAAAACAATCCCCAATATACTTAACGGTAATACATATGGCAAAATAGCTCCCCATCTAACCCCAGTTACGCCAATTACAATACCTACGATTGGTGTAATAGGAGCCCATAGTAGAGGCATCGCAAATCCATGGGTAATGGCTCGACTCATAAATCGATCTTCTTTTTTTATCGAAAAAAGACTTAAGGATGGTTGAATAGAATAGTAAGTCATTGGGAGAGTTGCCAAATTCATAAACATGCTTAAAAAGTATGATATTCCCGATGTCATAATGTACAATTGACCGGATGTTTTTACTTTTTTCTGTATGATCGTTTGAATGCCCTTTGCATACCCTCCCAATTTAACCGGAAAACCTAATATTGGAATTACTGCAAACATCGTAAGCAAATCAAGCATTGGACCGAATGAAAGGATATATTCTTTTATACTCGCATTGCTTCTCCAAAGAAGTATGAATCCTATTAGTAAAAAAATACTTCCTATTGTTCTAACGAGTGATTTTACTGTAAACATCGTATGAAGAACAATAAAGGCACAAAAAGAAGAAATAAAAAATTGTAAATCCAAATGAAACAAAGAGGAAAATAAATATAAAAAAATTACTAATCCAAACACATACTTTAACATTGTATCACCATCCTCTCTTGAACTTTGGTATACCAAAAGATATTAATTAGTATGATTTACAAGAAATTATACCATAATTACCTAGTTTTGGTATACAATTTTATCTTTTTCTGTTTTTCACTGAAAAGATATGTATAAGTTATAGGTGAATACATGTAAGCGCTTTGACTTCAAAAAGTTATTTTTTAATGGACTTTAAACTTTATGAAATTAGAGCAACAATCTTATATGGTTTTAAAGATTATTATATACAAATCACTATATGTTTAACCAATTTAAATGAGTGCACAATTTTAAAAACCTTACCGCATTCCGATAAGGTTTATATTTGCCTTTTAAGTTCTCACTTGAATTAATTTACATTAAAAAAAGAAATTATAGACGTATCAATCCCCTTATTAATGTAAAAGATAAAATTAAGGGAGGTGTCTTATAATGGCAAAAGATGTACTTTGCGAAGTTGATAACTGTAAATTTTGGGCTTCTGGAAACAAATGTAGTGCGGATTCCATTTATGTTGTGAGCCATAAAGGGAAACAAGCTAAAAACAACGCTGAAACTGATTGTAAAACATTTGAAGCTGGAATGTAATTGTATGAAGGGTAACCTACTTAGAAGGTTGCCCTTTCTTATTTATAGTATTGATAATAACTATCATTTTCATTCAAATTTATTCCAATTATTTTATATTATTTACATCTAAACCATCAAAAATATTAAATCTTGGATCTATTTCAATCATAATCGCTGTTTTCTTATGATTACATTTCAAAAAAATTATCTCTTTCAACTTTACACACTCTTAAAGCGAATGATTCATACCAGTCTTTTTTTCCACGTTCTTGCGCAACTTTGTGAGCTGCGTGCTCCTTCCAAGTCTTAATAGCATCCAATGACTCCCAATATGAAACCGTTATCCCCTTTTCATGATCTCGAGCACTTTCCACTCCTAAGAACCCTTGTTGACTTGAAGCTAATTCAACCATTTTGTCAGACATCTTACTATACCCATTATCTCTATCCGTTCTTTTAGAACAAAAAATTACAGCAAAATATGGAGGTTTTGGCGTTTTTGCAAATGAACTCATTTTTCTCCCCTCCTTCTTCTATTAATCATATTTGATGAAAGAGTTAAATAACATAGACAAATTCAAAAAAGATAAATAAAAAAGCGATACTAGGATGTATCGCTTTTAAATCTTACTCAAAAATATAAGGATTTCCGCTTATGTTAGTTCTCATTTCTTCAGTTACTTGAAAATCTTCTTGTTGAAAATTTTGTTCAAATACTTCTTTATTAATTCCGCTGCCATCATAATGCGTTAATTTATTTTCCATAAAAATCACCTTCTAATTAATATTAGTTTTATGCCGTAAAACTTAATTATTAGAATAACCAATTCTGAAAAATAAATTATAAAAACGATGCAAAAAAACGCATCGTTTCCATTTTTTATATTAATTTAGTCTCATTCACTTTATTTGTTAAAACAAAAGAATAAATCGCAGAAAGTAATGCAAAAATAACAATAATGCCTCCTACTAACGCGTTCATTGTTACTGTATATTGAGTAATTAGGATCCCACCTAAACTTGACCCTAAAGCAATTCCTGTATGAGAAAAAGAGTTATTTAAACCAACTTGAATATCCGCAGAATCTTTTGCTACTCTCGCTAGACTATCTTGAACGGCTGGACTAATTGACCAAGATACCGTTCCCCATAGAACAACTATAATAAATAAACTAATTATTGAACTAGGAGCGAATGTTAAAGTTAAAATAGAAATAGCTAATAAACCTAAATTAAACACTAATGTTTTACTTCCACCAAATTTATCAGTAGACCAACCACCTAACCATCCACCTAAAATCCCTGCCATACCAAATACTAGTAAAACAATACTGATCATGTTAGTAGATAATCCCATCGTTTTCATTAAGTATGGTGTAAAGTAAGTATAAATTGTAAAATGTCCTGTTAATTGTAAAAAAGAAATGAGTTGAATTGATAAAATACGTTTATTTTTAAGTGTTGCTACTTGCTTAATCAATGGAATTGTAGGCTGACCTTTAACTTTCGGTAAGAATTTATAAATCCCTAGCATAGCCAATAAGCTTAATAAACCGACTAATACAAATGTCATTCTCCAACCGAAGTTTTCACCGATCACTGTACCCAAAGGGACACCAAAAACTAGAGATGAACTGATTCCCATAAATATAACTCCAATTGCTCTACCTCTAATTTCAGGAGAAACGATGTTTGTTGCAGTCGTTATTGAAACAACAATTACAACCGAGCAACTTGCTGCAAGTATAATACGCGCGATTAATAATACAGCGAAATTCGGACTAATGATGGAAAGAATATTTCCAAAGAAAAATACTGATAATGCGATTAATAGTAATTTTTTACGTTCTATTTTTGAAGTGATCGCTATAAAAATTGGAGCTCCAAAAGCAAATACTACTGAAAAAATTGATACTAGTTGACCAACCGCACCAACTGAAACATGTAAATCTCCTGCAATCATTGACAGTAAACCAGTAATAATAAATTCAACGGTTCCTGCGACAAATGTTGCAATAGCTAAAATATATATACTTTTATGCATTGCTTAACTCCTCAAGTATGACTATTCATTCATAATATTTTTTTGCCACATTAGTTTATTATATAGGTATAATTAAAATTGTCTATGCAAAAAAACGAATCTACCTAAGATTCGTTTTTTACATGCTGTTGAAAAAAAGTTGTCAATTAAATAAGTATTATCGTGTTGATTTCCACTACAGGGTGCTCGCTTTCCGCGGGGCGAGACCTGAGCCTCCTCGGCAAGCCTGCGGGGTCTCAGCCTTCCCGCATATCCCACAGGAGTCGAGCACCCTTTCGTTCCAATCAACTTATTCGTCTAAAAAAGTTTATCTTTAAAAACTTTAGAACAAGCTTTTTGAGGAAGTTCACACAAAAGTCTTATCCTCAATAAAATTAAGAAATCTACAAAAATGAACCATGGATTATAAAGAAAAATAGTAGAAGAATAATAAAAATAGAAGAAATTAAATTAAAAATTCAAACGAAAAATTAAATCTTCTCAATTCTTGTTCAAATAAAAACGGTTTAATTTTTTATTAAAAATCTTACCGATTCATAAACATAAATAACTAACACTTCACCAACGAAGATTATAACTTAATCAAAAAATTTTACTTAGTGATCTATTTTTAAAATTGACTATGATATATTTCAACGCTAAAAAAAACGAATCTACTTAAGATTCGTTTTTTATTATTCTTCATTATTTTCTATATTTGATTTAACTATTTTTATACTTTGGTCTTCGTTATTTTCAACTAGATGCTGAAGGATAGATAATTTATTTGCCCAAAATTGCTCATAATATGATAACCATTGTTTAATCTCTAAAAATGCTTCTGGTTGTAGTTTGTATCTTCTTTCTCTGCCAACTTTTCTTCCACTAATTAATTCAGCTTCAGAAAGGATATGGAGATGTTTTGCAATTGCTGTTCGACTCATTGGAAAATTACTTGATATCTCTGAAATGGGCAATTCATTATTAGCTAATAATTTAAGTACTTCTCTTCTAGTAGGATCGGCTATCGCCTGAAATACGTCATATTTTTGTGCAGAACTGGTCACTAGTTTTCAACAACCTTTTTAAGCTTCTGAACAATACCAGCCCAACCACCATTCATATTGTCACGTACTATACCACTTTTTTGGTTTGGTTTTGGAAGAATTTCATCAGCAGTTTTCCATCCACTATGGATTAACGTAAATTCAGTTTGATCCCCTAAATCTTTTAAATTAAATGAAACTACCCATCCATCAACATCCCAAGTAAACGATACTCGATTTGGTTCATCAATTTCTAAAACTTTACAAGGTGATGGACCAAATGGACCTTGTAAATGAAACTCGTGACCTACGACTGGTTTAAAGTCATTTGGCATGAACCATGCAGATATACCTTCCGATGTTGAGACGACCTCCCAGACTTTTTGAATAGGTGCATTATATATTAGAGTTTGTTTAATATCTTCAACTTGGTTTTGTACGCCCATTTCAATCCTTCTTTCTAGTTAATATAAAACCTTTTGGTTATGTTTGAAATTATATACAACCATTTGGTTTCATGTCAATCAAATTTTACGTACTTATTTTTTCCTTAAGTTATTAAATTATTATAAATCGAAAAACTCCCTTACATTATGAATTTTCCTTAAACAACAAGAATATGTTATTTGTTGCAAAACGCTTTCATACATACTAAACTAATATAACAGGCTATGACTTTAGCTTCCTTCTACACTCAAATTTAGAATTTATCTAGCGGGTCTCTTTCCTGTATTCCTTATCAGAATTGATAAGGTTACGAGGCTATATTGAATCTTCCTTCTATTAGGTTTGTACTCTAAGTACTTTTTCTAGATTCAATAATTTCCTCGTTTTTTTTATTATAAAATTTGGAGGCAATAATTGAATCAAACAAACATCCTTTTCCGAAGAAAAAATTCCCTCTATATCGAAAAACAAGAAAACAACCTCCCAAAACCATTACTTGCAACAGCCTTGAAACAACTTGAAGCGTTCAGTTATACTTTTTCACTTGAGCTTATTGAAATTTTACAAACATGGAACGATCAAGAATTTATAGCTTGGTTTATAGATTTCAGGGAAACTATTGCTAATGAATTAGGCTATAATGTTGACCATATTCCTTTTTACAAAAACTTTCCTAATGACGTAATGAAAATTGATGAAGCTGAAATTTATATAAATAGCTTGTTGTATTATATTTTTGATGTTCAGCCTCTTACCTTAATTCAAAAACGACCACCACTTAGAAATAAAAAAGAGCTAAAGATAATTAAACTTGCAAAACAAGATGATTTAATTCTAATTATTAAAAGATTAATTGACAGTACTGGTTCTTTTAAATCCCAGGACATTGAAGATATTGAATTTGTACTCTTAGCTCAAAATAAACCACAAAATTTATTACCAGAACTATTTTTATCAAAAGAAAAAATGGTTATTGTCCTAAAACTATTGTATCAATCAAAAAAAATAAGCGAAAATGAAATCGCAAATTATTTAAAAACGGCAACAGATATATTACGCTTTTGTGTTGCATTAAGTGATGGTGATCCATCGTTAAGCATGAATACTAAATTTAAATCATTTAGTAGAAAAGAGCGCAAATTCGTACTTTCATTATTAAATGAAATCCCTCATGCAATTGAAGAAATGGTTAAAAGACGCAACGTATGGATAAGAGTTGGAGAAAAACTACATCCTGGTGAATACTCGAAGCGTTTTCCGCACACTGCAAATTTATTCAATATCCTTAGAAACGAAAAGCAAGTAAGTACATACCAAAGTAAAATCACTAAATACATAAGTGAAAAGAATCTCACTAAATTAACTAATGAATTAATAAAACGTCCTGGTGAGTTTGCTAGAAAACTAGATTTTGTTTTACGTTCATTTACTGAAGAAAATGATCAGCGATATATTGTTTCACAGTTTTCAATCGTTTGTAAGGATGTTTCAACTCCGGTTCTATTGAGTCTTTGGAATCATTATAATAAACGGAATGATGAGAGAAGAATTCGCACCTTTTTTCCAAAAGGAAATGTTGCGAAACTCTATGCAATTGAAAATAAAATAATAAAACTTAGTGAAGTTATAATCGATGTTGTTTTAAATATTGTTAAAAAAACTTTGTCCGAACGTTTTTCTGTTAAAGAATCTCTTGGCAAAGTATGGATCGATGAATCCTATCGTAACTTTACATTACCTAATGGATTGCGCTCGGCAAGTAAGTCACTTAGAACAATCCCTCGAGGTTCAAATGTTCCGATTGGTGAAGGTGATATTATTAGATTCTTTCTTTATTGGAAAGAAGGCGATGTAGATGGAGTACATACAGGAACTGTCGATATTGATTTAAGTGCAGTATTTTACGATGATAATTTTAATTATATAAGTGATATCTCTTACTATGAGCTAAGAAATCAACAGTTTAAATGTTATCACAGTGGTGATTTCACAAGTGCTCCTAAAGGGGCTAGTGAGTTCATAGACTGCCATATTCCTACACTTAAAAATAATGGGATTCGTTATGTTGTATTAAGTGTAAATAGTTTTTCAGATCATTCATTTTGTAATTTACCTAGTTGTTTTGCTGGATGGATGCTAAGAGACGATTTCAAGTCCGGTAAGGTTTTTGAGCCTAGTACTGTAATGGATCGCTTCGATCTAGCAAATGATCAAAAAATATGTATTCCACTAATTTTTGACACTTTCGAACAGAAAATTATCTGGTGTGATTTAGGTTTACAAGACAATCTAGAGTACTATAACAACGCAAAAAGTAATTCGAATAGTTTAGCAATACTAACTGAAGCTATGACTGAAAAGAATAGTATTTCTCTTTATGAACTATTAGAGTTACATGCTGTTGCCAGGGGTGAACTTGTAACAAATAAAGATGAAGCAGATACTGTGTTTACATTTAATGAAGAAGTCACACCATACCGTTATGATTTAATAGTAAGTGAGTTTATGAGCTAAGCTTTATTCCCCAGACAATTTATTAAAGTCTGGGGAATATTTAGTTTCCACTAATCATTGTTATAAATTCAGCACGCTCAGTACAAAACTCATTTTCCGCTTTAAATCCAAAATTTTCATAAAGTCGAATTGCTCTTTTATTAAACTTAGCAACTGTTAATCTCAGTGTAAAAAGATTAGTCGTTTCATGAATTCTTTCAAGAATAAACTTGAAAAATTCACTCCCAAATCCTTTCCCTGTTAAATCTGGTCTAACTCCTAATCCAATATCAACCATCCTTTTTTCATAAACGCCAAACTCGTTGCCTTTTGGTACTTGAGCTGACTGACCAATACAATAAAAGCCAATTAAGTTCTCATCTTGATCAATTACTGCTAAATACTCATTATTTACTAGTTCATCTAGTCCTTCTTTGCTTAATTCATTATTATAAAAATCGTAAGGTGGGGCATAATTCCAATTAAGAATTTCAGTAGCGTAAGACTCTGTCATTTTTCTAATGTATAATTTCATGATTTCTCCTTATTTTCTACTCGTTAATGCTGTAAAATTAAAAAGCATTACTCTTTTAAAATAGAGTAATGCTTGATTTAAATTAAGGTCTATGTAAAACTAAACAACCTGATCGAGCATAATAAATTTACGAAACTACTCTATTTCTAACAAAAAAGAATACTCCGATATTAATTAATAAAATTCCGAAAAATGCTGCTAATAATAATTGAATACCTAAAATTATACTTGCGTTATCACTAGCATGAAGGATCCACCAAATACTCGCAATGCCTAGGATGAATAGGTTAATATTAAATGCAATTGACATTGTAGCTAATACATTGTGTGTTTTATTTTGCATTTTAACCTCTACCCACACAGATAAAATCAAGGATACGAAAATAATACTAAGGAATTCAATAAACTGTAGATTCATTTCTTATTCCTCCTAAATTTTATTTGGCAATCAACTTACTATTAGGTTATTCTTTTGATTCGTTATAAAAGAATAAATTCCTTCCAAAAAATAGCATTATCATTTTAAATAAGAACTTTTACCTATAACTTTTGATCTGAAAAATCATGGTTTACTAAAAAAACAATCTTTTATCGGATTGCTTACGCTATTGAAAAATAGCCTAGTCAATTAATTATCAAATTTTCGTAAAAGGAGTAGAGTGATGTTGATTTCCACTACGGGATGCTCGCTTTCCATGGGGCGAGACCTGAGCCTCCTCGTCACGTTCGTTCCTGTGGGGTCTCAGCCTTCCCGCATTTCCCATAGGAGTCGAACAACCCTCCGTTCCAATCAACTTATTCAACAAAAATGGTTACACTAAAAACCTACTTTAATATCCTTTACTTAGAGTAGCATAACAGCTAGTTAATCAGTATGTAGATTAATTAAGTAAGAACATCAACTTATAATAATAATCATTTGAACTTGTTTATCTAAAATTTAGCAATTAAATATTTTTAACTTCTAAAATAAACAATTACTAGAGTTTGTTGATATTATAAAACTGCTCAAACAAATTAACATTTAAAATCATAAATAGATCAAATAAAATGAATTATATTATCAATAAGATTCTCTTAATATACGTTTGACCATTTTATATTTCAACATACAAAAAGCAACCCTTTTAAGGATTGCTCTCATTTATTTTTCATATTGAGTCCAATTGGATCCGTGTATCTTATTTGAAACATAAATTATTTTTTTCTTAACTCTTTGTTCTTCAGGGCCTTTTAAAAATAATGGTTGATAATTATTTCGGCTAGATACTGAAGAAATTGAAAATGGAACAATTCTTATTTCTTTTTGATTTGTAAGTATCCCATTATTTAGATGAAAAGTTTGTTGGAAAACAAATGTATCTTTATCTTTTGGATTTTTATTACCACCGAACATAAAATTCCCTAAACTATACACAATAAACTTCCCTTTATACTCTTCAATTCCTTGAACAACATGTGGGTGATGGCCAACTATTAAATCCGCTCCATGGTCGATTGCATAATGAGCTAAATTCTTTTGAGTACTATTCGGTACGTAGTCTCGTTCGATTCCCCAATGGAAATGGATTAGAATAATTTTGACACCACTTTTTCTTAAATTTTGTATATCATTATTAATTTTAATCCTTAAGTCAGGTGAATCATTCCAGCCTTCATAGCCTAGTGCAGCAACTTTAATCCCTTTAATCGTTGTTACATATTGGTCGTTATAACCAAAATAACCTATTTTTTCTTTTTTCAAATTGTTAATCGTATCTTCAAAACCTTTTTGCATATAATCATGACTATGGTTATTTGCTACATTGACCGCTTCAATACCACTTAAAGTTAATATTTTGGCATAAGAAGGATTACCTTTAAAACGAAATGTTTTAGATGCTCTTATTTTTGAATTCGTTAACGTCGTTTCTAAATTAACAGTTGATAAATCATCTTGTTTAAAGATATTATTTAGTCCTTTTGTAAAATAAGCTAATCCATTTTTATTTGCTTCTGCTGGAAAAGAATTAATATATTGAAAATCCTCATCTGAGCCAAGTGTAAAATCTCCAGCTGCACTAATTTTTATAGTCGTTTCTATGTTTTTTGGTTTTGCCGTATTGTTATTTTCTGGCTTTTGAACTGGTGGCTTTATAGCTGGCTTCTTAATCGATTTTGGTTTGTCTACTACTTTATTTTCAGTCTCATGTTTTACTAAGTTGCTTTCTTCATAAACTTTCTTATAAACAAAATAACTAAATCCTGATATACATCCAAATAGGACTAATATCATAAACCATATTACTATTTTTTTACTATTTCTTTTTTCAGTATTTTTATCCTTCCGACTCCTCATATGTTTTTATTTCTCCTTTTTATATCTTTGCTAGAAATATATTTTCGATTATTAGTTCAATAAAAAAATCTATTTCTTTTTAGTATGGATACCTGAGCCTCACCTACTACATTTAGACAAAGATATTACATAAAATCGCTCAAAATACTCATATAGAAAACTCGTCGACTGACCGGGCATAAGCGAAGGCAGAGGCGTAGTAGCACTTATACTTTATTCCTAACATTGGTCACCACGTAGAGTATGACTCCTTGCTGCCAAATTATACTTTCCTAAAGTGAAAAAAGAGAAAGTGAGTTTTTCTCTCACTTTCTATATGAGAAACTATTTCGTTTCTTAATTTTTCAACGTTAATACATAAGTCACAAATTCATTTAGATTATCTTTTAACATCACTTTAGAAACCAATATTTTTTTACCGGATGGACTCCAAGTAATTGGCCCAGCAATCTCGTCTAAATCAGTCGATAATTGTGTTATCTTTCTAGATTTGACATCGATCACGAATAATCCTCTTTCTCCCTTATCTTCTGAAATTACAGAAAAAGCTAATGTTTTGGAGTTTGGCGACCAACCTGCACCGAAAATTTGAGTTCCAGTAGCTAACGATACAGTTTTTCTTCCATTTTCATCGGTAATAAACAACTCTCTTTTGGTTGGAGTAATTTTTCTAACAATAGCGAATTGCTTTTGATCTAGTGATGGGATAACCCATTCAACTTTTTGCTCGTTGTATTTTTTCCTTATTAAATTAACTTTATCAGAGTTCGCATCAATCTTTTTTACTTGTCCATCTAAATCAGCTGAATACATTTGCTGAAATATTGTTGAATAAATGATAGTCTGATTGTCGATCCATCGTCCTTCTGTCGCAAATGCATAGATGGTATCCGGCTCTGACACTTTAACCTTCCCAGTTCCTTCAGAATTTATAATAAATCCTGTACCAGAATTTCCATCCTCTGTTTGCTTATAAAAAATATGCTTTTTATCAGGTGAAATAACGGCACCTACTTGATCATGCTCCTCACTTGCTAATACTTTTGATTTGTTTGTGTTTAGATCATATGAGAATAAATTAATATGATAAGTATAATCACCATTATCTGTCATTACTGATTTTGGTAATTTCGTATTTTTTTGCTCAGTTAAAATTGTATGATCATCCAACCAATCCGTCCCGCGAATACCCTCATAACGATCTATTTTCTCAAGGGCTAACTCGTTTGTTACAACCTCTTCATTTCCTGTTAATACAGTAATCTTTTTATGTTTTTTTTCAATTACTATATCTTCATTTTGACTTTGACATCCAGATATTAATAGTATTGTACTAACTAGAAAAAATACTTTAATCATGTACTTTTTATACATCACATCACCTTCCTACATTCGTACAAATTTTATGATACGTTTAGAATGTTTCTATTTTTGACATATCATGTTTCAAATTTGTAAACTTTTACTCCGCTAACGGAAATGTAATGATAAAATTTGATCCGCTACCTTCTTTCGATTCAACACGAATCGTACCATTTTGCTTTTCAATTAAATCCTTTGTTAAAGCAAGCCCTAAACCAGATCCTCCTGATTGGCGAGAACGATCTTTATTTACAGTAAAAAATGGTTCAAATATTTTATCCACTAATTCCGAAGAAATACCAATACCCGTATCTGATATATTCATAACTAAACGATTATTTTCAATCTTATTCGAAACGTATATCTCACCATTTGTTTTATTATATTTAATGGCATTATCTAATAAATTCATAATGATTAATGTAAAGCTTTCTTTATCAATAAGAATCGTTGCGTGTTCAAAATTTGTACGGATAGATAAACCAAACTTAGTCATTTTCCCTTTCATTCTTAAACAGAGATCTTCTAAAAGGGAATAAACATCAATTTTTTCTTTTACAATTTCAAAGTCATATTTTTCAAGCTCTGCTAGCTTTAATATTTTTTCAACCATATCGTAAAGACGAAGTGATTCTTTACCTATTGTACTAATTGCTTCTTCTAATAATTTTGGATCATCTGAATACATGTCTAATAAATCAATATAAGCCCTAATTACGGTCAGTGGGGTTTTAAACTCATGTGTAATCGATCCAATAAATTGCTTTTGTTGTTTTTCTAAAACTTTAAGCTTTTCAACAGCTAATTGCAGATTTTCCTTTTCTTGTTGAATGCCTTTTATATTATTTTGAATTTCATTACTCATGTAGAAAATTGCTTGGCTTAAATAACCCAATTCATCTTTTCGACTTAAAGTAGAACGGTCTGGATAGTTTCCTAATTGGATTTCCTCCGTTACTTTTCTAAGTTTTAAAATACTCATAACAAGAGAATTAAAAAAGAAATATCCAATGATAAAACTAAGAATTGTAGTTATTAAACCAATTTTAATAAAGAGTTTAATTGTATTATCATAAAACTTCTTACTATTAATTAATGAATAATCAAACTGAACTACCCCAATTTGATGATTCGCATTATAAATTGGTGCAAAATAAGATAATGTATCACCGCTCTCCTGATATGCAATCTTACCTTTTAACGCATAACTTAATGTATCCCTTACATTTCTTGTAGATTCTAATGGAAGAGAATCTCCTACAACTTTTCCAGACATATTAAAAATTGTCACATGAAGACTACTAATAATCCCAATCTGTCTAGCAATTTCCCGACCATATTGTTTAAAAAAATCTTGAGGATTTTCTGTTGTTTGACTTAAATAAACTTGCTTTACATATACATTTGCTAATTTACTTTGCCTAGCAAGTGTTTCTTCAGTTTGTTTTTGCTGATTTTGTTTTATCCCCTGTAAGACTAATATACTTAAGACAATGACAGTTCCAATTAATAGCATAGCTAAAAACAAGCTCGATTTAACTTTAATACTTAGTTTCATTTAGTTTCACTAGATATCTTATATCCAACTCCAAAAACAGTTTGAATTAAATGTTGATAAGAATTACCAAGCTTTTTACGTAAACGTTGGATATGAATATCGACAGTTCTCGTTCCACCGATATACTCCATTCCCCATACTAAATCTAATAATTCATCTCTGCTAAAAATTCGATCCATATTTGAAATTAATAAAACAAGAAGGTCGAATTCTTTAGGTGTTAGTTCTATATTGCTTCCATCAACAGTCACTTTTCTTTGAGCAGGAATTACTTGAAGCTTATTAATTGAAATGCTCTTTTTTTCATCAGGTGTTGATTGTTTTTTTAATCTTCGTAGTAAAGATCTAGTTCTAGCAAGTAATTCCCTAATATCAAACGGTTTTGTTATATAATCATCGGCTCCAAACTCTAATCCTAAAACTCGATCAATAATATCATCCTTAGCTGTAAGTAAAATAATGCCAAGTCCTTCTTTATTTCCAATTTGTTTACATAAGTCTAAACCGTTCATTACAGGCATCATAATATCCGATATTAAAATATCTGGTTTAAAATCTGGAATCTTATCTAATGCTTCTTTTCCATTAAATGCGTTTTCTACGATAAACCCTTCTCTACGAAATGCGTAAGTTAATGGATCTACAATACTTTTTTCATCATCTACAATTAATACTTTCCCTTGCAATTACCTCACCTAAATTCATAATTTATGTTTTTAGTTTTATTTACTTAAACTTTATTTTTGGATTTTTAATATTTCCTTAGAAAAATTATAGATTGCTCGGTACTGAATTACTAAACGTTTTTACTTTAAATGCAAAAAATTTACATCTTGGAAACATCTTGTTCTTTTTTTTCATTGTTCTTATCATTAATTAGTTTGGACAATATTCTAGTCCTTTATCTGAAATCATACATTTAGTAATGAGTACAAATGGGAGGGATTTCATGGAACACCCACATATTCGAAATATGCAAGATAAATGCAAAAAATATAAACTATGCCATGTAGTGTTTCAAACTTCTGAAAGAGCTTTATTAGAAGGAATTTTATTAGATAACAATTCGAGTAGCGCGGAATTACTCGTCCCTGAAGACCTCGCCGCACCGGAATCGCGTTTTTTTGAAGTAAGACAAAACAGCGGCGAAACTTTTCTCCCTAGATACCGAATATATAAAAAGGTCACTGTCCCACTTTCTTCCGTTGTATCAATATACTTGTTTCCATATTACTATCCAAGCTATCCATACATTTATCAAAGGAATTATCATCCTCAATAGTAAAAAAAGCATCTAGAATCTAGATGCTTTTTCATTTTTGATTTTGAAGTTTTATTCCGCTACAAATGCAAATATCGATAAAGGTTTGATTTCATTGGAAGTAATAGACTCTTCTAGCATTTTTACTTCTGATCGAATTAGTCCATTTAATTTACTAGGCATATTTTCAAAATTATTGAGTTCAATATCGATATCCGCCAAAGTCTTATTAATCTCCCATCTAGCATCCTGTAATTTTGGAGAGAATATAGATGTTTCATTCATTATGTTCCACCCTGAAGCTTTACAAATATTTTTCATATCATTTGGAGTAAAAAGGGTGCGAATATTTGATTCACTGTTTTGTTTTAATGACTCATACTGAGCTTGAATTAAAATAGATAGTAAATGCGGGTACTGCTCAATTGAGCTAATTCTTGTATCCCATTCGGCAAAGCATAATTTTTTACCCCATTTTTTAATCTTTTTTAAGACTGCAGTAAATTCTTCATGTGATTTTAAGTACCATGAGCAGTGAGACATTACAATATAATCAAACTCATCTTCATGGAAATCAACAGTTGGTGATAATATATCAATTTCAAATTCTATCTTTAGTTGTTTACCTAAATTGGATTGTAATAGGAAGTCCGCTGAATCTCCTAATGAAACTGGACTGCCGTATGTTGGTGGGCCAATATCGATTCCATGAACAAATCCATTTTCCCCGACAATATATGCTAAAACGGCCGTCGTATCTCCTTGACCACAGCCTATCTCTAATACTTTACTACCCTTTTCTATATTCCAAAACTCAACTAATTTAAAACGATGTTCTGTTTGTATTCTTTGTATATCAGACATCCCCTTACCTGATGCCATACAATCAATAACTGATTCAACTGCATTTTTTAGCATTGAATTCCTCCTTAGAGATAAAAGTTTTTATGAAACTATTTTTCTATTACTTTCAAATTGATTTTATATTAATCTACTTTAAAGTTTACCTCTCCTACACCTAAATCTACATTTATTGTTAATTTAACATCAGCGTTTTCATACGCTTCATTAACATAAACACCATTTCCTTTTGAAATTAAATCGATTACATTCGTTTTGCCAATTCCCTTACTTAAATTTATCTTTACACCCACATCAGAAGGTAACACGATGGTCGTTTTTCCAACCCCTGTTTCAATATTTGCTTCGAAGCTTTTTTTCCAGTTTCCACCTAAATTAACATTAAGCTCCCCGACTCCAGCCTCTATCTCTAAATCATTTAAATCTAGTCCACGTAAATCAAGATTTGTTTTTGATGCGCCAGTATTAACATCTAAATCAATCGGAAGTTTATTCGAAAGCTTCAAATTCCATTCATTCTTTAATTTACCAATTTTCACTTTTGGAAAATGCTTTTTAGATTGATCTATTCTTATTTCTCCCGTGGAATCTTTGAGCTTATATGATACATTCGGATTAAAATATTTATTGTTATATTCGATCGTTCCGTCTACCCAATTTTTTGTACCTTTAGAAACATTCATGATTCCAGCACCTAAATCTAAACTAACATCCAATTTTTTAGCTTGATCTTTATGAATAGAAACAGTTTCTTCTTTTACCTTTTCATTGTTAAAAATTGAACAACTCGCAAGAACGAATACCGAGGTAATCATTAATAAAGCAGAAATAATAAATTTTTTCATTTTTTAACCTCCAATTAAAAACTTCTAATAATCACATTTTATGGAAATTAAAAAATCTAGATAACATCCTGCAGTATCAATCTGTCTACGACCAAAGTATGAAAGTAAATAAAGTACGAGGTATCCATTAATAATTATTAGATTTTTAGACAGTATTCTCCTTTAATTGTTAATAAAATGATTTATAATTCCAACTGAAACTAGTCATACCTTCAAATTCAAATCAATTACATACGTTCTCTTGAATGCGAATAAAATGTAATGAAGGAATTGTAAAGGAGGAGAATATATGACAAGTTCTCCACTAACAACTGATCAAATGATTTCAATCATTCAAAACGGCCTTAGAAAAACTGAATCCTCAAAAAAAGTAATTATCGTAGGCGCTGGAATGGCTGGTTTGACCGCAGCTTCATTATTAAAGAATGCAGGACACCATGTCACAATTATTGAGGCAAATGATCGAATTGGTGGTCGTGCTTATACTTTACGTGCTCCGTTTAGTAATGGGCTCTATTTAAATGCTGGTCCATTACGAATCCCAAATGTTCATCATTTAACTTTAGAGTATATTAGAAAATTCAATTTGCCAGTAAATGAATTTATTAATGAAACCCGAAACGATATCATTTATGCAAATGGAATAAAAACAAATCAAACTAACTATAAAAGCAATCCTGATATATTAAATTATCCAGTAGCACCAAACGAAAAAGGAAAAACTTCAGATGTGTTATTGGACCAAGCTTTACAGCCATTTATCAATTTTATTAACCAAAATCAATCGACTAATTGGGAAATAGTCGAAAAAAGGTATGGTAATATTTCATTTGGTTCTTTTTTAAATTCGTACTTTTCTGTAGGTGCAGTTGATATGATTGGGGTGCTCCTTGATTTTGAAGCATTTATGGGAATGTCCTTTTTAGAAGTATTGAGGGAACAGGTCACTTTTAAATCGGCAACGAAATTTTATGAAATAACAGGTGGAATGGATCTTTTACCTAAAGCGTTTCTTCCTCAATTAAAGGATAATATACTATTAAATTATAAACTGACTAAAATTATTCAAAATGGTAATTCCCTAACAATCCAAACAACTGACAATACAACTGCAAACCAATACATTATGAACGCAGACCTTGCCATTATAGCTATACCATTTTCACTCTTAAGATTTGTGGAAATTGAACCATTTCATTCGATTTCTTATTACAAACGAAAAGCAATTCGCGAAATAAACTACATGTCTGCAACAAAAATTGGAATTGAATTTAAAAGTAGATTTTGGGAGAAATATGGTCAATTCGGTGGTATGTCTACAACCGATTTGCCTACCAGACTTTCACTCTATCCTAGTACTGGAATTGGCACCTCAGGTCCAGCAGTTGTCAAGGCAAGCTATACGTGGGCAGATGAGGCGCTAACATTGAGTGCCTTAACTGAAGAAGAGCGTATTCATTATGCTTTAAGGGATTTGTCTAAGATTTGGGGGAACCAAGTTTATTCTGAATTTGTAACTGGAACGTCCTTTAGCTGGAGTCAAAATCCATTTTCTGTTGGTGCCTTTACATTTTTTGAACCGGGGCAAGAAGAAGAACTGAATTCTTATATTTCTTCTCCTGAAGGCAGATTACACTTTGCAGGTGAACATACTTCAAGGTCCCACGCTTGGATTCAAGGTGCAATTGAGTCTGGTATACGGGCTGCTAATGAAGTGAATAGCCTATACTAAACTACTTAAAAGTAGGAAAGACCGGGTAATTACTGCCCGGTCCAATTTTATGTACAAATATTTTTCATTTTTACTTCACTCATCTAATGAATTAGCTCATATCATACGTTTTGATTTAAGTCTGTTTAACTCCCCAAATCGAAACTGATTTTATGCAATTACTAACTATTATTGAATCGGACCACCTGGCCTAAATCGGCACATCATTATTTCATTAACAAATTGCCCATTTGCTTTTATATTCCCTCTTTTAACACCTTCAACTTTAAACCCAAACTTTTCATATAGCGCTTGTGCCTTAGGATTTGTCTCCAATACTCCTAGCTCTACTCTTTCTAACATTAACCAATGATCTGCCAAATCTAATACTCTCGTAAGCAATGCTTTTCCAATTCCTTTATTATGATGATTTCCATCAGTTGCGATAAATAAATCTCCCACATGAGACCTGCGACCTGTTCTTTGCACTAAACCAACTAACCCTACTACATCTCCATTACATTCTGCGACAAATTCATATTCGTTTGCTTGTAAGTTTCTAATTCTATTTTCCATCATGTCTACTCGCATACTAGGTAGAAATATCATATATGGAAAAACATTTTCTTGGGTGCATATGCGATGAAGTGCCTTAGCATCATTTATTTCTACTGGTCTAATCAATACTTCCATCTATGCTCACTCCTACAACTTTTTATATTAAATCTTCAAGCCACTCATGATTAGGTTGATGTATCAAGATTGCTTCACGTAACCATGCTTTACTGTGAAAGGACAAATAATCTTTCACGTTTTTAAAGTCCTGATGATCTTTTTCTCTTGTATTTCTAACCTTATATAAAAGCACTATTTCTGGATTCAAGTAAGGAATCCCCTCATTTGTAACACGATAAAATCTGTCAAGCTTACAAGTAATCAATTCATCTCTTCTAAACTTCCAATCATTTAACTCGATTTCATTTAATAAAACTTCTAATTCATCTTTTGTCTTATCATTTTTGGCATGTATTTCATGAGTAGGTAGCTCTAAATATTCATTCTCCCAAGTTGATAATTCCCCTTTAATGACTTTATTAAACGTCCAGTTATGTAAATATTCTTTAAGATATAGTTGATCCTTACGCGCAATGGCTATTTCAATATCATGGTGATTTCTCGTTTGTTTTTCTATGAAAAGGTCAATTGCCCATCCACCAGCTATATACCATCCTTTATTAAAATCCTTCATACTTTTATACACTTTATAACATTGTTCAAAGGACACAGCATTCCAACCTCCTAATAAAAAAAGTACCACACAAAATGTATGATACTTATTTATAGATTTATCTAGTTCTAATAAATAATAATTTTTCTACCTTAGGATGAATTGGCTCATCTGCATATGAACGATTAGATCGATCATATGGTTGGAACCCATCATCTGTAGACTCACTTTGATCAATTTCATCCGAATAAAGTTGTGTTCCTAAATCATCTGAAACAATTGAGGTCTCCGAACCATCAGAAACTAAATTAGGACCGTAATTAATAGATAGTACAGTGAACAAACACAATATTGTTATAATGTTGAATAGTCTTTTCATCATGTTATTTCCTGCTTTCGATCATTTTTAATAGCGTGCTATTGTATTCTTTATATAACATGTTTTGTTTTTCTAACGATTCGTGTTTTTCATAGTATTCTGTAACAAGATCATAGTATTTAATTAATTTTTCATGATCATTGGTTTGAGCCCATAATGGCAAGCCAACTTCACGTAAATATGTAACTAAATTTGCTTCGTCCTTTTTTGCTTCTAGTAATAAAACCTTCATTCGAATAAAGGATGCACTACTTTTATCCTTTATTTTAGAGAGATTCTTACATAACAACTTAGTAGCCGTCTCGTAATCATTTATAATCATCATATTATTCGCGATGTTTGAAATGACCAAAAAATACTCTTCTGTGTCCTCTTGAATATTAGATAAATATTCTTGGTAATATTTAATTGCTTTCTTATGTTGATTAGAATGGTAGTATAAATAGCCTAAATTATGTAAAGCACTCATATGTATTGTTTTATCACTTAATATGACAGAAGAATCTAGTATTTCAATTAGAAATTGCTCGGCTCGATCTAATAACTTGCTCTTAATTAATTGAAGTGAAAGTAACATTTTTGCATCAAGGATCCGTTTAATATTATTATTTTGTAGAAAAATAGGAATTGCTTTATTACAAAAATACATAGATAAGGAAGTCTGATTAATAAAGCTATATACTAAAGCTCTATAGAAGCAATATTCCTGGAAATCTATCTCGAGGTTTGGCGTAATTTCTTGTACTTCATCCATTACTAGAAGAGAGTCATTATATCTCTTTTCTTTTATGTAATATATTGATAGTGTAAACAAATATTTTATCGTTTCATATTGGGAAAATTTCTTCTTTTTTACCTCAAGTTGTTTCCATTTTTTCTTTGCCATTTTAAGATCTTCAACAAAAATATAATATCTCCAAATTGTAATACAAAAATCATTTGATATATTAGTATAATTTATACTTTCCTCTTTACCAATCAATTCTTCAAACAGTATTTTACTAGAATCATAGTCAGCTCGTTCGATTGAATTCCATAATCGTTTAAGTTGACCCGTCACTTCATCTATACTATCATTTGCATCTATTTCAACTCGCATCTTTTTTAAAAGCAATTCAATCGTTTCTATACCAGCCTCTTTTGTACCGTTTTCAATTTTACTTAAATGTGAAACAGAGCATATTCCTTCACATAATTTCTCCTGGGTCCATCCTAATTTTTTTCGATGATGAAAGATCATCATGCCATAATCCATAATAAAATCTCCTGTTCACCTTTATTTAAAATAGATATTTATATGACTAGAAACTATTAATTTCTTATATTAATATTTTTAATTTTCTCTTAATAATTAAATTTTATTAGATTTTCCGACACATTAATATACTTTTTCGTTTTTTTTCAGACAAATTATATTCAAAAAATTTTCCCAATACAAAAAAGTCAAACAGAATGATATGATTTTAGTACAAGCAATTAAACGATACTAACGACTAATAACTTCATTAGTATTTTTTAAATGCACCCCCATTTAATAACCAGTTTTAAAGCAAGATGTAATCATTACATCTTGCGATTTTTTTGATTAAAGCCATTTTTATTTTTATAAATAATTTAAACATTGTTTCTAGTTTTCAAGCCATCAAGTAATTTAATAAATTCAAGCTAGTAATCGTCCAAATTAATTTATACTCGTAGAGGTCCTATATGACAAAAAAACCACTCATTTTATATTTGGTAATTATTGGAATATCCATCATTATTATATTAACATTAAAACAATCTATTGAAAAAGAAAAACAGAAGAGATTGGACGATGAAGCATCTACAGAATTCATAATTGAACAAAATGTTCAAAATTCTGTAAGAAACTACATTACAGCTTTAAAGTGGAAAGATGTTGAGATTTATAACTCTGTTGTAATAGATTCATTAAAAATCAGCAATCACTCTTACTACTTTACTAAGATAATGTCTAACGTAATTGATGCAAAATTCATCGGTGATAATTTATCTGTCATTCATTTAAATAAGAAAGATCAAAAAACAACGGTAAATATAAAATACGAAATAACATTTGTTGACGGGATAAAGCCTGAAGGAAAATATAAAAACGGTAGAAATATATGTAATGTAACAATGGATCTTGTTAAAATAAAAAATAAATGGGTCATTTCAAGTATATACGATTTAAAAGTTATCTAAAAAAACGTTCTCAATAAAGACCGTTATAAATGAAGAAAATCCACTAGGTGATAATTTTTTTCCTTGTGGTTTTTTTATGTATTTAATCTTTTTTCCTTCCTTTAATCTATGCATTTTCGCCAAAAAATTTATACAAAAAAGGAGAACTCAAAAGTACTCTGACTTTGAGCTCTCCTTTTTAAGTCATCTGTAGTTTCTTCCCAAATCAACTAGCCTAATTACTAAAACAAATTCGATTAAATTGTATCTAAATCTTTTAGCAACATATCTTTACTTTCTTCAAACTTTACTTCTTTTACATAATCATACGCTTTAGTTTTAGCAGCTAAGCTTTCAGTAGACTGATTTATTTTTGCATACGCTCTTGATAAAGCCTCATATGCATATGCTATGTAGAATGGCTCTACTTCTGCTTCTAAACTAATCTTCACACATTTTTTTGCGTAATCTAAAGCCGTTTCCCCTTGCCCTATAACAGCATACACTCGTGACAATTGCCAATATCCGATCGATATATTTCTTGGTGTATGGCTCTCTACTTTTGTCCAATGCCAAAATGAGCTATGACATAAATGAACCATTTCCTCTGTTTCACTTTGAGATCTATTTTCTAATTCAAGTAAATCCCACACTTTATTAAAACATGAAGCAGCAAGCTCCCTATGAGTGAAGCTATTTTGATTAATCGTCTCTTCCATAATTTACTCCTCCATAATTAAAATCAAGAATATGTATTACCTCAACTCTAAGTATAATTTTATTCACATTCCGAGTTTGAGTCCGCATCACAGCTAGCAATGGTTTCAAAGCCTGTTGAGCTATTTTTAATTTGTATGACTGAATTTCTTCGTTGCTCCTCTAACTTCAATCCTTTCTCACCAACGGATTGTTCATAATAATTTATTTCTTGTTCTTGTCGCTCGTCAGCATTAGCATTAAAGCTCATTAAAATACCTACTGGAGTTGCTAAAACTAACAAAAATACACCAATTCTAAGAGCCGCGTACTTAAATGCTTTGTACCCGTTTTTTAATAATTTATCCATTTGTATAGATCTCCTCAAATTGAATATAATATTCGAAATCCTTTAGCAATTATTGACTAACAATACTATTCTCTGTACTATTCATATTTTCCTGTTTGGCAATTATGGATTAAATAAATTCTAAGAGTAATCCTGGCCAAATGCTTAATCAAAAAAAACAAAAAACGCGTTCATACAGATGAAAATTAATTCATCTAAATGAACACGTTTATCTTAATTCATTCTATTTATTGTTGCTAAGCTACTATTCACCTAAATCTACATTGTGGTAAACACGTTGAACATCTTCTATATCTTCAAGAACGTCTAACATTTTTTCGAACTTTGCAAGACCATCTTCTGGAAGAGTTACATCATTTTGCGCTAACATTGTTAATTCAGCTACTGTAAACTCCGTAATACCTTCGTTTTTAAACGCTTCTTGTATTGCATAGAATTGGTCTTGATCAGCATAAACAATTACAGCGTCGTCTTCTTCTAAGATATCGCGAACATCTACATCTGCTTCCATTAAGATTTCAAGAACTTCATCAGAAGTCTTCCCCTCAAGTCCAATTACAGCCGTTGCATCGAACATATATGATACTGAACCTGTTACTCCAAGGTTACCACCGTTTTTACTAAATGCAGCACGAACTTCTGCAGCTGTACGGTTTACATTATTAGTAAGTGCATCAACAATTACCATTGATCCATTTGGTCCGAAACCTTCGTAACGAAGCTCATCAAAACTTTCTTCAGAACCACCTTTTGCTTTTTCAATCGCACGATCAACTATATGTTTCGGTACACTATAAGTTTTCGCACGCTCTAGTACAACTTTTAAAGCTTGGTTTGATTCTGGATCCGGCTCACCTTGCTTCGCAGCTACATATATTTCACGTCCAAACTTTGCATAAATACGACTAGTATTTGCATCTTTTGAAGCTTTCTTCTCTTTAATATTATTCCATTTACGACCCATCTTGTTCCACTCTCTTTCAACTTTAAATCTACGTTTAATTTACTATGTATTTGACTTTCGCCAAACATTTACCATTTAATATTATACCTCATTTATACTTTTTTTCGAAATTAATCGTTACTAAAAATTAGTGGAAATAAAAAACATTACTTTCTTTTTTGAAGTAATGCTTTTATTTTTAGATAACTTTTACCTTTATCAAATAAGTAAAATAATTATTCCCCTTCCAGATACCTTTTACTTCATAAATTATTTCTCCTTTTTTAGATCCAAGTTGGAATGAGTAACTTCCGTAGTTATTTAAATTGTGGTCATAAATGTATGCTTTTTTAGTCCCACTGTGCTCTAATATTTCCACATTTTCGGGTTGTTCTGAAAAATATATCTTTAGAAACTGTCCTTCGAATGCTGTAATAGCTACTTCTTCTTGAATATTTTTATATGTACCATTTGTTGATTGATCTTTATCTAATAATTTTCCCCAAGAATAATTTGCTATTTTATATGGAATTGTTTTATCTGCTAGCTCAAATTTAACTTTCGGTTTTTCATCATTAGACAAAATTGTTTGGTTAATAATGACCGAAATCGTAAAAATTGCCACTAAATATAAGATCCCTTTTTTAAACATCGAACTTCCGCTCCATATTTTTTCATTTAATAAGTTTAATGTAATCTATTTCTATTAAATTGTATATTGGGAAAATTCTGTACATTTTCAATAAATTCTACCAATTAATTTATAAGACCACCTTTTTTAAATTTTCAACATATTTTTCATAGAATTAACAAAAATTAAGGTAATATGATGGGAGAAGTAATAGAAAGGATTGATAAAATGTTTAACAATAATCCAGAATATTGGATTTCTAAACTTGGACTAGTAGCACATCCAGAAGGGGGATATTACAAATCTACCTATCAATCAAAGGAGCAAATATCTGATCGTGAATTAACGGTAAATTATGATGATCATAGATTGCTTTATACTAGTATCTATTTTTTGCTACAATCACATGATATTTCTCATTTTCACAGATTAAAGTCTGACGAATTATGGTATTTCCATGCAGGAAGTTCATTAACTGTTCATGTTATACATGAGAATGGTCAATACGAAGAAATAAAATTAGGACTTAATTTAGAAAATGGAGAAGTTCCTCAATATTTAGTACCGAAAAATTCAATATTCGGTTCATCAGTTATGGAAGAAAATACTTTTTCATTAGTAGGCTGTATGGTTTCACCTGGATTTGATTTTAAAGACTTTGAATTATTTACCCAAGAGCAATTACATAATAAATACCCAGAACATAAAGAGATTATTAATAAGTTAGCTTATAAGGAACTTCCTTATTAGGTCAAAAAAAGAAAGTGAGTTTTTAGCTCACTTTCTTCATGCTGTTGAAAAACAACCTTGTCAATCGAATCACCAAATTTTCGTAAAAGGAGTAGTGTGATGTTGATTTCCACTACAGGATGCTCGCTTTCCATGGGGCGAGATTCTTTAGCCTCCTCGGCAAGCCTGCGGGGTCTCAGCCTTCCCGCTAATCCCATAGGAGTCGAGCACCCCTCCGCTCCAATCAACTTGTTCATCAAAAAAAGTCTGCAATAAAATCCAAATCAAATAGCCTTTTACTTAGAGTAACTTAACAGTTGTATATTAATCAGATTGTAGATCAATTAATATCAAACTTTAATTAAACTAATCAACTGAATTTGTTTTTTTAATTAATATTTTTAATTTCTGAAAAAATCATTACTAGTGATTATTGGAATCAAGAAATTGCTGAAAATATTAACATTTAAATCCATTAATAAATCATCCAAAAAATGATTATTTCATCAGAATAAGCTCAATTTAATGTCCTCTTTCCCAATTGAACATTTTATATTTAACACACTGAAAGAAAGTGAGCTTTTAGCTCACTTTCTTTTTTTGGGGGGAATAGATTAATGAAACAACTAACTCAGAGTTAAGATAATCTTATTGATGGTATTTCACTAGATTACTTCATATTTAAATAACTAGTACTCACAAATCCTTTTTTACCATTGTAAGAAACAATTGCCCACTTATAATCGATTTGAGTTTTTCCTTCAGTTTGATAACCAAGGAAACTGACTTTTGCACCTTTTGGTATCACTGTTAGAACTTTATATTTCGTACTTGGACCTGTACGTAAATTTAAATTAGCTTTTGTTGTAACAGTAGTTGGTACTTTTTGTAAATATTTAGTATTTACATAAGCTATACCATTTTTAGTAGTTGTTGTTTTAATTTGTGCCCAGCTAGCATTATAGAATTTTACTATCTCAATTTGATCTTTCTTTCTTAAAGTGTCTACTACTTTTGAACTTGTATTTGGAGCACTTCGTACGTTTAATACACTTGCAGTTACCTCATATACACTAATCGGAGCATTTAAAACCGCAGCACTAACATGTGTCGGCCCGGCTGTTACACCATTTGAAACTAATAATGCGCCAGATAAGGCCATAGTTGATACAAAAGCTTTTAATAATTTTTTCTTCATTTTAAATTCCTCCTCTCACTTTACATCTCAATAATATTGAATCAATGTTTCAAAATTAGCCATAAAATGTATCCAAATTGTAAACTTTTCGGTTGTTTTGAGTCGATACACCTAATTGGAAAAATTTGCATATCGTTCCAAATTTATGGACATTCTAAATTTTGTATTTGTATGAATGGAGGAAAACTATGGATAATCAAGAGAATAATGAAGAAATATTGACTAATCGGCAAGGCCATCCAGTAACAGATAATCAAAACGTGAGAACCGTTGGGAATCGTGGACCAACAACTTTAGAAAACTATGACTTTCTTGAAAAAATCTCTCATTTTGATCGTGAACGAATTCCAGAACGTGTTGTGCATGCTCGTGGAGCCGGTGCACAAGGGTATTTCGAAGCCTATGGAAAAGTAGGTGATCACGCAATTTCTAAATATACTAGAGCAAAATTATTTCAAGAGAAGGGGAAAAAAACACCTGTGTATGTTCGATTTTCCACAGTTGTAGGTGGTGGACATTCTCCTGAAACTTTACGTGATCCACGTGGTTTCGCTACAAAGTTTTATACTGAAGATGGAAATTGGGATTTAGTCGGTAATAATTTAAAAATCTTTTTTATTCGTGATCCTTTAAAATTTCCAGATATGGTTCACTCATTTAAACCAGATCCAGTAACAAATCTTCCTGATCCTGAAAGAATGTTTGACTTTCTTCATCTAACACCAGAATCCACTCATATGGTTACATTTCTCTTTTCACCATGGGGAATTCCAGCTAACTATCGACAAATGCAAGGGTCCGGTGTTAATACATATAAGTGGGTAAACAAAGATGGCGAGGCAGTTCTTATTAAATACCACTGGGAACCGCTAAAACAGGAAATAAAAAATTTATCACAACGTGAAGCAGATGAAATCCAATCTACAAATTATAATCATGCAACTCAAGACCTTTACGAGGCGATTGAGAAAGGCGATTATCCAGAATGGGAATTATGTGTACAAATCATGAGTGATGATGAGCATCCAGAACTTGATTTTGATCCACTGGATCCTACAAAACTATGGGATCCAGAAAAGTTTCCTTTTTTACCAGTTGGAAAAATGGTATTAAACAAAAATCCAGAAAACTATTTTGCAGAAGTTGAACAAATTGCATTTGGGACTGGTGTTCTAGTTGACGGACTGGATTTTTCAGATGATAAATTACTTCAAGGTCGTACTTTTTCGTACTCAGATACACAACGATATCGAGTTGGAACAAATTACTTACAATTACCAGTTAATTCACCAAAAAATCATGTAGCAACAAATCAACGTGATGGGCAAATGGAATATAAAGTTGACGCAGCGCCAGGTCAAAACCCACATGTGAATTATGAACCTTCATCACTAGGTGGATTAAAAGAGGCGCCAAAGAATGGAAAAGATCATGAACCCGCGTACAATAATAAATTAGTACGACAAAAAATTGACCGACCTAATGACTTTATCCAAGCTGGTAATACTTACCGTGCTTTCGACGAAACTGAAAAAAGTGAACTAATTTCAAATTTAGTCGATGCACTAAAAATATGTAAGCCTCATATCCAAGAAACGATGGTTGGTTATTTTACAAAAGCGGATGAAGAATATGGACGCAGAGTGCGTGAAGGTTTAGAAAAAGCGAATAGTAATCAAACTGAACACACTAGCACTGAAGCAGCTGATGTCGCGTCTGACAAAGCTAAAAACATGGGTCATGAATCGGATCGATATTAAAAGTATCAATTGGGATAGGCAGACGCCTATCCTTTTTAGCGTAATCGTTTATTATTTTTATCAATATCTTACTAAATTTTATTTTTCCATTAAAATCAAAAGAGTATTATCTGAATATTACGACTCAATATTCACAATTAAGAGATAACAGTTTAAAATAAGTTTGTAAGGACAATGATGATACATATGAAATTAATTGAGAGTGGGCTGATACTTAAATGAATAATGTGACTAAGTTTAATATTTTCAAACCAGCAAAAGACATATTTGAGGCATTTGTTGATCCAACTAAAATAGGTAACTTTTGGTTTTCTTCTAGCTCTGAGCGATGGGAAGAAGGAAAAGTCATTACTCTAAAATACGATCTTTACAATGCAGAAGGTAAAATTAAAGTCATCGAGATTGAGTCAAATAAGAAGATTGTGTTTGCTTGGGGACCTACAGAAGAAGGAAATATCGTAACGATTACATTAAATGAACAAGATCAAAATAACACAATTATTGAAGTCGTGGAAGAAGGCTTTAATGAAAGCAACCCAGAATATGTTCATCATTTAATCGATAATAAAGAAGGCTGGGTATTTATGCTTAGCTGTTTAAAATGTTATTTAGAATTTGGCGTCACTAAGTTAAGAGGCGGATTGGTGAAATAATTTTAAAATAATACGATTGTATATGGGGCTGTCTCATAAGTCAGGTTAACTGACTCTTGGGTGCCCCTTTTTAATCGTAAATAGTTCAGAATTCTGTAGCCATAACTATGAGGGGGTATCTCTGGGGTACTTATCATTTGTAGTTGGACTGATTAATCTTTTTTATAGATGATTAGCAGATTTTTATTCGGTTTAGTTAGTAAATGAACAGTTCTGCTAGTTTACCATTAGAAAGATACTACTTTTACACGATTCCCAACTTATAATACCCCTACCAGTATGGGTAACATATAAGTTTATTTGCGGTTCCTTGGAATTTAATTGCAGTATTATTAATTTTTTGCGATTCTCTGTTTTTAATTGCAGTTTCTCCAATTTTAATTGCGATTTTCAGATTTTATTTGCAGATAGCAGTTTAATTGCAGCATTTCACCATTTATTTGCACTGTTGGACTCTTTATTTGATGTTCTATTAAACTTATTTGCCGCACCAGTAATTATTTGCGATTCTCAGATTTTATTTGCAGATAGCAGTTTAATTGCAGCATTTCACCATTTATTCGCACTGTTGGACTCGTTATTTTGCTGTTCTATTAGACTTATTTGCAGCACTAGAAATTATTTGCGATTCTCAGATTTTATATGTCCCTTTTTGTTCCAACAATAAAAGTGCAGCTAAACTCATTAATAGAATTTTAGCTACACTAAGAATTAACTAAACCTTTTCAACCCTTCTTCAAGAAGGCCCACAGCAAACTCTAATTCACTTTTAGTTACAATTAAAGGTGGATGCCATGTTATACAATTGCCTCCAGAAAGCTTAAATGAAAGTCCATTATTTAAACAATAATAAAGAATTTTTTCGGCTAATTCATCATTCTTTTCTTTTGTATCGCGAGACTTTACTAACTCAATTGAGATTAATAGACCCGCAATTCGAATATCACCGATTCTCTCATACTTTTCATAAAGTTCATCTAATTTTAACTTTACGTATTCGGATTGTATTCGGCAATTCTCTTCCAAGTTGTAGTCATCTATATACTCAATTGTTGAACAAATCGCTGCACAACCTAATGACGGTTTCTCATGTGTATAATGTCCAAGCGATATTTCTTCGGCAACATCGTATTTTGTACGAGCTAGTACAGCCGCTTGAGGTATTACCGCTCCACCTAAACCTTTTCCTAGAACTAGAATATCTGGCTCAATCTCAAATTTTTGATGAACATAAAATGTACCACTTCTCATTAGAGCTGTCGGAACTTCATCAAAAATTAATAGAATGCCATGTCGATCACACATCTCTCTTAGTCTCTTAAAATAAGATTTTGTTGGTATATGTGTATCAGTTGCCCGAATTGGTTCTAATAGAATTGCTCCAATTTCTCCTTCATGCTCAATCATATATTCAATATGGTCCAAGCAAAAATTCGCTATTTCTTCATGTGAGTCAGTTTTTAATAGATTACGATATCCATTAAAAGGAATCGCTTTTAATGTACCCGGCATAAGAGGGCCCATATCCTTTTTAAAGACGTATTCTCCACCAACTGAAATGGCATCTAAACCAGCTCCATGAAATGATTCCCACATCGAAATGACTTTATGACGTCCAGTCACCTTTCGCGCAATTTTTAGGGCTAGTCCGAAAGCTGCACTCCCAGATGGGGTAAATAGAACCTTGTAATCTTTTGAAGTTGTTTTATTTACTAATGCATTAGCTGCCTTAATGACAATCTCAGACGTAAACCTTCTTGGAATAAATGGGAGTTCATCAACTTGTCTTTTGATTGCTTCAACTACATATGGATTTTTATAGCCAACTTGATGTGAGCTATTTCCATGAAAATCTAAATATTTGTCTCCATTCACACCAATTAGATAACTTCCATTAGCATCGACAATTCCATTAAGACAAGGCGTAGACATTGATTGTCTTGCAAAAACCTTTGCATCCTCTTGAATGACTTCTCGACTAATTTGATTTAATTGATCCATCCATTCCGTGCGAAGAGGGCTTGAGTTAATATCGCCCTCTCTTTTCAAATGAGTATTTAACATGTTACTTTCTTACCTTCTACAATTAAATCATTAATTTTGTCAATTAACATAGGCAATTCACTCATTGATTTAATTGTAAAATCTGCACCATTTTTTCTAAATGATTGTTCAGTTTTTGATATGATTGCTTCTTTCTCACTATCTGTTAAGCTACTAAACTCTTCTAAACTAAGTCCCATTTCTGAACTTCCGATAATGACGCCGACAGACCAAACACCTGCATTAATACCTTCTTTAATATCTGAAATTGTATCGCCAACTTTCACGACTTTCCATGGAGCTGTTAACTTTAATGCTTCCATGTTACGGTAAATCATATATGGATACGGTCTACCAAATGAATTTGTTTCGTCAGGAGTAATATAGAAGTCTGGATAATAGCCTTTAATCTCAGCATTTGGAACGACTACATCCATCATTTTATTTGTGTATCCTGTTGTTGATCCTATTTTAAGACCTTTATTCCTTAATTCTTGCACTACTTCGATTACTCCAGGAATCGGATCTGCATAATCAGATAGTGAAGCCATTAAAGCTGGCTCAAAGTTTGCGTATAGTATATTCACATCTTGTTCATTAAATGGTCTCTCATATTTTTCAATCCAAAGCTTAGAAATTCTAGGCATTGAAAGCATTTCACGAATATGATCGATTTTTAACATCCCCATTGGTGCACGAGCTTCTTCCATTGTTACTTCAATTCCAGCATTTTTAAAAATATCGATAAACACATTTACTGGCGCAAAACATCCAAAGTCAACTGTAGTACCAGCCCAATCTAAAATAATTCCTTCTACTTTATTCATTTTGTCACCACTCCCATATATTCTTCAATAATATTACATAAACTTTGGATGTCTTCTTCATAAATTTCTCCAATATTTCCTACACGGAATGTATCAGCATCTGTTAGCTTACCAGGATAGATGACAAATCCTTTTTCTTTTATGAAATAATAGAAGTTTTCAAAGCTAAACTGTTCACTTGGAAATAAAAAGGTTGTAATAATTGGCGATTGATTTTCCTCAGAAATATAAGCGTTGATTCCCACTTCTTTCAGTCTCATTCTTAAAACGCGTTTATTATTCTTGTAGCGAGCATACCTAGCTGAAATGCCACCTTCTTCAATTAACTCATCAATCGCTTTTGAAAATGCCGCAACAACATGCGTTGGAGAAGTAAATCTCCATTTTCCATCCTTGTCCATTTCCTTCCATTGATCGAATAAATCTAAAGATACACTTCGAGCAATTCCCTCACACTGAACGAGCTTATTTAGTTTTGCTATAACAAATCCAAATCCTGGTACTCCTTGAATACATTTATTAGCACTACTAATTAAGTAATCAATCCCCAGTTTTTGAATATCAATTTCAATGCCACCAAAGCTACTCATTGCATCGATAATTAATGTTTTATTATATTCTTTTGAAAGATCGGCGACCATTTCAATTGGGTTTAAAATTCCAGTTGTTGTTTCGCAATGAACCATTACGATGTGAGTAATAGCTGAATCTTTTTCAATAATATCTCTTAACTCTTCTTCTTTAGGTAGCTCATCATATGCAATGCTATATTGAACGAAATTAAGCCCAATATACTTAGCCATTTTTACAATACGTTCACCATAAGCTCCATTCGTTACAATCAATACTTTGTCATTTTTTGAGATTGATGAACTTATAACTGATTCAACTGAAAATGTACCACTGCCTTGCATTAAAACAACTGTATAATCTTCTTCTGAAGCATTTGCCAACTCTAGAAGTTGTGTTCTAATTTTTTGTGTTATTTCTTTATAATCGTTATCCCAAGTACATCGGTCAAAGAGCATTTCTTCTTTGACCGTATTTGTAGTTGTTAATGGACCTGGTGTAAGTAATTTATAGTTTTTCATAACCTTCATCCCCTTAGTAATTATTTTGCTGCATTAAAGAACTGTTGGTGCTCTTCTAATAATTTAACTGTTAATGGTTGACTAAATTTCATAGAATGAGCTGGTTTATGCTCGTCGCTAACGGTTTCGCCTTTGTATAAAGCAACTGGGTAATTTTTAATTAAATCTTTACGAGCATCTTTAATAATTACTTCTGCCATTTTCATTGCTAATTCATTTGATTTCTTATCTTTTTTAACAACTGCAACTGATTCAGTTAGTGAGAAGTTTCCTTCTGTTGGATCTACGTAGTCAATTGGTAAACCTGAATTTTTATCTAACACTGCTTGGTGACGTAATCCGATACCTGCTGCAACTTCTCCAGCTTCTACCTTCTTAATTGGACCTGAACCTGAGCTCTCTAAATGTGGACCACAGTTTGCGATTAAATCATGTAAAATTGTTTTACCTTCTACTTCACCATACTGAGTAATAATCGCTTGAATTAATAACCATCCAGTTGAAGAATCCATGATATTTGGAATTGATACTAAACCTTTAAATTCTGGTTTTGCTAAATCTTTAATTGATGTTGGCATCGGTAAGCCTTTTTCTTTCATTACTTTTGTATTTACAAAAATTGATCCTGTGTTAGCTAAAATTGGTGTATAAAATGAAGGATATTTCTCTAAAGAATTTGTTTTAAATGTTAAGTCTTCAAACATATTGTGTTTTTCCTGAGCACTGTCTAAAAAGTATGAACTCATTGTTACTAAATTTGCCTCGATTTTATCGCCTTCAGCCATAAGTTTTCCACCTAATTCAGAAGTACCAAATGTTTGGAATACGTATTTTCCTTCATAACCTGCTTTTTTCAATGCACTTTCCATTGATGTAATGGCTTCTTCATCACCATTCGTATAAATAACAACTTTTCCTGAGGCATTTGTTTTAGAACTATTACATGCAGTTAATGAAAAAACTAAACATAATGCGAATAATGACAACACAATCCCTTTGAATTTCTTAAACATTTGAAATAACCTCTCTTATTTTAATTTTTTATAAATTATTGATTATCCCTGAATAACACTTTTCCGTTGAAAATAGTCGCAAATGAATTTAACGATTAAGTTCGTAAAAAAGATTAATAGCGATAATACAAATATTTCATCATATTTTTGGAAGTGCTGAAGTTCTTTTATTTTGCTTGCAACTAAAGAAGTTTCAGCTGTTATTAAGAATATGATCCCACTTACCGTTACCATTGAATTGATAAAATAGTAACTAATCATTTCAAAAACTGTTGACTTAGAGTTCGGTAAGACAACTCTGTAAATTGTTTTAAACCAGGAATCCCCCATTAATTCTCCAGTTGTCTCCCAACCAGGATTCATTTTAGATAATGAGTTTTTCGCTAATAAATATGGTGTAGTAAAGAAATGAACGATGTTGCAAAGAATGATAATTGCAAATGTTCCTTTTAAACTACTATTATTGAAAAATAGTAAATACGATAAACCTAAAACCATTCCTGGAACAGTGTTTGTTAGCATCGAAATTAAATCAATGACTAGCTTAGATTTACTTTTTATAGCTGTTCTCACATTTAATAGTGCCGAGCTATATGCAACAAGAGTTCCTAGAATTGCTGTTACTACTGAAACATATAACGAGTTTTTATAAACTCCAATTAAATCTGTAGATTGAAAAGCATCTACGAAATGTTGTAGCGAAAAAGTTAATTTAAATGGATAACTAATAAAAAATGGTATGATGAACATTACTGCAAATACTGAAAGAATACCAACTAAAATGATTGTAGAAATGATCCCGAAACAAATATCTCGAACCTTGTTGGAAATCATTTCAACGTTTGTAAACTTATCATAATGAAAATTGAATTTTTCAAGATAGTTTAGCAATAAAACACCAAATACAGCTGGAACTAGCATCAATACTGCAATAACTGCACCATTATTAAAATTAGGAATTGATCCAAGCATAACTTGATATAGCTGGGTAGCTACAACGTAATATGTACCACCCACAGAAGCCGGTATACCGTAATCTGTGAAGCTTAAAATAAAGGAAAGAACAAAAGCTCCACCAAGCGTTCCAAGTAATGGGCGAATAATTGTATTTTTGAAGCTTCTAAATGGTCCGTCACCCATCAATTCAGAAACAACCATAAATTTTTTATCAATATATTTAAAAGAATTATTAATTAATAGAAATGCAGCTGGTAATGTATAAATTACATATCCAATTAGTAATCCATTAAATCCATAAATTTCGAATAGATTTTTTCCTATTAATTTTGTAATTAAACCTTGTTGACCAAAGGAATAAATAATCGCAAATCCATATGTGATCGTTGGAAGTAACATTGGAATGAGAATAACGACTTTCATAAATCCTTTTAAAGGTCGAATCAATTTCGTACAGTTAATTGAATATGCCAGAATAAAAGCTAAGACTGTACTGATACAAGCAGTAATAGTAGAAACCTTAATACTATTTCCAATTGCTTGTACTAGGTTTTTATCTGACAGTATTGTTATATAATTATTAATTCCAAAACCATAATCCGTTTCGAATGAGCGATAAAATAATGTGATTAATGGTACTAATAGAAATGAGACAAATAATATGAATATTGCTAAATAAATAATTCGCATTTCCGGTTTAACTTTATGCATATTTCTCACCAAACAAGTTGTAAATATTATGTCTCTTAATTTGAAGTTGCTTTAATATAAACTCTTCAACAAATCGATTATTTGGTTCGTTTATGATTTCGCTTGGCGTACCAAATTGTGAAATTTTACCTTCATTAATAATTAAAATTTTATCTGATAATGTTAATGCTTCTTCTGGATCGTGAGTTACGATGATAGTTGTTAGTTTAAATTCTCTTGCAATCGATTTAATTCGTTCTTTAATTGATTCTTTTATGACGCCATCTAGCGCACTTAAAGGTTCATCTAATAGTAAAATTTTTGGCTTCGTTACTAATGTTCTAGCAAGAGCAACTCTTTGTTTCTGACCCCCAGATAACTCTCCTATTTTCTTATTTAAATGAGGCTTTAATTCTAAGAAATCAATATATTCCTGTAATTCTTGATCCGATACAAGACCTTTCTTATTCCTTAATCCATAAACAATATTTTCATAAGAATTCAAGTTAGGAAAAAGTGCATAATCTTGGAAAACAATATTGAATCCTCTATTTTTCATTGGCGTTTTAGTAATATCTGCATCATTGAATATTATTTGACCTTGATCCATTTGCGTTAGACCTAGGATTAGATTTAGTAAAGTTGTTTTTCCACTTCCACTTGGACCTAGTAATGACACGATTTCTCCGGTTTTTATGTCGAGATTTATATCAGATAATACGACTTTTTTATCAAACTGTTTGCTAACGTTTTGTAGTTTCAGCAAACTGTTCACCTCCTTAAGTACAACCTTAGTATAAAATTCATATGTAAATCCAATTAGCTTTTTAAGTAAATAATATGTAAATTATACGTAAGTTTTGCATAACTTGTGCACATATTTACATTTTTTTAATCAAACATTTGCATTTCTACTATTGAAAATGTGTATTCATTTCAATTAAACTGTAAGCAAATAACATTAAATTACTGAATGGGTGAGGTTATGTTTCCACTTGAAAGACAACAAAAAATAATCGATTTATTAAAGGTAAATAACGTATTAAAAATAACTGAGCTAACTGAAGCTCTAAATATATCAACTGATACTTTACGTAGAGATTTAAATTTACTTGAAAAGCAAGGCAAAATAGAGAAAATATATGGCGGTGCAAAAATAGCTGAATCGAAGTTTTTTGAATCATCAATGGAAGAAAGAATGGTAAGTCACTTAGAGGAAAAAGAAAAGATTGCTGTCAAATGCGCTGAACACATTGAAGATGGAGATTGTATTTATTTAGATAGTGGCTCTACTACACTACAAATTGCGAAATATATTAAAGATAAAAAGAATTTAACAGTCGTTACGAATTCGATTCCAATCATCAATGAGTTAATGAATAGTTCGATTGAATTGATCATAATCGGCGGTAAAATTAGACGAAATGAACAATCAGTCGTTACGTACGATTACTTATTTAATTTTAACGAATTAAATATTCTAAAGACGTTTATATGCGCAAGTGGAATTACAATTGAAAAAGGAATTTCCGATTATAATTTAGAAGAGGCATTTACAAGGAAGAAAATAATTGAGTTATCCAACCTTAATTATGTAGCAGCTGACAGCACAAAATTCGGTAAGAATGTCACTGTTCACATAGCACCGCTTGAAAAAATTGATTATATCATTACTGATTCTCATATAAATAAAAGTTTTATTTCTAAATTTAATAAGACAAATACAAATCTGGTAATTACAGAATAAATAAAAGCAGGAGGATTCATTTATTGGGACCCTCCTATTTTCATTTAAGAGATGAGTAGTGTTGAATAATATCAGAGCTGAAAGTGCAATTAAATTCCGGGAATCGCAATTTAATTTGACAAATCTGCAATTAAATTCTAAGTAATTCTAATTAAAATTAGCTAATCTGCAATTAAATTACAAGGAACCGCAATTAAAATAAAATAATAACTATACTAGTAAGGGTACTTTAACCTAAAACTTATAAAAACAGGTACCTTCAAAAATAGAAAACTGCCAATTTGCTATTAATCTTTCTATATTGAATAAAAAATTGATAGAACCCGCTAATTATCTATAGAAGTGAGGATAATTTGCTAAGATAGCCCACTATTAACAACTTTCAGATCTTAAAACTGTTCAAATAAAAAAAGGGCTACCATATGTCACCCTCTGTGACCAATGGAACCCCCATAAGCTTACTTTAATCTTAAATTCTTTTTCCTCATTAAAAGTAAAGCCTTTTTATTCTCTTCTATTCAATGGTTACATATTAAAATCCCACTCGTCACAAGAGTAATTTTAGATCATTATGTCTATCTCCGCTGTTTCGCCCCTCTTACATAAAGGATAATAATCGCAAAGATAATCATTCCACAAACAATAAAAGGCATTAAGCCTGAACTGTAAACCATATATACTCGAATATGACGTATTGCATTTACAACTATAAAAAGCACCATGCATAACCATAAAATTACAATAAGAGCCGCATTCTTATTTCTTCGCATAAACATCAGCCCCTTCCAATAAAGCAACTACAAAAAATACTGTTTGTTTTATTATATAGTCGAATAAGCGAATCAATGACCACACGTTTTTGAGTATTTGTAAAAGTTTTAAAAAATTAAAAGGATAGCCAGTCTATAATAACTAGAGCTATCCTATGTTTTTAGCTTTTATAAAAAGTATAAAACTACATTAAAAATCCTGGTTGTGCTTCCTTTATTGATATATCGAAAAATCTGTGATATTTGCATATGGTAGATCATTATTAATCTTATTTTCTAAATCAATAAGTGTATATTTTTGCCATTCCTCTAATCGATTCAAATCCCATTTTTGAACAAATAAATGGTACAAAAATATTTCTCTCAATTTAAGAAAAACTGGGATTTGTTTTACTATGTCATTATGAAGTAAGTTTTCTAGTTTATATCCTTTAAAAAAGCGCGTCAAAAAAGTCTTAATAAACTGTTCATTCATTTGGTTAAAAGAGTTCTGTTGCCAATATGCATGATAAAAAGCTGTAGCAATATCCTGTGCGAACCAATTAAATGCACAATCATCAAAATCGATTATAAAGGGCGTATTACCAACTAGAATTATATTCCCTTGATGAAAATCATTATGAATAAGCCCAAATGTATCGGATTTCACTTGAAATTGTAATAGCTTTTCCATGTGTTTATCATAAATCTCTTTCATAGTAGGAACTAACTGATCTCTAATCCCAAAAACATCAACACGATTAGGTGACCATACAGGACGATGTACTTCACTTAATTTATACTTCTTGACTAAAGAGTGCATCTTCCCCAATTCTTTACCCCATTGTTCAAACAGTTGTATGTTCCAATGATTAGGATTTGTAACATCAATTAGTTCGCCATTAATATACTCAAAATAAGTTATGACTCTTTCATCTTCTTTTCCTAGATTATGATCCACTCTTGGGACATTTACTTCTTGCATATGTAAAAAATTTATAAACTGAATTTCCTGTAACACCATTTCTTTTGTTCTTCCTAATTTAGACTTTCTAACCACCTTATTATATTCTTCATCAAAAAAAACATCATTTTGAAGCCCACCGCTTAAACGGACTTGATTACTACGCTTCTTATTCATTGATAGTCCCCATCTCTCTTATAGACTTTCATACAATCCCCTTTTTGTGTTCACAACCAAAATATATTAAGATATTTTTAAGTGTTTAATTCTTTCTATATTAAATATTATATCTATTCAATTTAAGGAGTTTTCAAAATATGAGTATGCCATTTGAATTTAATTGGTTAATTGTAACGAACGATCACGCCGTTAGACAAGAAAACAATCTATTCTCTTTAGAACTTAACGGGTACCATTTATTTCCTATTGATACACCAATCAATGTCTCCCGAAAGAATGATGAAAAACCTTTTGGAGTAGCTGTTATTCAAAGCATTGAATGGCGGAATAAGAATACTTATATGGTTTATGAACTAAAAGCAATTGATACAGTGAACTAAGAAGTTCAAGAAATTTTATTAGAGCCCCAAGCCTATTGCTTCTTTTCCAAAATAAAAAACGGATAGCTTAGCTATCCGTTCTAGTGTGTAGACAAAGTCCTAAAAATCTGATTTTCAGACTGATTGCAAGCGCTTGACTTTCGAGGCGCGAAGCCTGGTGAGGAGCGGAGTTACCTTTGACGGTAATGAGCACCACAGACAGGCGAAGCAACGAAGAAAGCGAGCGTTTGTCAACAGTCTGAAACGGATAGCCTTAGCTATCCGTTCTTTTTAGGCCTTAAACCATCATAACTCGATAATCGATTGATATGCCTGTTTTGCTAAAGCATTATGACCAAGTTCATTTGGATGAACGCCATCAGTACCTTCAAAAAACTCCGAGTTTAGATTCTTATGTTGTTGAAATGGAATTCGAAAATCAATGAGATTAAATTGATTCACTTTTACCATTTTCTCGATTCGATTAGCTAACTCTTGTGCCTTCAACACAAATGTATCAAAACCAGCAATCGGTTCCCACACTTCTTCATGATTGATATGATCTATATGGATTGGTGGATGGATTGCTAAAATAGGTTGAATACCATTGTGCATTGCTTGCTTTACCATCGAATAAATATTTGAAAGTATATAGTTTATTTCAACATCCCACCACAAATCATTTCCACCTGCACAAATAATAACGTGTGATGGATTATTTAATATGACATCATGGTAAAATCGTGACAGCATTCCAGTACTTGTATCTCCTGAAATCCCTTTATTAATAATCTCGACTGATAATTCATTTTGAAGAATAGTTGGCCATGCATCAACTTTCGAGATTCCTAAGCCTTCTGTAAGGCTATCACCGATACATATAATTTTCATCTTCTCACCATTGTTCCTTTATAGTTTCTTGTCTCACTCTTGGTCTTATTTTTATTAAATAAGTAATTCCACTAACTCCAAACATAAAGACAATATTAATCGTGAATGCAATAAATCCTGAATCAAAATCTTTCAAAAATTGAGGAGCATGAGGGAATATTGTTCCAAAAGTTGTATTTTTTATTGTTACGTATGCTACTGTAACTAGTCCAGATAGTATCCCTGCAACTGCTCCTATTTTTGTAACTGGATTACGTTTAAAGAACGTAACAATTAGTGCAGGGAATAATTGTAAGACGAAGCTATATGCCATTAATAAAAGAGAAAGCATTGTTTTTCCACCATAAAATGTAAAAAATAATGCGATTAAAGCAATGATCGGGACTAAAATTCTTGTAAGTCCTGCTAACTTTGCATCGCTTGTTTCCGGTTTTATTGCTTTATAAATATTTTTAGAAAGTAAGGTTGAGGCAGTTAATAATAACAACGAACTAGGAACTAAAGCTGCTAGTAAACCAGCCGAGCCAATTACACCAATAAACCAAGGCGGAAGTGTTGCTTTAGCAATTTCGAATAAAACTAAATCAGTACGTCCATCTGGTATATGTGGCATTTGTAAAAGTGCAGTAAAACCAATAAAAAGAATAAAAACCATCAAAATTTGATAAAGAGGTATAAGTGCCGCATTTTTACGTAATGTTTGTGAGTCCTTTGATGATAGACTTGCTCCGAAAACATGCGGCCACATATATTGACCGAGCGCAATAATTAAACAAACTGATACATACCATGAGATACTATAGCCAGACTTAGGTAATAATAGGAACCCGGGTTTAGCGGCATCTAATGTTCTAAACATCGGTTCTACACCACCGTAAAAATGGAAAGGTAAATAAATCCCTAAAAACAAAATTGTTATGAGCATCAAAATATCTTTTAATATAGCTGTAAATGCTGAACCATGAATTCCTGAAATATAAACAAAGATTGTTACAACAATTACACCAATCCACACTGCTAAATTTGGAGAAATAGCGCCGTAGGAAGCTTCAGATACTATTATTTTTATTCCATTTAGTTGGAGGACCATATATGGAACAATTGAAACAACTCCAACTAGTGCAACAAGTAGTCCTAATGATTTACTATTATATTTTTTAACAAAGAAATCTGGCTGTGTTAATAAATTATGTTTTTTTGCATAGCGCCAAATATGAGGTAAGATCCAAAATGGAATAATATAAGTAACAGCACAGAAAATATAGATTACTGGACCACCCATTGAATAAGATGCACTACTAGCTCCTAAGAAAATAAACGTTGTAAACATTTCACCTGCCATAAGGACGAACATGACAATACTACCAAAATTCCGATCCCCGACTACCCATGATTCCATATTCATTTCTCTTCCTCTTCGGGCACGGATACCTAAATAAAGAGCTATTAGAAACGTAATTCCAATTAATAGAATGCTCATTGATTTTCCTCCTGTTTCTCTAATATTGCATTACTAATAAAAAGGCAAACAGATGTGATTACTAACCAACTCGCAGACCAAAATACAATAAATGGTAATCCTAATATGTAAGGCTCCACTCGATTCACAACACTTAATGATCCTATGAAAGCAAAAATAGTTAAAAAAATTGCTAAATATTTCATTCCGTTTCCTCCTTGTCTTTAAGTTGATTATTTAAAAAATTCTGTTAATATTTTATAGACTTATGTTAAACTCGTTTTATAAAATAGTAAAATCTTACTCTCTTATTGTAAGCGCTTAATAAAGGAGCATAAATGATGAAAAGTTATTCTAATCTTTCAGAAATACTAGAATTTGATAAAGAAGTGTTGCTAAATATTTTAAACTATTCTTCAGATGAAATTTATATTTTAAACCGAAATCTTGAAATCATTTATGTTAATAAAATGTGCGAGCAACATTACGGTTTACGACAGAACGAAATTATAGGAAAACATAATGACATTTTTTTGGAAAAAGGGTATTGGACCCCTTCAATTATTCCAATAGTTTTAGAGAAAAATAATACCGTTACAATCAATCAGACTACACATACTGGTAAAGAATTAGTAACAACTGCCATTCCAATTTTCAATCCTATTAATAAAAAATTAGATTTCATTTTTATTACATCTCGCGAAAAGAATTATATTTCTATAATTCATAATAACACTTATGAAATGCTTGATTCGAGCAAACATTTTAATTCAAATGGATTTTTAACAATTGACGAAGAAATGACAAATATCATTGAATTTTGTAAAAAGATTGCTCCTGTTGATACAAATATTTTAATTCAAGGTGAATCGGGAACAGGAAAAGGTGTACTAGCAAAATATATTCATGATTTAAGTAATCGGAATGCCGGTCCTTTTCTCGCCATTAATTGTGCTGCCATTCCAGAAGATTTATTGGAATCTGAACTATTTGGCTATGCAACGGGCGCATTCACAGGAGCCTTAAAGAATGGTAAAATTGGCTTACTCGAAACTGCAAATAAGGGAACAATTTTTTTAGACGAAATCGGAGAAATTTCTTTGAAATTCCAAGCAAAATTACTCCAAGTATTACAAGATCGTAGCTTTTTTTCAGTAGGTGGCAGAGAATTAAAAAAGGTTGACGTTCGTATTATTACGGCGACGAACCGTAATCTATTAGAAATGGTAAAATCAAAACAGTTTAGAGAAGATCTATTTTACCGATTAAATGTAATTGATATTCAAATTCCTCCACTTAGAAATAGAAAAAAAGATATTCCTATATTAGCTGATCATTTCTTAACTAAATTCAATCATAAATACAAAGTGAACCGCACATTCTCAACAAATGTAAAAAATACTTTTGAAGCTTTTCAATGGCCAGGTAATATCAGACAACTTGAAAATATTATTGAAAGACTTGTTATTACTAGCGAATCAGTCATACGATTGTCTGATTTGCCGTCGCAATTAATTCCTGAAAATCATCCAGTTACAATCCAAGAGGATAATTCATTGGAAAATATTTTGGAAGAAACTGAGAAAAAAATGATTATCGAATCTTACAGGATTCATAAGAGCTCTCGAAAAGTTGCAAAGGATCTTGGTTTAAGTCAAACAAAAGCAAACAAATTAATCCAAAAGTATTGTAAAAACGAATAGATTTTGACTGATTAAACTAAAAGGGAGATACTTCTATAGTATTTCCCTTTTTTTGTGTAGACAAAGTACTAAAAACTTGCTTTTCAGACTGATTGCGAGCGCTTGTCTTTCGAGCCGCGAAGCCAGGTGAGGAGTGGAGTTACCTTTGACGGTAATGAGCACTGCGCTGAACAGGCGAAGCAACGAAGAAAGCGAGCGTTTAACAACAGTCTGAAATAATTAATTTTTTTGAGTCTGTAAAACATTCATATTAGAAGCTATCAATTCAACAATACAATCCCCTACTTCTGAAGTGGAAGATGAACCCCCTAAATCAGGCGTTAAGACATTTTTTTCAATTAATAATTGTTCAATCGCGGTAAGAATTACCTTACCATATTGTTCATACCCTAAATAATCGAGCAACTGGCTAGCTGACCAAATTGCTGCAAGTGGATTTGATAACTGTTTTCCAGCTATATCTGGAGCTGAACCATGAATTGGTTCAAACATCGATGGATATACTCTCTCGGGATTTATGTTTGCTCCAGCCGCAAGTCCCAAACCTCCTGCAATAGCCGCACCTAGATCGGTTAAAATATCACCAAATAAATTAGAAGTCACTACTACCTCAAATCGTTTTGGATCTTTAATCATGAGCATAGCAGCTGCATCAACAAGATAAGAATATGTTTTTACTGAAGGATATTCTTTACTCACTTCATCAAATAGTTGATCCCAAAATACCATTGAGTAATTTAGAGCATTACCTTTACTTATGCTTGTTAATGTTTTCCCTTGTTTTTGGGCTACTTCGAATGCATATCGAATGATTCGTTCAGTACCTTTACGTGAAAAGACGCTATTTTGTAAAACTACTTCATTCTCTTTTCCTCTATATAGCCAATCTCCTGCACCTGCATATTCACCTTCTGTATTCTCTCGGATGAATAACATATTTATATCTTCAGAATTGAAATTAACGAGAGGGCACGGTGCTCCTTTTAATAAAGTTATAGGACGTATATTCACGTATTGATCGAAGCTCTTACGAATTTTTAATAGCAAGTCCCACAATGAGATATGATCAGGTACACCAGGAAATCCAACAGCTCCTAAATAAATTGCTTCAAATTCTTTTAATCTTTCAATCCCATCATCATCCATCATTTTTCCGTATCGCGCATAGTACTCACAGCCCCAAGGGAAAGACGTAAATTCAAATTGAAAAGTATGATCGAGACTAGCTATTTTATTTAAAACTTTCACGCCTTCATTAATTACTTCCGGCCCTATTCCATCCCCTGGAATAACTGCTATTTTATGTGTTTTCATACCATATCTCCTACCTTACTTAATTCAGTTTTGATTCCAGACAATTAGCTTCATCTCTGTCATTTCTTCAACTGCAAACTTTATCCCTTCTCTTCCAGTTCCGCTTTCCTTCACACCACCATAAGGCATATTATCCACTCGGAACGTTGGAACATCATTAATGATTACCGCACCTACATGGAGCTCGTTTGAAGCAAGTAGTGCATTCGATACGCTATCCGTATAGATTCCAGCCTGTAGCCCATAGTGTGAATTGTTTACGTGGGAGATGGCTTCACGGATTGATTTCACCTTAGTAACCGTTACAATTGGAGCGAATACTTCCTGACAAGAAACCTTTAAACTAGGTGTACAATTAGCAATAATTGTTGGCTCTAGTATATTTCCTTGTGCTTTACCACCTGCTAGAATAGTTGCATTGCTTTGTTTAGCTTCTTCAATCCAGCTTAACGTTCGATCTAATTCATCTGGTGTTATTAATGAAGAAAGATATGTTTCATGGTCGAATGGATTACCAAGTTTTAATTGTTTAGCTGCCTTTACAAATTTATTAGTAAATTCTTCATAAATCTCTTCATGAACAAAAATTCTCTGTAAAGAAATACATACTTGACCTTGATTTGAAAAAGCACCCATTATACATCGATCAATAATTTTATCAATGTTAATATTTTTATCTATAATGACAGCAGCGTTTGATCCAAGTTCAAGCGTTGTTTTCTTTAGCTTTGCTTTATTTCTTATATTAATCCCAACACTAGTACTACCAGTAAATGTAATCATGTTTACTCGATCATCTTCAACAATCGTATCGCCAACTGTACGGCCAGGACCCGTTACAACGTTTAATACACCATCCGGTAAGCCAGCTTGTTTGAATAGCTTAGCTATAAATAGTGCCGAAAGCGGCGTTTGCGATGCCGGTTTTAAAACCACCGTATTTCCAGACGCAATCGCTGGACCAACTTTATGAGCCACTAGATTCATAGGAAAGTTAAATGGAGTAATCGCTCCAATTACACCAATCGGATTTCTTACTGTATATCCTACTCTTCCTATACCACCAGACGCAGCATCAAACGGAATTGTTTCTCCATGTATTCGCTTTGCTTCCTCTGCTGCAAATTTATATGTTTCAATTGTTCGCGTTACCTCTCCCAATGAAAATGTAATTGGTTTAGCAGTTTCCCTTGTAATAATTTCCGCTGCTTCATTAAAATTTTCTTTTAATAACTGTACGACATTTTCAAGAATTTGTGCTCTCAAAAATGCAGGCATTCTAGCAAACTCGTCTTTCGACTGATATGCTGCTTCAATAGCCTGTTCTGTTTGTTCTTTAGTTGCAACAGCAATCTCTGAAATTACTTCTCTAGTGTAAGGGGAATAGAGGTTTGAATACTCTTTTGTTTGTACCTCTTCTCCATTAATAAATAAATGCTTTTTTATCGGACTCACTTTGTTTATCATCATTCTTCCTCCAAAGCTCTTAGGACCGTTTCATGGAACTGTACAATTGCTTTCTCTGACGATGAATAAAAGCCTTTATTAAATGCTCGTGAACGGAATCCAACTTGTTCTAATTCAACTAGTTCAACATCTTCATTTCGTACCACTTCTGCAAATTCAACTAAGTCTTTTTCTTCTTGTGTTAAATTTTCATCTCTAAAATAGTAAGTATAGATTCCAAGTGTTGTCTCATGGTCGATAGGAACCATTTGGATCGTAGCAATATTTCCTGGGCCAGGATAAATGGTCATCATTAAATTTGGCCATAACCAATAGAAAGTACCACCTTGCATTTCTACTTCATTAAAATCTAATGATCCCATTTTCTTATTTGCTTTTACGACCGAACCTTGAACAGAATAATTTTGACATGTAATAATTTGATAGTCTTTCATATCTAGCGTAGCAACAAAGCTCGGATGCGCTACATGACAATGATCACACTCTAAATAATTATCAATGAATGCTTTCCAGTTTGCTTTAATTATTCTCGATTTACTGCTCGTTCTTTTTAATTCACTTAAAAAAGGAAATTTACTTAGCTTTTCAAAAAAGTCTCCATATGTCTCAATTAATGACGTAGCTTGATCATCTAAATTAACGAAAATAAATGACTCAGCAATTTCCATCCTTACAGATCGTAAACAAGCATTTGATACACAAGCTAAATCTTCCCCTCTAAAGTTAGGAGCTTTATTTAATTTACCATCTAAATGAAAAGTCCATCCATGGTAACCACATTGTAGAATTTTTTTATTTCCACTCTCATTTTTCTCTAGCTTAGTTGCTCGATGAGGACATACATTATAAAAAGCTTGAATAACCTCATTCTTGTCGCGAGTTACAATAATCGGTTCACCCGCTACCTCGGCAGTGAAGAAATCTCCAATATTTTCTAACTGACTAACATGCCCAACTAATTGCCAAGTCTTTGAAAAGATTTTTTCTTGTTCTTGTTCTAAAACCTTTGGATCAGTGTATAAATCATACGTTAAAGTTCTTTCGAAGATTTCAGTTGTTGCATTTTGTACTTTATTAAAAGTCATTTACAAAAACCCCTCTCATTTCCCTAATTTTTTCCCCTATATCTTTTACCTTGCAATAACCGTGCCAGGATTAAAGAACTCCAATAAATCAACATTTATTGAGTCTTAACGACTCAAATTAATAAAAAAAGTGAACTGAATACAACTCGATTGAGTTATTTTCAGTTCACTTTTTGAGTTGGATAAGAGCAATTAATAAATTCAATTACTTACAATGTGCATTATCTTGATTTAATACTTGAATTATATTAACAAGTTTCCTTAAAATTAAAAAACTCGCAATGATTTACGAGTTTTTCAACTTAATTTATCGGATTTAAATACTTTGAATATATTATAGGTACATTATTTTTATTAACCAATTCAATAATAGCAACCTTTTGTAACTTCCCAGCCAATGTGTCATTTCGATGTAAACAATAATTATACGCTTCTACTAGTTTGTTCGGTGACAATCTATTAGCTAATGTACAATGTGGTACCCACTTACCAGGCAAATACATAGAATTTGGATTATCATTAAATTGTTTAAAATAAGTATGATAATCTTCATGAAAATCAATCAACTCTCTTGAAACAATTGGTGAAAAAAACAATGTCCCAGTATTTAGAAATGAACCAACTGAATTAAGCGTAATATTTATCTCCGGCATATTCTCATAAAATTTATCAAATTGATCAAAGAAGTTTTTTCTATCTAAACTATGATAACTTGCTAAAGTAATATGCGGTTTACGATCTACTACTTCATCCGCATAGAAAGAAATCGATTTCTCTCTTAACTCTGACCAAATATCTTTAATAATTTGTTCGGTTTCTGCATCAAATAACGCGACAACTCCGTACATCAATCTTCCCTCTTTCTATACTTATACTAGATCCATATGCATAATAAAGAGCTCACCTTTTCTCCCCATTACTCTCTTTCCGCTATCAATAAATCCGCTTTTTAAATAAACATGCTGTGCAGCAGTATTTTTATGATTCACGCCCAAAATGATTTCATCTCGTTCAGGGAAATTCGCTTTTACAAAAGAAGGCAATAAATTTAAAGAGTGTTTTGCAATCCCTTTTCCTTGAAAATTTGTATCAACAGAATAAGCCCTTAATAGAATTGCATTTGTATTATCACTATATTGTCTAACTCCTTCCCAACCATGCAAAACAAAAAATCCTGCAACATCATTGTTACTCAAAATTAAAATCGCATGACGATCAGCCTCTATTACACATTTCTCTATATTATCAATAGGCAGACCAGTGAACTTTAGATGCTCATCAGCTAGAAAATAGTTTTTTAATTGATCATCATATTGATCATTATAAAATTGTAAAGAAATAGTATTTGTCGTCAATAAAGAATTAGACATGAAAATATCCCCCAATAAAAATAGAATTACAAGAATAGTACAACAATTATTATCGTATTTCCACATTGTTTTTTTAACTAATTTATTACGATTCTTAATCAACTATTTTGAATTCATGGAGGGTTAAATACTAATATGTACTCATTTTATAAACAAAAAACCACCTTTTTAGTGGTTTTTCCTCGACAGTTTTCTTTAAAACCTATTTTTGCTCAAATGGTTCTGGATATTTTTGCTGAAAATACGATAATAAATCGCTTTTTTTAAGAAGGAGATTTAAACAAATTTGCTGGCTGATTGCAGATTTAAATACAAGTTTATTGCAAAACTGACACTTTTCCTTTTCAATAAATGCATGTTTAATAGACAAAGGGAAAATCGTTTTTTGTTTTCCGGCTAATAATATGTAGCTTTGATGATTAACTGAAAAGCTTATTTTATAACCGTCGTATCCTCCAAGCTTACTAATTATTACGTTTTGAATATCTAAGTCTTGAATCACCATGTGTAATAGCACCTCCGTTTTCAACAAAATATATGACGAAATGCTATTTTTATGACTCATTATCGTTAAATATTTTCATAAAAAAATAAAAACTACCCAAAAAGTAGTTTTTTATCACGATTTCTTTATTAATTTATTATTTTACTTTGGTCGATGATTGTCAAAAGCCATTTTAAGTCTGTTTAAAATTGTTCAGAATAATGTTCTTGGAAATAAGTTAATAATTCTTTTCTTCTATTAAATAATGTTGGACAAACTTGTTGACTAATATTTGATGGTAAAACTAGTTTATTGCAAAGCTTACATGTACCTTTGTCATTAAAAGTATGAATTAGAGACAAAGGAAATAATATATTTGTTTTACCGACTAAAAGGACATAATGCTGTTGATCGATCGAAAATCTAATTTTATAGCCTTTATAATCCGTATGTTTTGTAATGAGTATGTTATGAATATCAAACTCAAGCTTTGTCACTATGGCTAGCACCTCCGATTAAAGGGTTGGATTAAGATTTTAATAGACTTTTTTACGCTTGTATTATCTATATTATTAGTTTAATTAACAAAACTTTCATAAAGCAATAATCTTATAGGTATTTACTGAAATAAAAAAACTATTACAGTTTTTTCACGTCGTTGAATAATGAGAATGCAATGTTTCTTTTTTGTTTTTTTTGTTAAATTTTGATTTAATTTTACTTTTTCGGAAAAATTTTACACTAAATAAGTGAAGCCACCCATGTTATTATGTTAGAATTTAAACTAAATGTGATCTCACATTGTAAATATTTTAATTACCAAATTCATGTAATCTAAGATTTGCCCTTACTATCAAATGAGGTAAGGGATTTTTCTTTGTTATTTCAGTTATTGGTTAGAGGGAAGGTTAGTAATGAAATCGAAATCAGCAAGTACCTTAATAAAGTTAAATTTGAAAGGAGAAAGAAATAAAAAAAGAGCATTAAACTCAATGGCATTAGTTGGACTTGCATCAACATTAACAATTCAAATTCCATATAACACTACTGCAGCTGCAGCCTCTATTGATTCCAAGAAAACTCTGCAATCTAGTAAACTTTATTCAAATAATAATATAAGTACATATAAATCAATCGGCAATGGTGTCCGTGTAAGATCTGGAGCTGGGACTTCTTATCAAATTTTAGGTAGTGTGAATAAAAATCAAAAATTAGATGTAATTTCATTATCTAATGGTTGGTATAAAATAAAATTTAATGGATCAACAGGATATATTAGTGCAACTTATGTTGGAAAAGTAATCGAATCGAATAATACTAATATTAATCAAGTGGTCAGTTCGGGGAACTACATTTCTACTGGTAATGGTGTCCGCATAAGATCTGGTGCTGGAACTTCTTATCAGATTCTAGGTAGTGTGAATAAAAATCAAAGACTAGATGTAATCTCATTGTCTAATGGTTGGTATAAAGTAAAATTTAATGGAACAACAGGATATATAAGTGCATCTTATGTTGGAAAAGTAACCGAGCCGAATAATAGTAATAATAATCAAGTAGTCAGTTCAGGAAACTACATTTCAACTGGTAATGGCGTCCACATAAGATCTGGGGCTGGAACTTCTTATCAGATTTTAGGTAGTGTGAATAAAAATCAAAGACTAGATATAATCTCATTAGCTAATGGTTGGTATAAGGTAAAATATAATGGGACAACTGGGTATATTAGTGCATCTTATGTTGGAAAAGAAACAGGTTCAAATCAGACAGATCCAAATAAGACTGATTCAAACAATGTGAATTCAAATCAGGTTGATTCAAATAACATTCAATCATTTGATGTACAAACTTTAATCACCATATCAAAAAAGTATTCAGGTGTACCATATGTTTGGGGTGGAGAAACTCCAACTGGATTTGACTGCAGTGGGTTTATCTCTTATGTATTCAAAGAATCTGGAATGTCACTTCCTAGAACAAACGTTGCAGGTTATTGGTACAATAATTCAAATTTAAAATCCGTAGATGACTTTCAACCTGGGGATTTAATCTTTTTCGAAAACACTTATACTTATGGACCGTCCCACATGGGTATCGTGATTAATAATAATGAGTTTATCCATGCAAGCAGTAGTTCAGGAGTAACTATTTCTAAAATAAACAATTCATATTGGAACCAACATTTTTTAGGATTTAAAAGATTTAAATAAGTTTTGCAAACATCTTACTTGAAAAACACCTATCATGGGTGTTTTTTTTTAGCTTGTCGACGTAAAACTTAATCTAACTTTCTCTTAGTGGGTTCATGAGTAACTATATTTGCAAATTATTGACTTTTACTTACTTATAGCGGGTTCATGAGTAACTATAATCCCAATATGTTGATTTTTACTTCCTCATAGCAGGTTCATGAGTAACTATAATCCCAATATGTTGATTTTTACTTCCTCATGGCGGGTTCATGAGTAAGTATAATTGCAAAACGATGATAATTACTACTCATTTTTCACCACACAAAAAAACACCTTTCACAGGTGTTTTTTTATTAATTACTCTCAATGATCTCTTTTAATTCTGACCAGCAAGTAATACGTGGGATGTCCAATCCTCGATTATATGAAGTATCTTTCACGTATGCCTTTAAAGTTAATTCTGAGAGTGTGTTCAATATTTCTGGTTTATCATCAAAATAGTAATCTAAACCTAATTCTTTTATTATATGAATTTTTTCTAAATCTTTCATTCCACAATAGAATCGATCTTGATGAACTGGAAATCCGTTTTTTATTAACCATTCTTTTGTTCGTTCACCATATTCTTTATTTCTTGCTGTCACATAATAAATTTCGTGTCCCTGCTTTTCTAATTCTTGTAATGTTTCAACTGCATATGGAAATGGAGGACAAGTCGTAAAGTATGTCTCTTCTAGATTACTCTTCCACATTTTGCTTCCTTCTTCTGCCGTTAAGCCAAAAGGTTCATGAATTTCAACAGTTTTTAATTCATTGTAAGCTTCTATAGGGATGTTTTTATTTAATTTTTTATTATAAATGTGAAAAGCATGTTGTCTTAAATCAATTAAAGTATCGTCAATATCGAAACCGAATTTCATTCTAAAAGTCCTTCCTCATGAAGTAGTATATTTTGGATAGCCTATGAATTTATAATCAGGACCAATTTTCGTTAATTCGATTTCTTCAAGTTCAATCGCTTGTCCCATTTTATCAATCCCAGTACCTTCTAAAAATGTAGGTGCATTTTTTCCTCCTATTAATTTAGGAGCTAAATAGACAATCACTTTATCAACTAAATTTTGATTCATAAAGGAAGCATTCACTTCCCCACCACCTTCTACTAATAAAGAAGAGATTGAATGTTCACCTAGAATTTTTAGCATTTCATTTAAATCAACTCGATTTAGATCGCTCGTAACAAATACTTTTACACCTAAATTTTCTAACTCTATTCTTTTCTGTTCAGAGTGTTTTTGACTTGTGAATATCCATGTTTCAGCTTGCTGATCTGATACTACTTTTGATTCTAAAGGAATTTTTAAAGTTGAATCGAGAATCACTCGTACTGGATTACGACCGTTTGGAATTCTAGTAGTTAATTCTGGATTATCTTTTAAAACTGTGTTAACGCCAACTAAAATCGCGCCAATTTCATTTCTTAATTGATGAACATCATTTCGAGCCTCCGCTGAAGTGATCCATTTACTATCAGAAGAATGGGTAGCAATCTTCCCATCTAATGTAGACGCTGATTTCATTACGACAAAAGGAATGTTTTTAACAATATATTTGTTAAATACTTCATTCATTTTGATCGATTGCTCTTCGCAAACTCCGATGGTTACTTCAATTCCCGCATCTTGAAGAATTTTTACTCCTCTTCCTGCAACTAGCGGATTTGGGTCAAGTGTAGCAACAACAACTTTTTTCAAGCCTGCACGTACAATCGCCTCTGCACATGGACCAGTTCGACCATGATGAGAGCATGGCTCAAGCGTTACATAAATTGTTCCACCTTCAGCTTTATCGCCTGCCATTCTAAGCGCATTAATTTCAGCATGAGGTTCACCGGCTTTTAAGTGAGCACCAATTCCAACAATCCGATTATCATTTACGATTACAGATCCTACTAATGGATTGGGGTCGGTTTGACCTTTCGTAGCTATGGCATTTTGAATAGCTAAATTCATATAAAATTCATGATTACTCACTTGTACGTCCTCCTTTAAAATGACCAGAACGAACAATTTTAGTCTCTAAATACTTTTCGTTATACTTTGATTTGTCTCCCCATAATTGAATTCTTCCAGATAAATTAGCTCCAGATTTTTGAAGGGCATCCAATTTTCTTGGGTTGTTTGTAATTAAAGTAACCTGCTTTGAGCGAAGTGTTTTTAATACTCGAATAGCATCTTCATAGTTTCGTGCATCATCTACAAAACCAAGCTCTTCATTTGCCTCAACAGTATCATATCCTTGCTCTTGAAGAACATATGCCATTGCTTTACTAAATAAACCGATTCCTCTTCCTTCATGGTTTGCTAAATAAAATAATGCACCTGATTCATTTGAAGAAATCATTTTCATTGCTTCTTTTAATTGGAATCCACAATCACAACGTTTACTTCCAAAAATATCACCTGTATGACAAATACTATGCATTCGAATTAGTGCATCCTCTGAATTTTCAAAGTCACCATAAACTAATACGCTTGATTGTTGCATTTCTGCTAAATTTGATGAAGCTAATTTACTAATAATTTTTTCAGTGTTATATGATCCATCGCTACAAAAATCTCCTTCAATATCCTCACAGCGTAGCCAACAATACCATTGAAAAATAACTGTTTCTCCATCTAAATTTACTGGAAGTTTAATTGGTCCAACTAAATAAATTGATTTATCATTATTTTTTATTACATTAATTTTCTCTTTTAATAGAGAAACTACTTTTTCATTGATCATGAGGCTTCCTCCTGTTTTCTTACACGATTTCATATTGATATAATAAAATTCTTAATTTTTACTTGTCCATTTTTAAACTTAAAAGGCATTCTTATCTAATCACATCAAAGTGATGTTTAAAAGTACTTTCCTGTGTTAGTTGTTGCTTTTGTAAGCTTTCAACTTCTTCTCGTCTTGCATGTTCAAATTTCTTTAACACTATTGTACTAGTATCTTTGTTTCGAATAGCATCTTGAATGATTTCTGCTAAAATATCTGCATCTTTCATTGCAATATTTACACCAAGTGCAGCAGTAGGACTCATCGTATGTGCCGCATCTCCCATTATAATTAAGCCGTCTTTTACCCATGTTTTGCTACGGCTACTTTGAACATTTAATAATACAAAATCGTTCCAAGATTTTATATTTTCCTGAACAGTTTCAGTCAGTTCTGGAAATGCTTCGATTAGCTGGTTTACAAAGGGATTGAAAGATTTATTTCTTAAGATTGGAAAAGAACCTTCTTCTATATTCCATCCAATTTGAATAAACCCTCCTGCTTGAGTAAACAAAGCCAATTGTTGTTTATTAATCAAGGTTAATCTAACTGTTGGATCCCAACTTGCTGGTCTTGGTACTTTAGCCCAAAGTAAATCATATCCATGTTTTATAATATCCGTTTGTATATTTGCTAATTTACGGATTGTTGAAAATCGACCGTCGGCACCAATTATAATCGAACTATTAATTGTTACTTCAGTACCATTCCTTATTGCTTTAACACCAATATAGCGACCATCTTGATCTTCTATTAATTTAGACACACGTGTGCCCATTAAAAGCTTAAAGTTTTCATATTTATTTGCTTCGTTTAAAATAACATTTAATAAATGATTTTGTGGAACATGCATACCAACATGTTTTGAACCTTGTGATGGAAAAATACTTTTTATTACTTTATTATGTTTCCAATATTCCACACGATCCATTAGCAGTAGTCCGTATTCTTTTACTTTTTCATAAAGATGATGTTTTTTTAATATTTGTTCACCATCAGAATTTAGATGTTCCCCTCTAAATTCTTTATCAATTCCGCTATGTCGTTCCACAAGGACTGTCGAAATATTATTTTTTGCAAGTAAATATGCTAATAGTGCACCACCTGGTCCTGCACCTACAATACATACATCTGTATTCATATTCATGTTGTTTTGCCACCTATTTATAGACATTTATTATTTTTCTAAAAAAATTATTTAGTTACTTTATGTAAGTAAGTTTAATTTAGTAATAAACTTACGTCAAGTAATAAATTTATGTATCGTAATCTTGTTATTAATACAAATTTAGTTATAATATGGATATAGGTGAGGTGGTTTTAAATGGATTTTTCTTTATTATGCCCTCGGTTTGAAAAAAGCGTAGAATTAATTAGTAAACGCTGGGCAATTCTTATAATTTTTCAACTTCTTTCTGGATCACAACGATTTTGTACAATCGAATCAACTTTGCCAATTAGTGGGCGCGTCCTTTCAGAAAGACTAAAGGATTTAGAACAAGCAGGTATTGTAAAACGAGATGTTTACCCAGAAACTCCAGTTCGAATCGAATATTCTTTGACAGAAAAAGGACTGGCTTTAGAACCAGTAATTAAGGAATTAATGAAATGGTCGCAAGATTGGACAACGATCGATTAATAATGGTTTTTGTTTTTGCTTCGCCTTTTAATAATTTTTTAGCATTCAAATACAAATAAAGGTGATGTCTCATCAGTTGGAATTTTAACTATGAGACATCCCTTTTTTATTACAATAAAAAGGCTGCCTCAAAAGTACTTTGACTAATGAGACAACCCTTATTAACAGTTAAATAAATTTCTTACTTTACTCAAAACTTGCTCGTTTATTGAATGCCTAATTCACTTTTAATCGTATCAATTGTCTTACCTTTTGAATTCTTCACTGGTTTTGGCGCATTATCTACAGCTGGGTTTTGCATTAAATAGTTCTTTTCTACAAATGCAAAGTCCTTTGCATCAACTGTTCCATCAAAGTTGATGTCAGCTGAACGTTTGTTAGTACCCCAGTATGTCTCAATTGCTAACGCGTCATTAAGATCGATTACATTATCTTTATTAATATCTCCTGCAGTTGCTTTGTCTACAGTTTCTGTACCGATTCTCTTACCAATTCCGTACATAAAACCATCCATCGTGTTGTAAACTCTGTCAAATTTACCGTACGTATTAAAGTGACCAGGAATATCTGTGATTACTGTAAATTCGTCCTTCGTAACCGGTAAGCCAGTAATATAGAACTGTCCAATGCTATCCATTGTACCTGTGTAAGATTTTCCTTTACTATCTACAATTGTTACATTTGCACCGATTTTTGTATAATCTGCTTTTTTCAGAGTTCCATCCGCATTTTGGAAGCTTTCAGGGTGAATATAACTAATTACGCTTGAGAAACTTGGCAAAATAGAGATTGGTGCAATATAAGTAAATGGTTTCGTTATTACATTATCAACACTTGTAAAAGTTGATGTAACTGTTCTAAAGCTAGAAGTAGTATATACATCCTTCATATCTGGTATTTTAATCGTCACGTCAACCATTGGTAGATCACCTGATACTTCTTTTGAACCATCAAACGTTACATTAACGTCAGATTTAACAGTTGTACTAGATGGATTTGTCGTTGTCACATTTAATTGTCCACCAAGTTTCGCCGCTGCAGGATTTAATGTAATACCCACGATATTTGTATCAGCAATATTCGTCGTAAAACTATATAGCGCTTGTTTTAATTTGCTTACATTATTAGCAGTAAGTGTAATTGTATTTGTCTCGCCAGGATGTGTAATAAGTTTATTTAATCTAGTTTTAGCATTTGGTTGGCCGTAAACATATTGCGTTCCTTCTTTTACGAAGTAATACTGTTTATCACCAAATGCATTTGATGCTAAGTCTCCTCCAATGAATCGAAGTGATGACGTTGCAAGACTTGGTACCATTTCAATTTCATCTTTGGCAGCATTTCCATTTTCGTCTAATTCAAGTTTTCCACCCATAAAAGGACTATTATAGAAATAACCAATTGTATTCGTAGATTGGTCTGCTTTTATGCCCGCTGCATTCATGATCTCAACTGACTTATCAGTGATTTTAGCAGTATACGGAATTGACTTTTGATCTTCTTTATACTCAATAAATGGACTTCCTTCTTTTTCACCTTCTACGTGTATATCGAATTGATTTGGCATTGTCGTATCAACTAATAAATCTTGTGAGATCGTATATGAATTTCCTGCATCATCATAGCCGATTAGTTTTACTTTGTATAATCCTTCTTTTGCTAAAGCTGCTTTTGAACTAATTGGATTATTTACATCATTTGTAAATGGATAGTAGACGCCTTGTCCAGCTGAAATTGTGTATTGTACACCTTCGTCAAATGAAACACCGTCGAATGTATTCATAATACCTAAATCCTGACCAGTTACTGCATCAGTTAAAACTACATCGATATATCTCATATGCGACTTTAATGAGAATTTAGCGCTTAAAAAAGGATTAAATAATGGACTATTTAAATTATTTCGATCAGTCGTCATAGCTTGACGAGTAATACTTAAGTCTTGGAATCCTTTTTCTACAAAATGTACACCAAATGGGACTCGATATGTTTCAGATGGATTATCTTTATTTGTATAAACTACATATCCTTCATAAATTCCTTTTTCAGCTGTTTTAGGAATATTTAATGTAATATTTGTTTTCTTTTGGCTAATTCCTTTTAACGTAACTGATGCTGGGGACTGTACTGTTACACCGTTTGCTACTGCATCTTTTGAACCGCGTAGATTCGATTGGAAATTAACTTTTACATCAAATGTTTTCGTCTTTTCGCCTCTGTTCATTAATGTGACAGAACGCGAATCTGAATAATCTTTTCCATCAAAAGCTACATTCCCAAAGCTTAGCGCTCCTGTATCTTCATTAATTTGTTTTTCTTTTCCATTAACGATCATTGGCGTTTTTTCTTGTACTTTAATTTCAATTGATGAATGGATTGCATTATACGGATCAATTCGTCCCGCACCTTGTTCAAACACACTGTATGGCTTGCTTAATGAATCTGCTGAATTCATTAAAATCGCTTTTATATCTTCTGGTTGTAAGCTATGGTTAGCTTGTTTTAATAAGGCTGCAACACCAGTCGTAAATGGAGTAGCCATTGATGTACCTGACATACGTTGATACGCATTTTTGTAATCTGTCGGATTATCAGGATTATTAATAAATCCAGGTACAGTTGATAGCACACTCACACCTGGTGCAGTGATTTCTGGCTTAATATCGTATGTTAATCTAGCAGGTCCTCTTGAACTAAAGTCTGCTATAGTATCTCCTTGCGTTTTTACTTCACTCATATCTGAGATCGTAAAATTAGCTGAGCCTGATTGTAATTTTTGTTTTAATGCAAGACCCTCAGCATTTGATAAACTAAATGATGGGATGAAATTTACACCTTCACCTAAGTAGCTTGGAATAAATCCTTCAGTTGGATTATCATTGTACATTAAAACCGCAACTGCACCTTGTGATTTAGCTACAGCAATTTTAGAATCCAATGTATAAGTACCACGGCTCATTAAAACAATTTTGCCTTTAACATCTTTACCAGTGTATGCTTCTCCTAGATTTACATCTACTACCGGTAAAGTTTGTCCTTTTAGTTTTGTAATGTCATCTCCATAACCATTTGCCATTAATTGTAAATTAGCAGATACGTTATCCATTGAACCTTTAGCAGACATTGTTGTAATTGGTACATCACTAGCTCCGACTGTTAACGCTAAAGCTGCAGTTCCTGGGGATCCTAATGTATACATTTTATTCCCTGTATTACCAGCAGCAACTACTGCTGTTACGCCACTTAGTACGGCATTATTAATCGCAATACTCTCAGCAAGTAGTGGATCATTGTAATTTGCACCTAATGAAAGGTTCATAACATCCATTCCGTCAGCAACTGCTTGGTCAATTCCTGCAATGATATTTTCAGTTGTACCACTTCCACCCGGTCCTAATACACGATATACATAAAGGTCAGCGTCTGGAGCAATACCAGTTGTCGCGTACTCACTTTCATTTTTCCCTTGACCCACAATTGCTCCAGATACATGCGTTCCATGTTCCGTTACATAACTTGCTGCACCTGAAGTTCCTCCTGGCTTACCAGCCTTTACCCAATCAGCATAGCTTGTTTCCATCGGATCATTATCATTATCAACGAAATCGTATCCACCTTTAAATGCTTCTTTAATGTCAGGGTGGTTGTAATCAATACCAGTATCAAGAACAGCTACCTTTACTCCTTTACCTGTATAACCTTCTTGATGTAATTTATCAATTTTAAGATAAGTACGCTCGTCTGCCATTCCTTTACCAGTTGAATTCGATGTTGCTTCCTTTCCTTCAACTGGAAGTTCTGACTTAACTGTTGCGTCACTATAAATAGCTTGTACTGCTGTTGATTTCATTAGTTTTTGTAGCTTATTAGCAGGGACTTCCAAAGCTACCCCGTTAAAAGCATGTTTATATTCTCGTTTAATTTTATAGTCGCCATCAGCTTTTGTTTTAAATAAAGAGCTCAAATCTTCTTTAAACATTGAATGATCAGCATTTGCATTAATTTTCGCTTTTTCCTCTGATAAAGCTTCACCCTTTAAAGCTGCTTCTAATACAGCAATTTTTTGTGGCTTTTGTTTAAATGAAACAATAACAGAAACAGTTTCCGGACTATTTATGTTCACACTTGAATCTAGAAAAAGTCCTGATTGATCAGTAGATGAAAGCTTCTGCAATGCTTCTCTTTGCTGTGGAGTTAATTTAGCTAAAATTGATTCTGCTGTTGAAGCATTTTCAGCTTTCGTTATATTAGATACATGACCTAATGAACCTAATACAAAACTAGATGATAAAACTGCTACAGATAAGCCTTTTACTAGTTTACTATTACCCGTTCTTTTTAACATACTCTTCCCCCAAATATTCTAGTTATCAAAATAAAGTTTTTAATGTGAGAGGAAATATGAATCTAAAATGATTTGTTTTTATATTCGATATCACTCTTCATTAAATCTTTCCTTTGCAAACTAATTATCTAGAATATTCTAATAATTTACAATTGGGTTATTAACTGTCAATAAAATCAATGCTTTTTACAATTTTAGGTTCTTTTTCGACAAGTTTCTACTAAAAACACCACAAAAACTTGACACATTATTATACTTTCATAGCTTTAATGACCTTTTTAGTTTAATAGATTTAGAAATTTTTTTATATTTGAACCTTAAACAATAAAAAGGCTGCCTCAAAAGTACGCTGACTAATGAGACAACCTTTATTCACTATTCTATAAATTTCTTACTCTACTAAAAACTTACTTGCTTATTGAATACCTAACTCACTCTTAATATCTGCTAGTTCTTTGCCTTTATAACGCTTCACTGGTTTAGGTGCATTTTCTACAGCTGGGTTTTGTTTTAAGAAATTCTTTTCTACATAAGCAAAATCTTTTGCATCAACTGTTCCGTCAAAGTTGATATCAGCTGAACGTTTGTTTGTTCCCCAGTATGTTTCAATTGCTAATGCATCGTTTATATCAATGACATTATCTTTATTGACATCACCTGCAGTTGCAACATCAACGCTTTCTGTTCCGATTCTCTTACTAACACCATACATGAAACCATCCATTATACTGTATACATTGTCAAACGTACCAGATGTTGTAAAGTGACCTGGAATATCAGTAATTACAGTAAATTCATCACTAGTAACAGGTAATCCTGATACATAAAATTGTCCTCTTTTATCCATTATTGCATGATATGATTTTCCTTTACTATCTACAATCGTTACATTCGCTCCTATTTTTGTGAAATCAATTAGCTTCATAGTACCATCAGCATTTTGGAAGCTTTCTGGGTGAATATAACTAATCACACTTGAGATATTTGGTAGAATTGCAATTGGTGCAATATAAGTAAATGGCTGAGTCACTGTATTATCTATACTTGTAAATGTCGAAGTTACATAGTTAAAGCTAGAGCTAGGAATCGGATCTGCTAGTTTTGGAATTTTAATCGTTACATCAACCATTGGAAGATCTCCAGATACCTCTTTAGAACCGTCAAATGTAATATTGATATCTGATTTAACAGTTGCACTTGTTGGATTAGTCGTTGTAACGTTCATTTGTCCACCAAGCTTTTGTGCCTCAGGAGTTAATGCAATATTTACGATATTTGTATCAGCAGTATTCGTTGTAAAGCTAAAGCCTGCTTGTTTTAATTTGTTCACATTATTAGCAGTAAGTGTGATCGTATTTGTATCACCTGGATGTGCAATTACTCTGTTTGATCTTGTTTTGCCACTTGGTTGACCGTAAACATACGGAGTTCCTTCTTTAACAAAAAGATATTGCTTATCACCATAGGTATTCGTTGCTTGGTCTCCACCGATGAATCGGAATGATAACATTGATTGGGTTGGATCCATTTCGATTTCATCTTGAGCATTTCCATTTTCATCTAATTTAAGAGTTCCACTTAACCATGGACTATTATAGAAATATCCTATTGTGTTTTGGGATTGATCTGCTTTCATACCTGCTGCTTTCATTAACTCAATTGACTTATCATTAATCGAAGCAGTAAACGGGACGGACTTTTGGTCTACCTTATATTCGATAAATGGATTTCCTTCTTTTTCTCCATCAACTTTTACATCAAATTTATTTGGCATTGTATTATCGACTAAAAGATCTTGTGAAATTGTATATGCTTTACCAGCATCATCATACCCAATTAGTTTTACTTTGTATAATCCTTCTTTTGGTAGAACAGGTTTTGAACTAACTGGATTATTTGGGTCACCAGTAAATGGATAATACGCTCCAACAGAAGCTGCAATTGTGTATTCTACTCCTTCATCATAAGCAACACCATCGAATGAATTTGTAATACCTAAGTCCTGGCCTGTAACCGCGTCAGTAAATACAACATCAATGCTTCTCATATGAGATTTCAATGTAAATTTAGCCGTTAAATATGGATAAAATAATGGACTTGCTAAAGTATTTCTATCAGTTGACATTGACTGACGAGTAAGGTTAAACGAATTGAATCCTTTTTCTACATAATGTACACCAAAAGGAATTCGATATGATTCAGATGAATTGTCTTTGTTTGTATAAGTTACATATCCTTCATAGATTCCCTTTTCCGCTGTCTTTGGAATATTCAATGTAATATTTGTTTTCTTTTGACTAATCCCTTTTAAGGTAACTGATGAAGGTGCTTGTACAGTTACTCCATTTGCTGCATCCTTTGAGCCTCGAAGACCCGATTGGAAACTTACTTTTACATCAAATGTTTTCGTTTTTTCTCCTCTATTCATTAATGTAACAGTGCGTGAATCAGAGTAATCATTGTTATCGAATGCTACATTACCGAAGCTAAGTGCTCCTGTTTCCTCACTGATTTGTTTTTCTCTTCCATTAACAATCATTGGTGTTTTTTCTTGGACTTTGATTTCGATTGTTGAATGAATTGCATTGTATGGATCAATTCGTCCTGCACCTTGCTCAAACACGCTATATGGTTTGCTTAATGAATCAGCTGTATTCATTAAAATCGCTTTTATATCTTCTGGTTGTAAATTATGGTTAGCTTGTTTTAATAAGGCTGCCACACCAGTAGTAAATGGAGTAGCCATCGATGTTCCTGACATGCGCTGATATGCGTTTTTATAATCATTTGGATTAACTGGGTTATTAACAAAGCCTGGCACTGTCGATAATACACTCACGCCTGGAGCTGTAATTTCTGGCTTAATATCGTATGTTAATCTTGCAGGTCCCCTAGAACTGAAATCTGCCAATGTATCCCCTTGAGTTTTTGCTTCTCCAATGTCTGTAAACGTAAAGTTAACAGATCCTGTTTGTAGCTTTTGTTTTAATGCAAGTCCTTCTGCATTTGATAATGAGAAAGATGGAATGAAGTTAGCACCTTCTCCAAAGTAAGTTGGGATAAATCCTTCTGTTGGATTATCATTGTACATCAGAACTGCAGCAGCACCTTGCGATTTAGCTACAGCAATTTTAGAATCCATTGTATAAGTTCCACGGGACATTAGGACAATTTTGCCTTTTACATCTTTTCCATAGTATGCTTCTCCTAGATTCACATCTACAACTGGTAAAGTTTGTCCCTTAAATTTTGAAATATCGTCTCCATAGCCACTTGCCATTAAGCGTAAATTAGTCGATACATCATCAATGTTACCTTTCGCAGACATCGTAGAAATTGGAACATCACTTGCTCCAACTGTTAACGCTAAAGCTGCCGTACCTGGAGAACCTAACGTATACATCTTATTCCCTGCATTTCCAGCAGCAACTACTGCAGTTACACCATTTAATACTGCATTATTAATCGCAATACTTTCGGCAAGTAGAGGGTCATTATAATTTGCACCTAATGATAGATTCATAACATCCATACCATCTGCAACTGCTTGATCAATACCCGCGATGATATTATCTGTCGTTCCACTTCCACCTGGTCCTAGTACACGATATACGTATAAATCAGCGTCTGGCGCAATACCTGTTGTAGCATCTTCGCTTTCATTTTTACCTTGTCCAACAATTGTTCCAGATACGTGTGTTCCGTGTTCTGTTACATAATTTCCAGCCCCTGAATCCCCATATGGTTTACCAGCTTTTACATAATCAGCATAAGTTGTTTCCATCGGATCATTGTCATTATCTACGAAATCATATCCACCTTTATATGCATCTTTAATGTCTGGATGATTATAATCAACGCCTGTATCTATTACCGCAACTTTTACTCCTTTACCTGTGTATCCTTCTTGATGTAATTTATCAATTTTTAGGTAAGATCGCTCATCAGCCATTCCCTTACCTGATGAAGTTGTAGACGAATCTTTTCCTTCAACTGGAAGTTCTGATTTTACAGTTACATCGCTATAAATCGCTTGTACAGCTGTTGATTTCATAAGTTCGTTTAGTTTGTTTGCAGGCACTTCCAAGGCAACACCATTAAATGCATGTTTATATTCACGTTTAATTTTATAAGAACCATCCGATTTTGATTTAAATAAAGAACTTAAATCTTCTTTAAAAGTCGTATGATCTGCATTCGCATTACTTGCTGCTTTTGCATCAGATAAAGCTTGTCCCTTTAAAGCTGCTTCTAATACGGCGATTTTTTGTGGTTTTTGCTTAAATGAAACGATAACTGAAACAGGCTTTTCGCTATTTAAATTAATATCTGAATCTAGAAAAAGGCCAGTTTGATCAGTTGCTGTAAGCTTTTGTAATGCTTGTCTTTGTTGTGAAGTTAAATTAGCTAAAATTGATTCTGCTGTTGAAGCATTCTCAGCTTTAGTTACATTTGTTACATGACCTAATGATCCTAAAATAAAACTAGATGATAATGCTGCAACAGAAAGACTTTTTACAAGTTTACTCTTACCCGGTCTTTTCATCTTACTTTTCCCCCATTTTTAGTATATTTCTAAAGTTGAAGTATGTAATGGTAGAGGAATTTTGAATCTAAAATACTAGTAGTCTTTATATTCCTTCATCGCTCTTCATTAGCACTTCTTATATTTAATTATTAAAAATATTCTAAAAATACTCAATCGGGTTAAATTTAATCGATTAATTCAATGTTCACTCCGTTTTTATACACAATTCGACAAAATTCGAATAAAAAGTTTATAAACTTCTGTTAATTTGATAAGTTTTTCTTATATTTTTATAGATTAGCTTTGCATAAATTTTTCACATATTTTCTTGATTGATCTCAAGATTTTTTAGCTAATCCAGCAGAAAACAATTCATCTAGACATATCTTAATAGAAAAAGAGAAGCCTATATTTAGCTTCTCTTCAACCTTTGTTTATTGTAAACCTAATTGAGTTAATACATCATCCAACGTAATGCCTTTATAAGCCGTTTTTGCTTTTGGCGCATTTGAAACTGTCGGATTTTTTAATCCAAAGTTTTTAACAATGTAATCCATATCCTTTTTATCTACTACTTTATCAAAGTTAAAATCTGCAGTTGCTTTATTTGTTCCCCAATATGTTTGGACTGCTAATGCGTCTAGAATATCGATCACATTATCTTTATTTACATCACCAGCTGCGGCAGTTGGTAAATTCCAAGCTAATCTCTTTCCTACGATTTCCCCACGTACATTATTAGATAAAACAAGTTGTCTTTTCATAGTGAAATGACCTGGTACATCAACTGTTACCGTATAAGGATTTGCTTCAGCTTTTAGGCCATCAATGATATATTGCCCGCTCTTATTGAAACTCGGCGCACTAACACTTGTTTTTCCATCATAAGAAGTAACGGTTACTTTCGCACCGATTGCACTTTGATTAAGCGCATAATTTAGCTGACCTGTTGTTGGGTCATTTGCACCTTCAACTCGTATTGTTCCATCTAATCTTGAGTATGTTGGTTTGTATTTAATACTTTCCATGTAAGAGTAGACATTATTAGTCACTACATCTGATTGATCAGTCGTAGAGGCTGTCATTGTATACCAATTGAAAGCAGATCCTCCATAAACACCATCTGTAAATTTTTTAGCCGTTTTAAGGTCGAAATTAAATAATTGTAAGTCTTCTGGTAATACTTTATTACCTAAATAAGTGAACGTAATTGTATAGTTTAAGTAACTTCCTGATTGTGCTGTAGATACTGACACCTTTGCATCTCCATATTGCTTTACTGCATCATTCACAACTACATTTTCAATTGAAGCAAGGTTAGGATCCACCGGTATTGTAATTTTACTTGTTTTTAAATTTTTAATATTATTTGAACGAACACTATAATTTACTGTATCTCCTGTTGTTACAATTTGTTTATTTGCCTTTAAATAGTAATAAGGTAAATTGTGATCCACAAAAACAACTCTTAACATATTAAAAGCATTTCCAGTAAAGTTTCTTGCATAATCCATTCCATAAAACTGAACTTGTAAAGGTGCAGACTGTTTTCTAACTACAAGTTGATCAGTGTAATTTCCATTTTTATCAGTTTGAACAGGATTTTTTGGCCATGGACTATTAAAGAATGTTACAACTGAGTTGTTTGATTGATCAACTGGAAAACCTAGTTTACTAGCTTCTCCTGTTTCAGGATCATTTAAGTTAATGTTAAAATTGTATAAGAATTGTCCATTTGAATCAAATTGACTATCATTCGTTTCAATAACTTTTTGATCCAATGAATCAAAGCTAGAAGTCATAGTTGGTGCACCTAGGTCATAGATGAAATCAGCTGATTTTGTAAATGTTTTTCCTTGTTCATTTGATCCAACCAGCTTAATTTTATAGCGTCCTGGTTGAGCAATTTCTGGTTGATAGCTAATCGGTTTTGCTGAATCACCAGTAAATGGATAATATGTTCCAGTAAATCCTCTTGAAACATAATAAGTTTGATTTTCATTCAATGTAATCGGAGACAACGAACCTACTAATCCTAGGTCTTCACCAGTTGTAGGGTCTTGTAAAATGATATCTAATGTTTTCATATGTGATTTTAATGAGAATGAAAATGATTCGAAAGGCCACGCATTTTCCGGCCAAGCTGTATCGGATGAATACATTGGTAATGCGTCTACTGAATCAATGCCTTCATATACTACACGTCCACCAAACGGTATTTGATACGTTTCTGTAGGATCCCCTGTATTTGTGAAAATAATATATCCTTCATATGTGCCTTTTTCAGCTGTTTTTGGAATATTTAAATCGAACTTGATTGATTTTTGGCTAATTCCATTTAATTTTACAGATGTCGGACCGGATAACGTTACATTATTTTGAGCTGCGTCTTTTGATCCTCTTAACCCAGTTTGGAATTTCACATCTACACTAAATGTTTTTCCTTTTTCGCTACGGTTCTTTAAAGTAACAGTACGTGAATCAGCGATATCCTGATCATCAAATCCAAATGAACCAAAGCTCATTCCACCTGTTAATTCTTGAATTGATTTTTGTTTTCCATCAATAATCGTAGGTGTTTTATCAACTACTTCTAATTCAACATTAGAGTGGATTGCTTCATAAGCATCTACTCGTCCGCTACCTTCTTCAAATACACTATAAGCCTTTGAAAGTGGATCTGCAGTATTCATTAAAATTGATTTGATATCTTCAGGTTTTAAATCTTTATTTGATTGAAGTAATAATGCCGATACTCCTGCTACATATGGTGTTGCCATTGAAGTACCTGATAAACGTTCATATGCGTATTTGTAATCTTCCGGTTTTGATCCATCAACTGTTTTATCGTTGACATAGAATGGTACTGTCGAAAGAATTGATACTCCAGGAGCAGTTACTTCAGGTTTAATGTCATAGTTCACTCGAGTTGGACCTCTAGAACTGAATTGTGCTAATTCATCTGAAGCTGTTTTTAATTTCGTTAAATCACCAAATGTAAAGTCTGTTTTACCAGCTTGAATTGCTGCTAAAATCGTATTTCCTTCATCATTTGTGACAGAGAAAGCTGGGATCGCATCGACTGATTCACCAAGAAATGATTGAATTGGACCTTCTGCCTTATTTGTTTCATCGTTATACATTATTACGCCGACTGCACCAGCTACTTTTGCATTTTTGATTTTATCAATTAATGCAATTGATCCACGTTTAATGAACGCAATCTTACCGTTCAGATCTTTTCCAGTAAAGTCCCATGAGTTAGCTAATCCAACATCAACAAGCTGATATGTTTTACCTTTTAATGTCGTTAAATCATCTTTATAATTTCTTGCTAACTGTCTTAATGTGTAGTTTTTACCATCTTGAATGCCTGCATATTGATAAATATCAAGTGCAATGGATGAGGCACCGACTGTTAAAGCTAATGCTGCAGCACCTGGTGCACCTACAGTATACATTTGATCCCCGCTATTTCCTGCCGCAATGACTGTAGTAACTCCACTTAAAACTGCGTTATTTACCGCAATTGAAGTCGCAAATAGAGGATCATTTAACGTTGCACCTAAAGACATGTTAATGACATTCATACCGTCTTTTACAGCACGATCGATTCCGGCCATGATTGCATCAGTTGTTCCACTACCACCTGGTCCAAGTACTCTGTAAGAATAAATTTCTGATTCTGGAGCTGCTCCAACAGTTTTATACTCACTATTGGCTACACCACGGCCACCAATGATTCCGGCAACATGCGTTCCATGTTCTGTATAGTAATCAGCTCCATTAGCAGTGCCAGGTTTACCTGCTTTCACCCAATCAGCGTATGTTGTTTCCATTGGATCATTATCATTATCAACAAAATCATATCCACCTTTAAAGGCATCTTTCAAGTCTGGGTGGTTATAATCAATACCTGTATCTAAAATTCCAACTTTAATTCCTTTACCTGTATATCCTTCTGCATGTAAACGATCTAATCCGTCATACGGTGTATAGTTTGAAACATTTGCTTCATCCGCTTTTAATTGATCATTTTCCTTAGGAGGATCAATTGAAAAAGTTCGGTTACTCCATACTGCTTTAACAGCTTTTGATTTTAATAGATTTTTAATTTGGTTTGCCGGTAGACTCATCGAAACACCATTAAAGGCATTCTTATATGAACGATTAATCGTATAATCTACTTTTTTAGTTTTGCCACTTTCTAATACTTGACCAACATCTTTAGCAAATGTCTCATGATCTTGATCGACTAAGTTTGCTGCTTCAGATGTAGTTAATGATTTACCTTCTACACTCGCTTCAATTTGAGCAACTTTAGCAGGTTTATTTGCAAACTCAACAATAACACTTGTTTGTTCTGAAGAGTTTAAATTAATATCTGAAGAAATTTGAAGACCTGTTTGTTCATTTGTTGAAAGCTGTTCAAGAGCCGCTCTTTGCTCAGAAGATAAATTTGCTAAAATATCTTCTGCTTTACTTGGACTTGCTGCTTTCGTACTAGATGTTACTTGTCCAAGCGAGCCTAGAATAAAGCTCGATGTTAAAGCTAAAACGGTAAAGCTTTTTAAAAACTTTTTCTCTGTCTTTTTCCCCATTTCTCTTCCTCCTAGTAAATTTACGACAAGGTAGATTTCTACATTGAAGTACAAAATTAGACTTTCTTTGATAAAACTCTGTACTATTTCCCCAAAAATAAACAAACAATTTGTCTATTTATTTAACTTCATTATTGAGAATTTTCATTTCTTTATCAATCGGGTTATAGCGAGCCTTTATCACTAGGTTTATAGAACAATTTTAGCGAGTTTCGACAAACTTCTTGTCTAATGTTTATAAACATTGAGAGCAAAATTTAATATTTATGATAAATTTCAATTTCCTAGATAATAAAAAAAGCCTTAGATAACGAGATCTCGTTATCTAAAGACTTTTAATTTAACACCTGAATCATCAATTTAAAGCTTTGGTCTATTTCAATCGCTTTTTCATATTCCTTTTGCTCAACATAGTGACTGTATAACATCTTTCCATATTGCTCAAAAAATGAAGTATTATTAGTTGCTATAATCTGTGGAACGACTACTTCAGTTAAAAATTGATAAAATTGACTTTGATTTTTTTTACATTTCAATGCTAATAGTTTATAAAGATTGAAATATATTGGGCATTGTTTTTTTGCTAATTTCGTACCTGTTTCTATTTTTTCTAAAATAGTTTCCTTATTCAATAACTTTCCATCTAAACATGCTTCAATAAAATGATATAAACGTCTTATATATTTTATTGAAGATTTATCAGTTAGTAAAAAAGCTTGTTCAAAATAACTAACAGCTTGTTCATATTTCCCTCTTTTATAAAACTCTTCTCCTAGATTATATAAAATATTGTTTTTACTTTCTTGAGCACCTAATATCGAGCAATTGTGTATTAAATTCTTATAGTTTTCAACTAGGTCTAAAAAATCAATATCACTTTTACTATCGAATTGCATTAGCATTAAAATTTGAGCATTCATAGCACTCACATGATTATATGTTCGATTAAAAAATTGAAGAGCTTTTTTGGCATATGTAAAAGCAGATACTTTTGCCTTTACATGATGGTATGCTAGCGCTAAGTGGTAGTAATATTCCTCATTATTATACTCTGCTATATTAATTTGTTTTAATAAATTCACAGCAGTTTGACTGTCTTCACCTTGGGCAGTTCTAAATGTACTGATACAGTATATTCCTTTAATGTGTAGAAGAAGGTTTTTTTCATAATTAGATAACGTTTGAAACTCTTTTTCTACATTCTCAATTATATTTTTTGCTTCTTTAAACAAATTTTTGTAAAGATAATACCTCCCAGTTAATAGCATATAGTTTGCCGCATGTTTAGAAGCCATAATAAACGGATTTTGATCTAACTCTATTTTAATTCCTTCAATTTGTGTTGTTCTTTGCATAATGATTGCCTGATTCCAATCATTTAAGTGCTTTTCAATAAGATATAAAGATTCAATTTCTTTATTTATATCAATTTCTAACTTATTAGCTAATTTGTAGATAATTTCAGGAGACAATGTAACTTTTCCACTTTCAAACCTACTAATATACGCTTTACCACAAATTCCTTCACCTAATGTAGATTGACTAATTCCCTTTTTCTCTCGATAATATTTGATGATTTCCCCTACTAGCATGATCAGCCTCCTCTATATTAGGTAACGTTCAAATTGAACAAAAATGTATCATTTAATGTAAATTTTTCTAAATTTTAGAAAGCGCTTGAAAAATTGTATGTTTTGCTTCAACATTAGAAAGTATTATTTTTCAATTAAATTAGACTCAGGTTGAAAAATTAGATTATACTTTTAGTTAAACCCAATTCTATAATTGCAAAATGATTAAGTAAATTTACATTTTTTAAATATATCTTCACGATTTGTAATATAAAAACCGAAATAAAAACCCTATATTAAAATAGTTTTATATCTTGAATGAAAGATAAAGGTGGTCAATGTAATGCATCTAGAAAAACTAGAGATTTTAGTAGAAGTCGCTAAAACAGGTTCGATTTCAATCGCTGCAGAAAATCTTCATGTAAGTCAGTCAGGTATCAGTCAAGCGATCACAAAAATAGAAGAAGAGCTAGGAATAAAAATCTTCACTCGCTCTAGATTAGGAGCTAGCTTAACAGAAGATGGGGTAAAAATAGTAGAAAAATCACAAGAAATCCTCTTAAAATATACAGAAATAAAAGAAATAGCACAGAAAAGTAAGGATACCCAGATTAGTGAACTTAGCGTTTCAATGGTGCCTGCATTTATTAATTACTTATTAACGCCGTTAGTGGAATTTAAAAGCCAACATTCAAATTTGCATATAAACATTTTAGAAAGCACTACTGAACGTACAATTGAAATCGTTAAAAAAAATCAAATAGATATAGGAATCATCTGCCTTTATGAAGGCATTGTGAAAGAATTAGAAGAGTTTCATTACGAAGAATTAGTAAATGGTAAGATGAAAGTATATGCAAAAAAAGATTCTCCTTTTGCCATTTCTAAAAAAATAACACCTGAAGAAATACTTCAGCAAAAATTCGTCCTATATAACGGTGATTATATAAGATGGTTTACAAATAACTTCCAACATAATATAGGAAAATTAGATATTTTATTTTCTTCCAACCATCTAGAAGAGTTATTACGAGTAATTTTAAATGGTAGTGCTATAACTTGGGGACCAAATTTTTCTATAAAAAACCATCCATATGTATTGAATGGCGAACTTGTTGAAATCGATATCATTAATTATGAACCGATAAACTCAGAACTTGGAGTAATCACTTCAAAAAAGAAAATATTATCAAAGGTTGAAAAACAATTTATCAATTTCTTGAGAAATGAAATCATTTCATATTAATAAAAAAGGCAACATTTCAATGTAGAAATGAGCCTTTTTAATTTATCAATATATCAATCACTTTAAGAGTAATCTCTTAAGGCATCGGATTAATACAATTTACTATTTCAAAAAATCATTCATTATTATTCGATGGGACTTTTTCCTTCTTTCTTTTTAGAAAAACAATTAAACAAATGATCCCTATTAAAAGTAATAATCCGCCTCCGATATAAAACCAATAATGATTATTTTTTATTTCAACTGCTTTATTATTCAAATCTGTTGCTTCTTTTCCAATCGTGAATAACTCATCCCATTCCCATACTTGAGTTCCGATGATCGCTTTCATCTTTAATCGGTAAGTTCCGGGTTCAATTGGATTATTTTCTAAATCGATTGCGTAATCAAAATTTGAATTAGGGGCCATGCTCATCTTAGTTTTTTTCGAACTATATAAAACTTTATTGGAACCTTTTTTAAAGATTTGCGCATCTATGCTCATATCCTTCACAATGGAGGATTCGCTGTTTTGGATTGTTGGGGCAATTGTTGTACGATAATTTACTAATTTAGGTTTAATATCAAGTAAATGTAGATCAGGCTCGACTTCCTTTGTGTTTTCCGATAATTTTATTCCAACCACATATGCGTACTCATTTTTTATATTAATGCTCTCACTTTTAGAACTTTTTTCAGTTTCATCGATCTTTTTCTTAAAGTGGGCTGCTCCTAAAATAACTCCATTATATTCATATTTCGGCATTGTAATCGAAAATGACACTACCTTTGATTTACCTGGTGGAATAACAACTTCTTTTTGAGGTTCTTTTATTAAGCTAGTTAATGGATACTTTAAAGTTTTATCTGCATCCTTACTATTCGATTCAGAGTAATCAATCAGTCCATTATCACTTGTCGTTGCAAAAGTAATATTCCCTTGGATTGTTTCTTCTTTTTTACTATTATTAAAGACCTCAATTTTAAGATCCTGTTTTTGTCCTGGAGACATTTTTAAATCAAAATATGATTTCAGATGATCAATTTGATTTGTTGGAATGATTGCTTTTACAGAAAAATCGATAGTATTTTCTGCTTTTACAGCTAGAGGGATGAACGATAAAGTTAACAGAATAGCAGAAAAAATTAGCAATAATTTTTGCCGTAAATGATCCATTTTGTCTTCCCCCTTTAGAATAGAAACTTTATATCTTTTCACTATAAGACATATAAAAAAGTTTCATCTGATAGATTCAAAAAATATAAAATTCATTCCATTAATTGTTATTTTTCAATTTAACTACTATAAACCCGGAGCATCCGTTAATGTCCATGTAATAGTTGCCTCATGATTACCAATCGTTGCTGATCCTGCTGGTATCGTCAAAGTGACATTATCATTTAATGCCCCATCATTCACTTCTGGATTTGGCCCAAGCCAACGAGTTACCCATGTACCAAAACCATTACCTGGAGTTGCGGAAACAACAGGTGATGCTGTACTTCCGTCTGTATTTAAGGCAATTGTTTCAGTTGCTACCGGAGATCCACTTGTACTTAAAGATATAACGGAACCATTTTTAAATGTAATGATTGCACCAGGTAGAGAATCTGCTGTTCCATTTGTAAATTTACTTGCTTTAGCAGTTACAGACCATCCAGCACCAGTACCACGGCGATCCGAAACTTGAATAAATGGCTTTTTAGATTTAGCTAAATAAACTTCTGTTTTATTTGAAATCTCATTTACTCCGAAATCAACAGATGAAACATAATCTAATGTTAATGAACCAGCATTTCCAGTTGGTGGATCTGTTGGATCAGTAGGACCTGATGGTTCTAATGGTTCAATTGGGTTTGTAGGATCAACAGGTGTAACTGGGCCTGTTCCAGCAACAAATGTAATCGACCCTTTTGAATTACCAACGGACGATACCTCCGCAAAAGTTGAGTGAGCAGCTCCAACTAATGATGACATCCCTATTACACTAAAAAGCGCGACTTTTGTAAATTTCATTTCACTTTACTCCTTAAAAATTATTTTTTTGTTTCAACAATGTCATTATATCGCTGGAGCAAAGTGTTTCCCATGATGTTTTTTACCTTTGATTTAGGTAAAAATAATATCCTGTCTTCAATAAAAATTCACATTTAACTCTAAAAATCGCATTAAAAGGTGTTTTCCAATAGATGAAATAAACTTTCTGAATTAAGACGGAACATTAAAAGCAATAATAGTAATAAATTGGACAAAATTTTGGAGATTTTGAATGGATAAATCAACTAAACGGAAATTACAAATAATTAATATTTTAAGTAAACAAGATAAGTGGTTTAAAACAGAAGAATTAGCAAATGAGTTACTTTGTACTGAAAAAACAATTCGAAATGATTTACAGGCAATTAACACACATCTACCAAAAGGATGGCAAATTGAAACAATAAAAGGTAAAGGAATTTATATTAATAAACCGATTTCTTCATCGATTAATGAAATTCGTTCACTTTACGTAAAAAATTCATTGAGTTTTCAAGCTATTATGCTAATACAATTTACTCAAATTAAAAGTATTGCAGAATTAGCAAATGCGCTTTATACACAGCAACCAGCTGTCTATTCAGTACTTGATCGAGTTGAGGAATTATTGGGTGCCTACCATTTAACTTTAAAACGTGGCCCGCTAGAAATTGTAGGAAGAGAATTTGAAATTCGGCTATTGTGTGGTGATATACTAGATGCTTTATCGGCTTATTCGGATGATCAAGAATGGCCATTTGAAGCATTCTCATTTCAAGATATAAAAAAAGTTGTACTGGACACAACTGAAAAGTTTAAATTATTTCTATATCCTTCTACTGCCAATAAGTACGTCTATTTACTTGGAACGATGTTATATAGAATCGATAAAAAAATGCAACTTGAATTAACTGATCAATCAATCAACAAGATTTTAGAATCAAATTTTTTTAAAATTGCTAATGAAATTTGTAATCATTTAGAACATCAATATATACAACATATTTGTATGAATGAACGAATTGCGTTTTCATTATTAATATCAACCCTTCCATATTATAGTTTTGACAACATGGAAAAAAATGAATTTCTTTATTTATATCAAAATCAAGAAACAAGGTATTTTAAGGAACTCTATCACTTAGTAGAACTATTGAAGGAAAAAACAGGTATATCGTTAGATGAAGACGAGGAGTTTCTTTACACATTACATGACCAATTCCAAAGATACTCGTTCATTTTATACTCAATCGATAAAAAAGAACCATCCTATTCAATGGACCGTTATGTTAAAAATCAGTATTCAGACCTATTTAAAAATGTATCAAAAGCCTTACAAATCTGGACGAAAAAATTTTCACACCCTGAAATTACTAGAGATAAAATTGCGAAAGTTGCATTAAATGTTCAAGCTTCTAAAATTAAGTTCTCATCATCAAGGAAGAAGGTTTTATTATTAACAAGTAATGGTCCAGGGGTTCATCGTTATATTGAAACGAAATTGGTTACTGCTTTTGGACATAAAATTGATTTTATTCTTCCTAAATTAGGTGAGTTTGAATCAACAATTATAAATGAACTAAACATTGAATTTATTATTTCTGATTTCTTGCTTGAAGGGGAAATCATTCACCCAATCATTACAATTGACCCTGTTCTTACACAAAGAGATATTGATCAAATTTCAAATTTCTTAAATTCAAACTCGACATAAAAAAAGTAAGGCCAAAGTAAACCTTACTTTTTTTGTATTTTCACTATCTATTCCCCAAGTATCGTTTAATAAACTGTGCAATTTCAGCGTTCGCTTGCTTACTGATACTCGAAGCCTTGTCCATTAACTGAAAATCATGAAACATTCCTCTCCAAACTTTACATGTAACCTCTACGCCTTGAGAATTTGCTTTAGCCGCATATGCTAAAATATCATCGATTAACTCTTCCCTTGCCCCGACATGAATAAGCATTGGAGGTAAACCTTTTAAATCACCATAAAGTGGTGAGATTAAAGGATTTTTCCGATTATTTTTCCCTACGTATGTATCAACAATATTGATATCATTTCCATGATAACTTGCATGAATACTATCAAAATCTGAAGTGTATAATTGACTTTCTTTCGTTAAGTCAGTCGCTGGAGAAATCCCTACAACAGCTGTTGGAGCGTTTCCATTTGAAGATTTTATTTTATTTAACAAAGCAAATACTAAATTACCACCAGCACTATCCCCAACGATAACAACTTTAGAATTGGGACCATAATTTTTCCCTAAATAATTATAAACTTTTTCAACATCGGTTAAAGCTGCTGGATATGGATTTTCAGGTGAAAGGCTGTACTGTATCGTTAGTACCCTAAATCCTGTCTCTCTAGCTAAGATAGTTCCTAAATTCCTTGAAAAACCTAACCCGCCTCTAGACCAACCTCCGCCATGTACATAAAAAACAATCTTATCTTCTGAAGATCTATCCGGAATTAACCATTCCACTTTTGTTCCTTCAATATTATCTCCCTTAATTTTAATATTTGAAGGAGTTGGGACTATTTGTTTTTCAATTTCGATTCGTTTTTGCTCTAATGATGTCGTTCTTCCTTCTTTTGCTTTTTTTATATTTAATGCTCTAAGAGCTTCTGAGGCTTTATCGGGTTTCTCATTTTGATAGATAAGGGAAGAATTACTTTCACTTTTCACAGTATTTTTTGAAGCAACTAAATAATTTCCGATTAACAAACAAGTCACTAGTGAAAGAAATAAAAAAGGTTTTTTCAAATTAGCTCCCTACTTTACTGGTATTTTTTGTATTCTAATATTAAATTTTCCATTTTCTCATGAATTACTCAGAAATAAAAAAGGTGCACAGACTTGTGCACCTTTTTAGTGTATGGACTTTAAAAAGTAGGTAAGTTACTTAAATTATTTGTAGGATCGCCATCAGGATAAGAACGAAGTGTTTTATGTGGATTATCTCCACGAGTTAGACCTGTGTTCACATCTTCAATTTGTTCAAGTTCTGCCATCGCAATTGCTTGCTCAATCCCGACTATTTCACCATTTTGAAATTTTACATCTGTAATATCACCATCGCCATTTTTTCGTACTGCCACGATATGTAATTTATTTGGATCATCTTGATGTTCAGGATGTCCGATACCACGATTTTGAAACGACATACCAACACACCTCCATTTATTAAACACAAAAATAGTATGGCGAGATGAAAATATGTTTATCCTTCCAATTATTACAAATAATCTTAAATAAGATTGTTAGATATTTCACAAATTATACACAGACAAATTTGCACAAACACTATACGATAATTATGTAATCATTAATCCAAACACTTTCGAAAGAAGGGAAAAATATGACTACTGTTTTAGGAATGACAAGAGAAGGAAGATTAATTCACAAAATTGGTGAAGGTTATTACCGATATACAAAATTAAACAAAGACGAACTAAAAACATTAAATATACTTGTTAGTGAAGGGATGGCGACTGTCATAAAAAAAGGGACCGGATATGCGGCTCTTGTTAAACTGACTGAACAAGGTAAAATTATCAATCAAGAATGTTAACTTTCATTGATTAGAATAATACCCCTTTAAATAAAATCTGACATAACTAAGCATACTTAAAGGGGGATTGTTTTAATGAGGCAACTATGTTTTTGATACATTCTTTTGTGAATCATTTGTTTATGCAAATGGCATAATAGAAATGATAACGCTTATTATTGACGCCATTTATTCGCCTACTAAGCCGTCACCATCTCGATCATCCATATATTTATAGAGCCATGAATCGCGCGTAATTGGCATTTTAAAGCCAGCAGCTTTGGCTTCAGCGATCGTAACACTTCCGTTATGATTGGTATCCACTTTACTAATATCTTCTTCATTACTATTTTTCGTGTTGTTTGTAGGAACATTGACTGTCTTCGGCGGCGTACTGCTCTTACCTGTCGTTTTCCTTAAATTTTTGTTCACTTCATCTGGGTTTACATTGTCAAATTCATCTGTAATGGATCTGCCCTGAATTTTGTATGTGAATTTATAATGGCTAGGAATTTGCGTCTTAGTATTTGGATATTGAATTACTGCTACGAAATCAGTACAACCTCTTGCATCTCGAATCACTTTTTCCATGTAAGCTTGATCACCGTGCCTATTGAGATTACTGTTCTGAGGTGTAATGTTATATGCGTTTGAGACTCCCCCAAGTGAGTCAGCAATCACATGCCCTTTATCCAAGGTCGGACTCTCTGTACCAGGAACATTTGCTTCATCAGCGTAGTATCTACCTGAGGACAAAACATGATCAGTATTCGAATTTTGAAGTGTTATCTTTTTCGCTTCAACACGTATTAGCTGACCGTATTCATTTGTATACGCCCAATATTCTCGCTCTCCAAATCCAACATCTACTTTAACATTCGGCTGTCTATCTCCTGACATATCCCCACCGTTTATTACAATTAGGGTATATTTGCTGTAATCAAATCCACCCGTTGTACCTGTTGCCTTTGAAGTGCTAGATGCAGGAACACTTTTGTTAGGTTCACTATCACTCGTTGGTTTTTCTGTGTCTCCGTCAGATGTACTCTTATTGGTTTCAACAGTCTTAGAAGCCGTGCTCGCTTTCGATTGCACTTTTTCTGACGAAGTCTGTTCAGTGATTTTTCCGCAACCCACAAATACAAATAGTAAAATCACAGTAAATAAATTCAAAAATATTCTTTTGTTCACACTTCTGCACACCTTTCTCATTTTTCTACTCTAGAAAAATCATATTTAAACGATAACATATTTTGATCTTTTGTTGGAAAATATCTATTGTTGGTTTTGAATCATTATGCAATTTATCCTGCCAGTTAGTTCCATAAAAAAAACGACTTTTTCAGCCGATCAAGTTGTTCAACTAAAGCATGAGTTAGTTACATAAGAGTTTCAAGGTTGTCTAATTAGACAACCTTTGTTTCTGTACAATAACCTTCAAAGTATTTTTCAATTTCATCTTTCCAATAGTTTGCGATTTCACTATCTTGTGTACGCATACCGTTAAGATTTAAAAATTGCCAATCTATATTTAAGGTTGTTTTACAGATTATTATAAATCCCTTAACCGATTTAACCAAACCAAACGATAAATGGTATTCAGATGATGTATCTTCACACAGGTCCTTTAATTCTCGTAATAGCTTATACCTCTTTGGATATAATTTCTTATTATACAGATTTTCACTTCCACAGCGTACACATGTATGAACCTCTACTACTTTATCAGTTATTCGACTTGTTATCTCATGAACAACAGTTTCATCACATTTCTTACAATGTTCATTACAAGGATTCTCGGCATTTTCCCATTCTGAAAGGTGTCTTCTCATTTTCGGATCATCACTTATATATTTACCGTTTAAATCATAACCCATTTCACATTTTCTCCTATTAATTTACTTAGTATTTTGGCAAGGGCATACTTTTACATTTGTTTATTAGTAACTAATAACAGTTCCAACAGCTCTACATTTAGAAGCAAACGGAATATATGTAATGCCACAAACCGCCTTAGCTTCTGTTCCATACTTAATATAAGCTGCTCTTTTAAGTTCATTTTCAATATAATTAGGGTCAACCATTATATCTAGAGGGTCACCAATAACTAGACCCATTACCGTATACTTTAAATCATCATCTGGCTTAAAGGTCATCAATTGGATACCTTCAATTGCGATTTCTTCCTCACTTTTAGTTTGTACTACTTCTTTTTGCTTTCCAAACAGGTTCTTCATTCAAATTTTCCCCTTAGTATTGTTTAGTATATTTTTCCCCTTACTAATTTTATCATAGCTATTCAAAGTCGTATCAAAAAAAAACACCCCAACCTAAAACGGCAGGGGGAAACTTTTACTTATCATTAGTTCGATTAATTAACTAAGCCATTGTTTTCTAAGATTTTATAGATTAAATAAACTGCAAAATAAAATAGTAAGAAGTTAACAATAAAATCTCCTATTTGAAAGTTCCAATGTCCTGTTTCGGTTATTCCATAAACTCGGTACGGTTTTCTTCCATACCAATGATAATATGGTAACTCTTATTGTGCCGTGGGAATAAGAGCAGTTATCATTGTTATTATCAAACTAATTAACGGTAGATGTTTTTCATAATACCAAAAACTCATCGTAAATCATAAGCAATATAATAAGAATAAAAGCAACCTTATACCATGGATATTTTTTCATATACAACTAAACTGCCGTACCAGTCATTCATTGTTCAACTAAAGCATGCGTTAGTTACATAAGGTTACTGGAGGGTCTTTCTTATTATTTTAAATAGAAATAAGGAATAGTATAAAAAAAGGTTGCTAATGTAACAAATAATAAAACAAAAATCCCATAAAAACTTATAGCATTTTGACCAAAAATATAAGTGAAGATGGGAAGTGAAAAAGTGCCAAGCCCAATAATTGTAGTGATTATTCCTATTCTTTTGGCAAGTTTCTCTTTATCACCCAAAAACGACTTTTCGTTAAATCCGATGAGTAAAAATAGCATTTTCTTTTTCCAAATCATATAAGCAAATGCAAAAATCACCAAAGCTGCTAATAAATATATTAAATTATACACTTACATACCTCCATCTAATTCCTTCAAATTAATTGTTTTCTTAATGGTATAAATTTCCATTTACATTATAATATTCCACTATAAATGATAGAAACCTTTTTTATTCACAAATGCTGATAATTGCTTGCTTCAATAAAAAAAAGAACATATTGTTATTCAACTAATCTGCCATTATGTTGAATAAGAAAAAGCGACCTTCTATTGAAATACCGAGTGCTTTAATTCAATTAAGCCCCATTAACTACAATAACTTTCCCTCATTAGCTAATGCACTTTCAAACAATTCTTTATAATAATTTACACCAAGTCTTTTTTGAAGTGAGTTTATTTGACCCCAAAATTCAGCTTCATTCATTCCTTCAAAATCTTTTGTCAGAAAGAGTGCTAGATTGTGGAATACGTGGGCGATATGGAAAGCTTCTTCATGAGTAGTATTATTTTTTATATCTACAAATGCTTGATATATTAAAACTTTATAAGCGTATTTCTTCTTATTTTCCATTCTACACCTCCAATATGATATAAAATATTTCAATTTTCTTGTTCAACTATCCTGCCATTTTGTTGAATAAGAAAATGCGATCTTCTATTGAAGTATCGCATGCGTTAGCCACCCATGAAGCTCAAAAACGGAGCTTCACCACAGTGAATGAAAATGTATTGAATCCGACCATACTGATTCTAAGGCTAGGAGAAGAAGGTCGATCAACTATGGTGCCATAGAGCCCACGCGTTAGTCTGACTCCAACGACCACGGTGCACCACTGACTGTTGCTCCCTTGCGGGAAGCACTAATAGTAGATTAATCCTAATCTGATTGTTGCACTAGCCTCCATTTATGAGCCTAGAAAGGAAGATTTCAATGGATGTAATCATTGAAAGAGCGTGTGGTTTAGATGTTCACAAGGACAATATCACTGCTTGTATCATGACAT
>NZ_FOMF01000023.1:0-22418 GCF_900112535.1 Bacillus sp. UNCCL81 | reverse complement strand
GGTGGAAGCGTGGTGACACGTGGAGCTGACTGATACTAATCGGTCGAGGACTTAACTAACAAGTTTGATAATGACATTATCTAGTTTTGAGGGTACGAAGTACAACTCAATACAAATCAGGTGATTATTGCGAAGAGGTCACACCCGTTCCCATACCGAACACGGCAGTTAAGCTCTTCAGCGTCAATGGTAGTTGGGGGTTTCCCCCTGTGAGAGTAGAACGTCGCCTGGTTTGGATTTTTTTGGAAATAAATTCCTAATTATCGCGGGGTGGAGCAGTCTGGTAGCTCGTCGGGCTCATAACCCGAAGGTCGCAGGTTCAAATCCTGTCCCCGCAACCAAATTGGTCCCGTGGTGTAGCGGTTAACATGCCTGCCTGTCACGCAGGAGATCGCCGGTTCGATCCCGGTCGGGACCGCCATACATACGATTCTTAAAACGAAACAAAAAATTGTTTCGTTTTTTTTATTATATTGGAAATGAGTAATATATAAATAGATTTAATTTCGTACAGTATTACTTTTAACGATTATAATTGTTTAAAACAGAAGCTGACAAAAGCAAAGACTGCTTAACTCAACCTTAATTAGTAAACGTGGGATGGTAGGTAAGAGATCAACAAGGAGTCTATGCGACTAGAAGACACTGCTTACGACATACGCAATGCGAGAGAAGTAACAAAATAAACGAAAACAACCTAAATATAAATTTCAATAATTTATTTAAACTATTCAAAAGAATATTACTGTTTGACATCCGCTTAATGTTTTGAAATGATATAATATGGCAAAGTTAGAAATAGACGAGTTAGAATTTTGGTGGTGAAGTAATTGGAAATTGTTTTACATACAAATACTGAGGAAGAAACTCAAGAAATTGCATTTTTTCTCGGACAATTAGTGCAACAAAAAGATGTAATATTATTAGAAGGAGATCTTGGTGCTGGAAAGACCACCTTTACAAAAGGTTTTGCTAAAGGTCTTGATGTAAAAAGAACGGTTAATAGTCCAACTTTTAATATTATCAAAGAATATAAAGGTAGAATTCCTCTATATCATATGGATGTTTATCGTTTAGAAGGTAGTAGTGAAGATTTAGGCTTTGATGAGTATTTTATGGGTGAAGGTGTTTGTGTTGTAGAATGGGCTCATTTAATTTCAGATTACTTACCAAATGAATTCTTAAAAATCATAATAACTCATGAAGAAAATGGTAGAATGATTACTTTTATTCCAAGTGGATCTAGGTATGAATTTATTTGTAAGGAGTTAATAAACAATGACCGTTTTAGCAATTGATACATCTACAAATGTTATGGGAATTAGTCTAATAAAAGATCAATCTGTTATTGGAGAAACGATAACATTTATTAATAAAAACCATTCTGTACGATTAATGCCAGCCATTAGTACTTTAATGGAAGAATGCAATATAAAACCAAAGGAACTATCTAAAATAGTAGTTGCAAAAGGTCCAGGCTCTTATACAGGTGTACGCATTGGTGTCACTGTGGCTAAATCATTAGCTTTCACTTTAAATATTCCAATTATCGGGGTTTCAAGTTTGAAGGTATTAGCTGCTAACGGACGATATTTTAATGGATTAGTTTGCCCATTATTTGATGCAAGACGCAACTTATTATTTACAGGTCTTTATGATTTTAGAGGACAGGTTACTAATGAGGTATTAGAAGACTGCAATATTGACCGAAGTATCTGGATTGAAAAGCTTAAATCTTATAATGAACAAATCTTATTTATTGGTAATGATGTATCAATTCATAAAGAATTTATTATTGAGCATTTAAAAGATCAAGCGGTCTTTGCAAAAGAAAGTTTGAATAACCAGAGACCAAGTGAACTGTATACATGTAGCTTAGAAGAAAAAGAAGAATCAGTTCATAATTTTGCACCAGAATATTTAAGATTATCAGAAGCAGAAGCTAATTGGCTAGCAAGCCAAGAAAAGTAGGAGGATATTATGATCTCATCGGTTGCTTTTCGTAAAATGAAAGAAGAAGATTTAGATCAAATAGTAGAAATTGAAAAACTATCATTCCCTACACCATGGACATATGATGCTTTTTATAATGAATTATATTCAAATCAATTTGCTAATTATATAGTGGCTGAAGTTGATGAGAAAATAATTGGTTATTGTGGATTATGGGTGGTTATTGACGAGGGACATATTACAAATATAGCTATTTTACCAGATTATAGGGGAGTAGGTCTTGGCGAAAAGCTACTTCGGGCGGTAATGGAAACTGCTAAAAATCTTGGAGCTGATACATTAACATTAGAAGTAAGGGTATCAAATCATGTAGCAATGGGACTATATCGAAAGCTGGGATTCCAAGATGGTGGTATTCGAAAAAGCTATTATACAGATAATTTTGAGGATGCATTAGTTATGTGGGTGAATTTGAAATGATAAATGAAAATTGTTTAATTCTTGCTATAGAGACAAGCTGTGATGAAACTTCAGCAGCAGTTGTTAAAAATGGAAATGAAATTTTAAGTAATGTAGTAGCTACTCAGATCGATATTCATAAACGTTTTGGTGGAGTTGTACCTGAAGTTGCTTCACGATTACATGTTGAGCAAATAACTTTAGTAATCGAAGAAGCAATGAAGCAAGCACAGGTAGAATATGAGGATCTAGCTGCAGTTGCGGTTACAGAAGGTCCAGGACTTGTTGGAGCGTTACTAATTGGGGTAAATGCGGCAAAAGCAATTGCATTTGCACATGGATTACCGCTTATAGGTGTACACCACATTGCAGGTCATATTTATGCTAATCAACTTGTACAGCCCCTGCAATATCCGCTATTAGCCTTAGTAGTTTCTGGTGGACATACTGAGCTTGTCTACATGAAGGAAGATGGCGTCTTTGAGGTAATAGGTGAAACAAGGGATGATGCAGCAGGAGAAGCTTATGATAAGGTTGCTAGAACACTTAAATTACCTTATCCAGGTGGTCCTCACATTGATCGTCTCGCACAAGAAGGAAATGCAACCATTCCTTTTCCTAGAGCATGGTTAGACGAGGGTAGCTATGATTTTAGTTTTAGTGGATTAAAGTCAGCAGTTATTAATTATATGCATAATGCTGAGCAAAGAGGCGAAGCAGTATCACCAGCTGATGTGGCAGCAAGTTTCCAAGAGAGTGTAATTGAAGTAATTGTTTCAAAAACAATTCAAGCTGCAAAAGAATATGATGTAAAACAAGTTTTATTAGCCGGAGGAGTTGCAGCTAATAAAGGGTTGAGAGCTACATTACAAGAAGAGATGAATGCTTTGAATAATATAGAATTAGTTATACCACCACTATCACTTTGTACAGATAATGCTGCGATGATTGGTGCTGCTGCATTTATTCGTTTAAAACAAGGAAAACTAGGTAATTTGGCATTAAACGGGAATCCAGGTTTGGATTTAGAAAATATGTAAGAAGTACTTATTCACAATTTTTTAATAAAATGTGGATAAGTACTTTTTATTTGTTAAAAACTTATTAAACTATGTGCACAAAATTGTGTATAACATTACTGTTTTTCTGTGGATAATGTGTATAAACCTGTGTAAAAGCTAAATAATAATTGAATATATGTGGATAAATATGTAGATAAGAAAAAACGGATAGCAAAAAGCTTATCCGTTTAGACATTATTCTTGTAAGTTTTCCCATTCTTCCATTAGGTCTATTAACTTAGCTTCGATATCATTTTTCTTAATTGTTAATTCTTGTACTAATTGAAAATCACCGTAAACCTCTGGCTTACATAATTCTAGTTCAATCGTCTCTATATCAAGCTCAATTTGCGATATATTACTCTCAATTTCCTCTATACGGCGCTGAGTTTGACGGATTTTTTTCTTCAATTCTTTGTCTTGTTGATAATCAGAAACTGGTTGAGAAGTTTGTTTAACTTGTGAGAATGTAGCCTCTTTTTCTGCTTGTTCTTTTTCAAATGCTTCGTTTTTCTTAAATTGGTAATAGTCATAATCACCCAAATAAATTGATAATCCTGCTTTTGCTAGTTCAAAAGTTTTTGTGGATAATCTGTTCATAAAGTAACGATCATGAGAAACAAATAAAATAGTTCCAGGGTAATCTAATAAAGCATTTTCTAATACTTCTTTACTATCTAGATCTAAGTGGTTAGTAGGCTCATCCAGAATTAGGAAATTAGCTTTTTTCATCATAAGCTTAGCCAAAGCTAATCTTGCCTTTTCTCCACCACTTAAAGAAGTAACAATTTTTGTTACATCATCTCCAGAAAATAAAAAATTACCTAATATTGTTCGGATTTCTTGTTCGGCCTTTAATGGATAATCATCCCAAAGTTCATCTAAAACTCTTTTATTAGAAGTTAGTTTTGCTTGCTCTTGATCATAATAACCAACTGAAACATTTGCACCAAAATCAATCGTACCCTGTAATTTTTCTAAATCTCCAATAATTGTTTTAAGTAATGTCGATTTACCAACACCATTTGGACCGACTAATGCGACACTATCGCCTCGATTCAGAACGAATCTCATCGGCTGATCAATTGTTGGGATACGATCATAGCCAATAAATAAATCTTGTACAGACAACACATCATTACCGCTTTGTTTTTCAATTGCAAATGAAAAATTAGCAGAAGACTCGTCTCCAAGTGGCCTGTCTAATCGAACCATTCGATCTAATTGTTTCCTACGACTTTGAGCTCTTTTTGTAGTTGATGCACGTGCAATATTACGCTGCACAAAATCTTCAAGTTTAGAGATTTCCTCTTGTTGCTTTTCGAACTGTTTTAACTCTTGTTCATATTGAGCTGCCTTTAGCTCAAGGTACTTACTATAATTACCAACAAATCGTTGATGCTTATGATTAGATATTTCATAAACAATATTAACAACTTGATCAAGGAAATATCGATCGTGGGAAACGATTAATACTGCACCAGGGTATGACTGTAAGTAGCGCTCTAACCAACTAAGAGTGTCAATATCTAAATGGTTAGTAGGCTCATCCAAAATTAACAAGTCAGGCTTCGTCAACAATAGCTTACCTAATGCCAGTCTTGTTTTTTGTCCACCACTTAACGAAGAAATTTTTGTTTCGTAATCTTCATTACTAAAACCTAAACCACTAATAATTGAACGAATATCTGCTTCAAACTGGTAACCACCGTTTTCTTTGAAAGTATATTGAAGATGATCATATTCATTCATAACCTTGTCATAAACGGCTTGGTTAGAATAGACATCCTCTCTTGTCATTTTAACTTCTAATTTTCTCATATTGTCTTGCATCTCTACTAAATGATTGAAAACAGAATAATATTCTTCCCAAATCGTTTGATTGCTTTGTAAACCAGTGTTTTGGGCTAGGTAGCCTACAGTAACATCTTTAGGTTTATTTATTTCACCGCCATCATAAGATATTTCACCTGCTATGATTTTCAATAATGTAGATTTTCCCGCACCATTTCGACCAACAATGGCAACGCGATCACTCGTTTGAACTTCTAATTTTATATTTGAAAGTATAATGTCACTACCAAAATACTTTGAGACATTATTTACTTGTAAAAGAATCATGGATAACACCTCATTGCAAAATTTTTTATGTATGTAACTGTAGACTGTCAAAATTCTTAAATATAGTGTATATTTTACATTAGAACAAGTACTTTATTACTAAAATAAAGTTAAATTACACACCATAGTAAAAAGAATTACAGTAAGTGGGGGATTAAAAAATGGATTCGGAACAAATTAAAATTCCACAAGCTACTGCTAAACGTCTACCTTTATATTACCGTTTTATAAAGAATTTGTCTTTATCAGGTAAACAAAGAGTTTCTTCAGCAGAGTTAAGTGAAGCAGTAAAGGTAGATTCCGCTACAATCAGAAGAGATTTTTCTTATTTTGGAGCACTTGGTAAAAAAGGTTATGGCTATAACGTAAATTATTTATTAACTTTTTTCTCGAAAGCGCTTAACCAGCATGAAGTTATGAAAGTTGCATTAATTGGTGTTGGTAATTTAGGAACTGCATTCTTACACTATAATTTTATAAAAAATAATAATACAAAAATTGAGATGGCATTTGATATTGATCCAAATAAAATTGGTACTGAAATAGGTGGAGTACCCGTTTATAATCTAGATAATCTAGAGGAAGTTATGAATGAAGATATTCAAATCGTTATTTTAACTGTTCCTGCACCTGTAGCACAATCAATAGCTGATCGATTAAATGGAAAAAATATTAGAGGTATTTTAAATTTCACACCTGCACGAATTAGTGTACCAGAACATATTCGCATTCATCATATAGACTTAGCAGTTGAACTGCAAACATTGGCATATTTTTTACAACAATAAATTTATATTAATACAAAAACCCCCAAAAGAATTGGGGGTTTTTAATGTAAATTGATTTGCTGAAAAACGACAAAAGAGTTCATTAACATATGTGTTAAGATTGGTACCATAATTGAGTTTGTTCGTTTATACAAGTAACAAAATACAAAACCGATTAGAAAGTAAGATAAAAAGAAGGGCAAGTCACCGTGCATAAGCGAAAAGATCGCTGAACTAATTCCAGCAGATATAATAAATGGTAAACGATTATAAAGCCTCTTAAAAATGATTCGACGAAAAATAATCTCTTCTAAAATTGGTGCAACTAGACTTGGGATGATAATAAAAGCCGGATTAAGCTTTGCAATGTTTATGATATTTTGAGTATTTTCTGAGCCCTTATGTAAATGAAACACATAAATTAAAATTAAATTACAAACAATTTGATTTAGCATTGTTATGAAGTAACCTAAAACAACCCAATTTATTATTGTACGATAATTAGTTTTTAAATGCTTTATTCCTTCATAAATGGGCTTATGTAATAAGATAAGGATAATAATTAATCCAGTTACGAAACTAATACAACCCCATAATGCCACTGCTTCAAGAGAAGCCGTTTTCTGATCCACTCCAGCGTATAAGTTACTATTTAATAAATAGGGCACTCCAAATACCGCTGAATATTGAAGAACGACATACGTTAATAAAATCCATAAATCTCTAGTTTTCAATACGATAGCTCCTTTGTGTTGATATTTTTCAGAACCCAAAGGTTTATAACAACACGTACATTATTTTACTCGTTTCTTATGTTTCTTAAAAGAAATTTTCACTTTTTATTTTACTTTTGATTGTAAAGAAAAAAACTTATTAAATTTCGACAAGAAAAGTGCCTGCTTCGGGCTTGCAAAATTTTTTGATATTATTTAAACTAATAATTGTGTTAGCACTCAATATACATGAGTGCTAAAAAATAATGATTTGATTATTGAGGAGGTATTACACATGTTAAAGCCATTAGGTGATCGTGTTGTAATTGAGCTTGTTGAGTCTGAAGAAAAAACTGCTAGTGGTATCGTGTTACCAGGTAGTGCACAAGAAAAGCCACAAGAAGGCAAAGTTGTTGCAGTAGGTACTGGCCGAGTACTTGAAAATGGTGAGCGCGTAGCTTTAGAAGTATCTGTAGGTGACCGCATTATCTTCTCTAAATATTCAGGAACAGAAGTTAAGTACGGTGGTACTGAATACTTAGTACTTCGCGAAAACGATATACTTGCAATCATAGGTTAATAAAATAATAATACTTAAATTAAAAAATATATTTTTTATATTATAAGGAGGTCATTTTCATGGCAAAGGACATTAGATTTGGTGAAGAAGCACGTCGCGCAATGTTACGTGGTGTAGACGCTTTAGCTGATGCTGTAAAAGTAACTTTAGGACCAAAAGGACGTAACGTAGTTCTTGAGAAAAAATTCGGTTCTCCATTAATTACAAATGATGGTGTTACAATCGCAAAAGAAATCGAATTAGAAGATGCATTTGAAAATATGGGTGCAAAATTAGTTGCAGAAGTTGCTAGCAAAACGAATGATGTTGCTGGGGACGGTACAACAACTGCGACAGTTTTAGCTCAAGCTATGATTCGTGAGGGTCTTAAAAACGTAACTGCTGGTGCAAACCCAATGGGTATCCGTAAAGGTATCGAAAAAGCAGTTGCTGTAGCAATCGAAGAATTAAAAACAATCTCAAAACCAATTGAAGGTAAAGAGTCAATCGCACAAGTTGCTGCAATTTCTTCAGCGGATCCAGAAGTTGGACAATTAATTGCTGAAGCAATGGAGCGCGTTGGTAACGATGGAGTTATTACTCTTGAAGAATCAAAAGGTTTCACAACTGAATTAGAAGTAGTTGAAGGTATGCAATTTGACCGTGGATACTCTTCTCCTTACATGGTTACAAATTCAGAGAAAATGGTCGCTGAATTAGAAAATCCATATATTTTAATCACAGATAAAAAAGTAACAAACATTCAAGAAATTTTACCAGTACTTGAGCAAGTTGTTCAACAAGGTAAACCACTATTAATCATTGCTGAGGATGTTGAAGGCGAAGCACAAGCAACAATCATCGTAAATAAATTACGTGGTACGTTCAATGCAGTTACTGTTAAAGCTCCTGGCTTCGGTGACCGTCGTAAGGCAATGTTAGAAGATATCGCGATCTTAACTGGCGGTGAAGTGATTACAGAAGAATTAGGATTAGATCTTAAAACAACTAACATCACTCAATTAGGTCGTGCTTCAAAAGTTGTAGTAACAAAAGAAAACACTACAATCGTTGAAGGTGCTGGTGAAACTGAAGCAATCCAAAGACGTATCGGCGTAATCCGTGCTCAATTAGAAGAAACTACTTCTGAATTTGATCGCGAAAAATTACAAGAGCGTTTAGCTAAATTAGCTGGTGGTGTAGCAGTAATCAAAGTTGGTGCTGCAACTGAAACTGAATTAAAAGAGCGTAAATTACGTATTGAGGATGCATTAAACTCTACACGCGCTGCAGTTGAAGAAGGTATTGTAGCTGGTGGTGGTACTGCATTAATGAGCGTATATAATAAAGTAGCTGCAATCGAAGCAGAAGGTGACGTAGCAACAGGTATCAACATCGTATTACGTGCACTTGAAGCTCCAGTTCGTCAAATCGCTACAAATGCTGGTCTAGAAGGATCAGTAATTATTGAGAAATTAAAAAGTGCGGAAGTTGGCGTTGGTTTCAATGCTGCTAACGGACAATGGGTAAACATGATTGAAGAAGGTATCGTTGACCCAACTAAAGTTACACGTTCTGCACTTCAAAACGCAGCATCTGTTTCAGCTATGTTCTTAACAACTGAAGCAGTAGTAGCTGATATCCCTGAGAAAAATGCTCCAGCAATGCCTGACATGGGCGGCATGGGTATGGGCGGCATGATGTAATAAAGAATAAACCCTTGAGCAATCAAGGGTTTTTTTTGCATATAATTGCAAGACTTTTACAATCGGTGTAGTCGATAATGAGAATAACTAACAGGTATTTGATTGGAGAAATTGAATTAAATAAGACTAAGGCTTTATTGACTAAATATCGTTTAAATATGTATAGTAAATTTGATAAAAGCAGAAAATCTTTGATGCAATATTGCAATTATATCAAATAACTTTTTAAGGATGATTTAGATGAATTTTGGTTTATATAGAGGATGCCTTTTTGGTCTTTTATTTTCTATACCATTTTGGTTGATCATATTATGGCTTATATTTAGATAGAAAAAAATAAACCCCTTCATATAAGTAAAAAGCTACTAATACTTTCTACATTTAAAGGGGGGTAGATCATTACTTTAAAAAAAGTTATTTTTAAACGATAAAATCATGGAAAATTGGTTCAATTAATTCTCCGCTATTTAATTGACCTCTACTTTTTATCACACATCGAACTAACGGTTCTACATAAATATAATTTTTGTCTTCTCCAGTTTTTATATGCTTGGTTAGACTAAAGAAAGCTGTTTTTTGGCCGATATTCATCCCAAACTCTACTATCCCTACATTTACATACTCACCATTTTTTAATTCCGAGATTAATAATCCCATTCCTTGTTTTTTATATCCCGTTATATAGTAGTTACTATATCTCCAGTTAATGATCTTTAACCAATTTAGTGATCGATGTGCTGGTATATAAGTGGAATCTTTTAATTTAGCTACTATACCTTCTAGTCCGAGCGTTTTAATTTGCTCAAAAAACATCTCACCTTCCGACTCGATATAAAAACTTTTTTTAATTGATTCTTGATCTACTATAGTTTCTGAAAGGATTTTTTTTCGATAAGATAAAGGTTCTTTCATTAAGTTTTTATTTTTAAGGCGTAAAATATCAAAAACGATATATGTTAATGGAAATTGTTTGCTTCCTTGTATTATTTTGTATTCTTGAATAAAACTTACTCGATTGGTTGCAGCTTCAAAATCCTCTCTGCCGTCATTATAACAAACTAAAACACCGTCTAAGTAACAATCATCTAATTCGATATTTTCGAGTTCAGGGATTCTCTCTGTAATCTCCGTACCATTTCGATTAAAAAGTTTATTCTTTCCATTTTGCCTTTCAAGCATCATTCGAACACCATTTGATTTCAATTCAAAATAATGTTGATCAGAGTCAAATGGTTTATCAGCATTTTGTAATAGCATTGGTTCAATAAACATTTTTCATTTCGCTATCATGATTGTTGCTTTTCAACATAATCAAGATTCCTTTCTTTTTGATTTGATATATATAAATAACATAAATTTTCTTATTTTCTTTTATAGCAATAATTCATTCTATTTTTAGTCTTCCACTAGTTAATGTACTTTTATTTCTAATGTATTTCAAGTCATAACTCGTCTAATTTCACAATAAGATTAATTATCTTCTAATGAAAAGTGGTGTTATGAAATGGGGAGGAAAAATAATTTCAAAATTACCGAACCGATGTTGAACGAGTACTATGATTTGAGTCAAAAAAAGAAAGATATTGAAAATCAGTTAGAAGAATTACAAAAGATTTTTCATGGATACTTTGATCATCAAGTTGGAATGAATGAAAAAGGTGAACTAATTATTAATAATTTAAAACTTGAACGAATCATAAGAAAAAAAGAGAAATTTAATGAAGATAAGACAATTCATAAATTAGAAGAACTAAACTTGACTGATTTAATACAAATTGTAAGAAAACCAGATGGAGATAAGATCAAGTCTGCTATTAATTTGGGATTGTTAAAAGAGAAGGATTTGGATGGATGTATATCTGTTAATTCTTCACAAGCAATTTATGTTAAACCACTAAAAAAGTAATTAGTATCAAGTATTCCGAGAGAGTATCTAATACTCTCTTTTTTTATGTAACGAATTTTATCTTTTAGAATACTGTATTAATATACATGTCCAAGTATTCGGATGGAAATTGTTTGGACATGCCAATATTGAAAAGGAGTGCTAATTTTGGCAACTTGGAGAAATGATTATATTTCGATGAACAAGTATACGAGGCCGTCAATAAAATTGAAAGAAGTTAGAAAAATTGTGCTGCATTGGACAGCCAATCCGGGGGCAAGTGCACAAAGTCACCAAAGGTATTTTAACGGTATAGCGATTAAAAATAAAACATATGCATCTGCTCATATTTTTGTTGATTCGAAAGAGGCAATCTGTATTATTCCGCTTGATGAAGTAGCTTATCATGCAAATGATCATTATGAAAGAAATAGTAATGGTGGTGTATTTAGAGGGGTTGATGCACTAGCTCCGAACGCAAATAAGCTTTCAATTGGAGTTGAAATGTGTGTCGAAAAGGATGGTACTATTTCACAATACACATTAACACGTACGATCAGAGTAATTGCTGAATTATGTAAGATGTTTAAATTAAATGCAAATGACATTGTAAGACATTATGACATAACACATAAGCCATGTCCAAAAACCTTCATAGACCACCCAGAGCAATTTAACGAGTTTAAAGCACAAGTGAATGCCATCTTAAATCCCCCGATAACTCAGACAGATTCAATTCCATACCCTGGTATTTTAAAAGAAGGATCAAGAGGTGAATCTGTAAAAAAGGTTCAACAAAAACTAAAAATAACAGCAGATGGAATTTTTGGACCAGTTACTGAAAATGCAGTTAAAAAATTTCAAGCAAGTAATGGACTAGTTGTCGATGGAATTGTTGGAAAAAACACTTGGGGAAAGCTGTTTTAAAAGACAAAAATCCCTATTTCTTTTTCAAATAGGGATTTTTTTAATGAGGTGAGATGATTTTTAAACCAATAACAGAACCAATTACCAATGTGATAAATAATAGTCTTTTCCATTCACGTGATTCATAAAAGAACAACATGCCTATTAAAACAGAACCAGCGGCACCTATACCAGTCCAGATTGTATAGCCTGTTCCGACGGGTATAACCTTTAAGGCCTTTGATAATAAGTAAAAACTAGTCCATCCAGATAGAATACACAAAATGGAGTAGTTAAGTTTTTTAAAATTATTCGATAGCTTCATAAAAATGACAAAGCCGACTTCACCCAAACCCGCAATAAATAAAAATAACCAAGCCATTTTATGCTGCATCTCCTTTCTCTGCTTTTTTATCATCTGAAGTTAATTTTAAGCCAATAATTCCGGATAATAATGTAATTACCAAAACAACTTTCAATATAGAGGCAGATTCATTTAAAAATAACATTCCAATAATAACTGTCCCAGCGGCACCGATTCCTGTAAAAACTGCGTAGGCAGTACCTATTGGAATATCTCTTATTGCTTTTGAAAATAAATAAAAGCTGAACAGGATCCCAGCAATCGTTAAAATTGTTGGCAACAAATTTGTAAATCCTTCTGAGTATTTTAGTCCAAATGCCCAGGCAATTTCGGAAACCCCCGCTATAACTAAGTAAATCCAACTCATAAAATATCTCCCCTTTATAGCAGACTAAATAAATGATTTTGACTCGATAAACTACCTACCGTTCGTTAGTTAAAAGATACACTATAATCTTATTCATGACAAGTTGTAACGTTTCCACAAAAATTTATTTTTTTTATGCATTGAAATACCTTGACCGAAAAATTATACATTGTTAGAATGAGACAATAATACAATATTCGTCATTATTCTTCATATATCCTCGACAATACGGGTCGAGAGTCTCTACCGGGGCGCCGTAACATGCCCTGACTATGAAGGCAGTCTGACTTTGTTTAATTTAAGTCTGATTTTCTGCCTTCTTATGCGTATTTTTCGTATGTAAAAAGAGTAGAAAATCGGCTTTTTTTATTTTTTTTGGGAAAAATAGTATCAGTTTAACTGATACGTTAATTCAATATATATAGATGGGGTGACCGTTTTGCAACAACATGACACAATTGTAGTACTAGATTTTGGAAGTCAGTATAACCAACTTATAGCACGACGTATCCGTGAGTTTGGCGTTTATAGTGAATTACGTCCTCATACAATAACTGCAGAGGAAATTAAGCAAATGGGTGCTAAAGGGATCGTTTTCTCTGGCGGACCAAATAGCGTATATGGCGAAAATGCTTTTTTCTGTGATGAAGCAATTTTTGATTTAGAAATTCCAATCTTAGGTATTTGTTACGGAATGCAGTTAATGACGCAACATTTTGGCGGAACGGTAGCTAGAGCTGACCAACGTGAATACGGTAAAGCTGAATTAAATATTCAAAATCCGTCTGCTTTATTAAAAGACCTGCCTTCAGACCATGTAGTTTGGATGAGCCACGGTGATAAAGTAATGCAACAACCAGAAGGATTCGTTGTAGATGCAACTAGTGCTTCTTGCCCAATCGCTGCAATGAGTAACGAAGCTAAAAAAATGTATGGTGTACAATTCCACCCGGAAGTTCGTCACTCTGAATATGGAAATGATCTATTAAAGAATTTCGTATTCAATATTTGCGAATGTGAAGCAAACTGGTCAATGAAAAACTACATTGAAGTTGAACTTGAAAATATTCGTAATACTGTTGGCGACAAAAAAGTACTTTGTGCACTTAGTGGTGGTGTTGATTCTTCAGTAGTTGCAGTATTAATTCACAAAGCAATTGGTGATCAATTAACATGTATCTTCGTTGACCATGGTTTATTACGTAAAGATGAAGCTGAAGGCGTTATGAAGACGTTTAGCGAAGGCTTCAACATGAATGTAATTAAAGTAGATGCTAGAGAGCGTTTCTTAAGTAAACTTGCTGGCGTTTCTGATCCAGAAGAAAAACGTAAAATTATCGGTAATGAATTCATCTATGTATTTGATGATGAAGCAGCTAAATTAGAAGGTATGGATTTCTTAGCTCAAGGAACTCTTTATACAGATATTATCGAGAGCGGTACGGCTACAGCTCAAACAATCAAATCACATCATAATGTAGGTGGATTACCTGAAGACATGCAATTCACGTTAATTGAGCCTTTAAATACATTATTTAAAGACGAAGTACGTGCAGTTGGAACTGAATTAGGAATTCCAGATGCAATCGTTTGGAGACAACCATTCCCAGGACCAGGTCTAGGAATTCGTGTATTAGGTGAAATTACTGATCAAAAACTTGAAATCGTTCGTGAATCAGATGCAATTTTACGTGAAGAAATTGCTTTAGCTGGTTTAGATAAAGAAATTTGGCAATATTTCACGGTATTACCTGACATCCGTAGTGTTGGTGTAATGGGTGACGAACGTACGTATGATTACACAGTAGGTATTCGTGCAGTTACGTCGATCGATGGAATGACTGCTGACTGGGCACGTATTGATTGGGATGTACTACAAAAAATCTCAACTCGTATTGTAAATGAAGTTAAACACGTAAACCGTATAGTTTATGATGTAACTAGTAAGCCACCTGCAACGATTGAGTGGGAATAATTTAAAACGGCTATAATCTCTTCTAAGGGATTATAGCTTTTTTTTGTAATTAGAGTTTTAAAAATTTTTATTATTGATCAATTTATAGTACAATAATTATTAGAATTTACAGTGAATTACATGATTTATTTTACTGATACGTGAATATCCTAATGATTAAGTATAATAGAATAACTAAAATATGGTAAAAACGAACGAAAACGAATATTTTATAAAAAATGTTCGTTTTTTTGTTGACACTAACTAAAACTGATTGTAATATAAGGATGTAAATTAAATAAATAATTTGTCAAAACTTGTCGTATAGGCTAGTAAATATGGACTAGCGTCTCTACCCGCCACCGTAAAATGGCGGACTACGAAGTAATGATTTCTGAAAGTAATTAACCCACTATGTTGCTATTATTCTATTATTCTAGGGTTAATAACTTCAGAATGAAACTGCTCGTGATAGGCGCTTTTACCTTTGTGTAAAAGTGCCTTTTCTATTTTATAAAATAGAGACCGACTTTTAAGACTAAAACTTAGGAGGATCACATGAAAGAACGTATCAGTAATTATTTTGAGTTCAACAAGTTAGGCACATCATATCGTCAAGAAACAATTGCTGGTTTAACTACATTCTTAGCAATGGCTTATATTTTATTTGTAAATCCATCAATTTTATCATTATCAGATATTAAGGATTTCCCAGAAGCTTTAAGAATGAATAAAGAGGCAATCTTTGTAGCTACATCATTAGCTGCAGCATACGGATCGATTTTAATGGGTATATATGCGAAATATCCAATTGCTTTAGCACCAGGTATGGGATTAAATGCATTCTTTGCTTTTAACGTAGTTCTTGGAATGGGTATTCCATGGCAAACAGCATTAGCTGGCGTATTCGTATCAGGTATCATTTTTATCATTCTTTCATTAACTGGTCTTCGTGAACAAATTATAAATGCAATTCCAATTGAATTAAAATTAGCAATTGGTAGCGGTATTGGATTCTTTATTACTTTTGTCGGTTTAAAAAACTCAGGTATTATCGTAAGTAACCCTGCGACATTCGTATCACTTGGTAAATTAAATGAACCTGCTGTTTTATTAACGATTTTCGGTTTAGTTATTACTGTAGTTTTAATGGCTAGAAAAATAAAAGCCGGTGTATTTTTAGGTATGATCATTACTGCAATCGCAGGTATGATTTTTGGAATTATCGACTTACCATCTTCAGTTGTTGGTCCAGTACCAAGTATTGCTCCAACATTTGGTCAAGCAATTAAACATATTCCAGATGTTTTCTCTTCAGGTAAAATGTTTGCTGTAGTATTAACTTTCTTTATTGTAGATTTCTTTGATGCAACTGGTACATTAGTAGCTGTAGCTAACCAAGCTGGATTATTAAAAGAAAACAAACTTGAAAGAGCTGGTAAAGCATTAATGGTTGATGCAACTGCTGTAGTAGTTGGTTCAACTTTAGGTACAAGTACTACTACTTCTTATATTGAGTCAACTGCTGGTGTAGCTGCTGGTGGACGTACTGGATTCTCAGCAGTAGTAACAGGTATTCTTTTCTTATTAGCATTATTCTTCGCACCACTTTTAGGAGTAGTAACTGCAGCGGTAACTTCACCTGCTTTAATCGTAGTCGGAGTTTTAATGGTTTCATCAATTGGTCAAATTGATTGGAAAAAGTTCGAAATTGCTGTTCCAGCATTCTTTACAATTATTGCAATGCCTCTAACTTATAGTATTGCAACTGGTATCGCAGTTGGATTCATTTTCTATCCGATTTCAATGATTGCTGCTGGAAAAGCGAAAAAAATTCATCCTGTAATGTATGTGTTGTTTGTAGTATTCCTATTATTCTTAGCGTATTTCAGAGAGTAGATCTAAAGTTAAAAATAGTCTGTACAATGAAAATTCTTTCATTGTACAGGCTTTTTCTTTTTTTTTTAATTGTGTACTATAAAAGTAAAAAATTCTATAGGGGTAATATTGATGGATTTTCATGAACAAAAGATTCTACCAGCCGTTAGAAAAATAAAGGATTTAGAAAAATTATTAACTACACCGTATAAATATATTGTTATTCTTGATATTCATATTGGTCAATTGAAAAGTGTAGTTTCTCTTGCTAAGCAACATGGAAAGAAAGTATTTTTACATGTCGACCTTATACATGGTTTACAAAGTGATGGGCATGCAGCGGAATTTCTTTGTCAAGAATACAAGCCAGATGGATTACTTTCTACAAAATCCAATGTTATTTTAAAGGCTAAGCAAAAAGGGGTTATTGCCATCCAACGGATCTTTTTGATTGACTCCGGAGCAATGGAAAAAAGTTTTTTGTTATTAGAAAAAACAAAGCCCGATTACATTGAAGTGTTACCAGGAGCGCTTACGAATGTTATTGGAGAGGTAAAAGAAAGAACTGGTATACCTATTTTAGCTGGTGGATTTATAAGAACTGTTGAAGATGTGGATGCAGCTTTAAATGCTGGTGCTACTGCAATTACAACATCGGATAAAGACTTATGGAAAAAATTCCTAAAATAATGGCAGAAATGTGAAAATTCTTGTTGACACCGCTTTCATTTGAGGTTAGCATAAAAGACAAGTTAATAAACGTGACGGAGAAATGAAGAGATCCACAATTAATTGTTTCTATTTATTAATAGAAGCTGATTGATTGTGGGTCTTTTTGTTTTTAGGCTCAGTTAATAATTGGTATGCACTAATATCATACTCGTTGTCTCAATACTTCTTTTCTATATTAACAGAGTTATTATTAAAAAGAATGGCCATTCGATTTATTTTCGCTCACGAGAAAACTTAATCTTAAATTGAATGTGGATGGAGTGAAATTATGTCAGGATTTTTAGGGGAATTAATTGGAACTGCTTTGCTAATTGTTTTAGGTGGAGGAGTTTGTGCAGGTGTAAGTTTAAAAAAATCATTTGCTAAGGATTCAGGTTGGATTGTAATAACTCTAGGATGGGGTCTAGCAGTTGCAATATCTGTTTATGCAGTAGGAAGTATTAGTGGAGCGCATTTAAATCCAGCTGTTACTTTAGCATTAGCTTTTAAAGGCTCATTTCCATGGAGTCAAGTACCCGAATACATTGCAGCACAAATGATTGGTGCTATGATCGGAGCAACAATTGTTTATTTACATTATCTACCTCATTGGAAAGAAACAGAAGATCCAGGAACAAAATTAGGTGTATTTGCAACGGGTCCTGCTATTCCTAATACATTTGCAAATCTTTTAAGTGAATTGATTGGAACGTTCATCTTAGTTTTTGGTATTTTAGCAATTGGTTCAAATAAATTTGCAGATGGTTTAAATCCTTTTATCGTAGGTTTCTTAATTGTTAGCATTGGTTTATCATTAGGCGGAACGACTGGTTATGCAATTAATCCGGCTCGTGACTTAGGACCTCGCATTGCACACTTTTTATTACCTATTACTGGTAAAGGGGGTTCAAATTGGAAATACGCATGGATTCCAGTTGTTGGGCCAGCATTAGGAGGATCACTTGCAGGATTATTCTATCAAATTATTTTTGAAGGTAAGCATAACTCTGCAATTATTTATTTAGGAATTGTAACAGTTGGTATTTTAATAGTTTCTTATTTAACAAGTAAAAAGAGTCAAAGTCATACAAATAATAGAAAAGTAGTAGCTTAATGAGGAGATGGGACGATTATGAATAAATACATTCTTTCTTTAGATCAAGGTACAACAAGTTCTCGTGCAATTCTATTTAATAAAAATGGCAAAATAGTCCATGTTGCACAAAAAGAATTTACACAGCATTTTCCAAAGCCAGGATGGGTTGAGCATAATGCGCAAGAAATTTGGGGGTCAATTTTAGCTGTTATTGCTACTTGTTTAAGTGAAGCAGATGTAAAACCTGAGCAAATTGTAGGTATAGGTATTACAAATCAACGCGAAACAACAGTTGTGTGGGACAAAACAACTGGAAAACCAATCTATAATGCAATCGTGTGGCAATCACGTCAAACGAGTGAGATATGTGATGATCTAAAAGAGAAAGGCTATGGAGAGGTTGTTCGTGAAAAAACAGGTCTTTTAATTGATGCCTATTTCTCTGGAACAAAAGTTAAGTGGATTCTAGATAATGTAGAAGGTGCAAGAGAGAAAGCAGAACGTGGTGAATTATTATTTGGAACAATTGATACTTGGCTTGTATGGAAATTATCTGGAGGCAATGTACATGTTACGGATTATTCAAATGCATCACGTACATTAATGTATAACATTCATGACTTAAGTTGGGATGATGAGCTACTTGAAATGCTAACGGTACCAAAAAGTATGCTTCCAGAAGTACGATCTTCTTCTGAAGTATATGGCCATACTGTTGATTACCATTTCTTTGGTCAAAATGTACCTATTGCAGGGATAGCTGGTGACCAACAAGCTGCGTTATTTGGTCAAGCTTGCTTTAGCGAAGGAATGGCGAAAAATACTTATGGTACTGGTTGTTTTATGTTAATGAATACTGGTGAAAAAGCGGTAAAATCTAATCATGGCTTATTAACAACAATTGCATGGGGCCTAAATGGAAAAGTTGAATATGCTTTAGAAGGAAGTATTTTCGTAGCAGGTTCCGCTATTCAATGGTTACGTGATGGAATGCGCATGTTTAAAGATGCTAGTAATAGTGAGGAATATGCTACTAGAGTTCAATCTACAGATGGAGTTTATATTGTACCCGCATTTGTTGGTCTAGGTACTCCTTATTGGGATAGTGATGTACGGGGAGCGGTTTTTGGATTAACTCGTGGAACAACGAAGGAACATTTTATTCGTGCAACACTGGAAGCATTAGCTTATCAAACCAAAGATGTATTATGTGCAATGGAAGCTGATTCGGGTATTGAACTAAAAACTTTACGTGTGGATGGTGGAGCAGTTAAGAATAATTTCTTAATGCAATTCCAAAGTGACCTATTAGATGTCCCAGTTGAACGTCCTGAAGTAAATGAAACAACTGCTTTAGGTGCAGCTTATTTAGCAGGTCTAGCTGTTGGTTATTGGGAAAATCAAGAAACAATCTCAAAACAATGGAACATGGATAAGAGATTTAAACCGGAAATGCAAGATGATAAAAGAGAAGAACTATACAGTGGTTGGAAAAAAGCAATAGAAGCAACAAAAGCTTTCAAATAACATAGTATAGTGTTAAAATAGAAACAAGTTAATATTTCGGTAGGAGATTTAGAGAGACCACAACATGCTATAGAAGAATTTCTATAGTGATGTTTGTGGTCTCTTTTTTTCGTATTTTAAGGAGGAAAAGCCATGAAATTTTCAGGTGCACTACGAAAAGATGTCATAAAAACAGTAAATAAAAGAGAATTAGATGTAATCGTAATCGGTGGAGGTATAACTGGAGCTGGTATTGCCTTAGATGCTAGTACACGTGGATTATCAACAATCGTATTTGAAATGCAAGACTTTGCAGCAGGTACATCTAGTCGTTCAACTAAGCTTGTACATGGTGGATTACGATACTTAAAACAATTAGAAGTAAAAATGGTAGCAGAAGTTGGGAAAGAACGTGCAATTGTTTACGAAAATGGTCCTCACGTAACAACTCCAGAATGGATGTTATTACCTTTCCATAAAGGTGGTACATTTGGTGCATATAGTACATCAATAGGATTAAGGATTTATGATTTCCTAGCTGGTGTAAAAAGAAGTGAACGCAGAAAAATGTTTAATCGTGAACAAACGATTGAAAAAGAGCCACTTGTAAAACAAGAAGGGTTAAAAGGTGGCGGATACTATGTAGAGTACCGCACAGATGATGCTCGTCTAACAATTGAGGTAATGAAAGAAGCAATTGCTCATGGGGCTAAAGCAGTGAACTATGCTAAAGTAGATGGTTTCTTATATAAAGATGGTAAAGTATGCGGTGTAATTGTCGTTGATCTATTGGATGGTGAAGTATATGAAGTATACGGCAAAAAAATTGTAAATGCAGCGGGACCCTGGGTTGATTCACTACGTGAAATGGATCAATCAAAGAGAGGTAAGGTATTACAGCTATCTAAAGGTGTTCACTTAGTTATTGATCATAGCCGTTTCCCGCTCGGTCAAGCAATCTATTTTGATACGCCAGACGGACGTATGGTATTTGCGATTCCTCGAGATGGAAAGACATATGTTGGTACAACAGATACATTTTATAATGAAGATGCTGCGAAACCACAAATGACTAATGAAGACTGTAACTATATTATCAATGCAATCAACTATATGTTTCCAACAATAAATATCTCGAAAAAGGATATAGAATCAAGTTGGGCAGGGGTACGTCCGTTAATATATGAAGAAGGGAAAAGTGCATCCGAAATTTCACGCAAAGATGAAATTTGGACTTCAAATTCTGGCTTAATAACAATTGCTGGTGGAAAGTTAACGGGGTATCGAAAAATGGCCGAAACGGTAATTGACTATGTAATTGGATTACTAAAAAAGGAAGGATACAATTCTAACTATATAAAAAGTAAGACAAAACATATGCCTATCTCTGGTGGACATGTAGGTGGAGCATCACAATTTTCTAAATATATTTCTGAAAAAACCAAAGAAGGAATCAAGTCTGGTTTGTCAGAAAATCAAGCTGAACGTTTTACAAAATTTTATGGTTCCAATGTTGATACATTATTTCAGTTAGCAAGTCAATACAGAATGGTGGCTAATCAATATAATTTACCTTTAGATGTCTTCGTACCGCTTTTATATGCAATAGACTTTGAGATGGTTGTAAAACCAGTCGACTTTTTTATACGTCGTACTGGTGCATTGTTCTTCAATATTCATTGGGTATATGAATGGAGAGACTCAGTAATTGAATTTATGTCAATAAAGCTAGAGTGGAGTAAGGAACAAAAAGCAAAATACACTACAGAGTTAGATCAAGCATTAGTAGAAGCAGTGAAACCAATTGGAAAATTTAAGAAGAATGCAACGTTAGCTTAAAGGATCAAAGGATGCTTCTTTATGAAGCATCCTATTAAAGTGAATATAGTAACTATTGTTAATAAAGAGCTCAGGTAAATGGAACATTCTGAATAATAGTTCTTTTATTTTAGTATTGTAATTAATTTAAATAGCTGATATATTATTCTATGTTGTCCCAAACGAGGGAAAACAAATGAAATAAAAAAACAAAAAACATTTAAAAAAGTTGTTGACTAAAACAAGCTTTAAATGATATGATTTATAAGTCGCTTCTGAAGCGATGAAGTGAACTTTGAAAACTAAACAAAACATGAAGTAAACGTCAATTATTAGTTTTTTGAGCAATACAAGATTTAAACTTAACTTTTATGGAGAGTTTGATCCTGGCTCAGGACGAACGCTGGCGGCGTGCCTAATACATGCAAGTCGAGCGGACTAATGGGAGCTTGCTCCCGTTAGTTAGCGGCGGACGGGTGAGTAACACGTGGGCAACCTACCTGTAAGACTGGGATAACTTCGGGAAACCGGAGCTAATACCGGATGAAATAAAGGAACTCCTGTTCCTTTATTGAAAGATGGCCTCGGCTATCA
>NZ_FOMF01000026.1:0-8085 GCF_900112535.1 Bacillus sp. UNCCL81 | reverse complement strand
CGCAGGAAATTTGAGAGGAGCTGTCCTTAGTACGAGAGGACCGGGATGGACACACCGCTGGTGTACCAGTTGTTCTGCCAAGAGCATGGCTGGGTAGCTATGTGTGGAAGGGATAAGTGCTGAAAGCATCTAAGCATGAAGCCCCCCTCAAGATGAGATTTCCCATAGCGTTAAGCTAGTAAGACCCCTGAGAGACGATCAGGTTGATAGGTCAGAGGTGGAAGCGTGGTGACACGTGGAGCTGACTGATACTAATCGGTCGAGGACTTAACTAACAAGTTTGATGATGACATTATCTAGTTTTGAGGGTACGAAGTACAACTCTATAAATCAGGTGATTATGGCAAAGAGGTCACACCCGTTCCCATACCGAACACGGCAGTTAAGCTCTTTTGCGTCGATGGTAGTTGGGGGTTTCCCCCTGTGAGAGTAGAACGTCGCCTGGTTTACCAAAGTATCAGCTAATCAGCTGGTGCTTTTTTTATTTTGGATCCGTTAATTGTTCATATTTAATAAATATTAAAGGACTGTCAAATTTTGATAGTCCTTTTAAGTCCTTTGTACAAAATTTGAATACCAAGTACTTAAAGCAACTGAATCTGGTCAATTAGAATTATCTATAATATAAGGAATTGTATCAAGCTGTTTAAAAACATAAGTTTCATTATCAATTTTTATTTTAAAAGTTCTTCTTTTTTTATCATAAATGATTTTTAAATTATGAAACTTAGAACTATTAATTACATACGTCGTATCTGTTTTCTGTGAATAAGCTCCTTTATCTACTTCAGAACGATTATAATAATAAAACGTATGATGGTCCTCTTCATCAAATACTATTGTCGCAAATGGAAGTTTTTTGCTATGGTAAGTCCCTATTAAAGTTGACTCATCTAAATTCTGTATTTTTGGCATGTTTATAGCTAAAATAATAAATACAAAAACCAATAATAGAATAATACTTTTATCAACCCAATTTTTCTTTTCAACCTCAGGCATTACAATCTACACTCCTTCCTTAATTTAAAAATATTTAAAGAAATGAAGAACTATTCTAAATACAAACCAATACCGAGTTATTCAATCTTTGTATTAATCTTAAGTATCTAGCTCATTGATGTAATGATCCTAGGTGAACAACTAAAACTAACACTCTGAAAACGAACTGTTCATAACAGTTCGTTTTCAAAGTGTTGAAATATAAAATGGTCAATAGGGAAAACGGACATTAATTGAACATTAATTAGTGATGAAATTATCATTTTTGGGATGATCTATTTATTAATGGTTTTAAATTTTAATATGTTTAAGCAATTTTATGATTCTAATAACACTAGTAAGTTTTTTTAGAAGTTAAAAATATTATGAGCTAATTTTTAGAAAAACAAATTCAATTGATTAGTTTATTAATTAATGTTCGATCTTAATTAATCTACAATCTGATTAATAAACAACTGTAGGATGCACTAAGTAAAGGCTATTTGATTAGTTTTTATTGGAGACTTTTTTTGATGAATAAGTTGATTGGAACGGAGGGGTGCTCGACTCCTATGGGATAAGCGGGAAGGCTGAGACTCCGCAGGCTCGCCGAGGAGGCTAAAGAATCTCGCCCCATGGAAAGCGAGCATCCCGTAGTGGAAATCAACATCACTCTACTCCTTTTACGAAAATTTGGTAATTTAATTGACAGCGCTGTTTTTCAACAGCGTGAAAACCGCATGCTTTAGTACTTTATAAAGAAGTTAATCACCTGGTTTATCCACTTTTTTTAAAATAACTGTACTTATAGCATCTTTCCAGTAAATTTCATAATATACTTCTTTTTTCTTATCAATAAACTCACATCCGCCACACTCTCTTTTTTTACCATGAAATTCACCAGATTGATTTAATAAAAACCTCTCTCCTCCAATCGTTCCATTATTATAACTAATCAGATAGTGTGAATATGACTTAATTAAATCTTTATCAAATTTTCCTTTATATTTTATAGTTGTTTGAAATAAGATATCAGTTCCAACTAAAGTCATCTCGTGTAAAACTTCCCAATTATTATCGCTTCCTTTAAAACTAACAGACTTAGTACTAAATAAATGATTTGCAATTTCTCCGTGTACTGTAGTAATCGAGTTAAATAAGAACAATAAACTGAAAGTAAGATGAGCTGATGCCTTTTTCATTTTAATTCTCCAGTTTTTATATTTAATATTCAATTAAATGGTGTGTTTTTATACAATGATAAATCCTTATTAAACTAAATTTCTATTTCTACAAATTTTGAAGATAGATTTATTACTTTTTACATTGGGCCTACGAGTATGAAACTTAAATGAAGTGCTTACCTGAAGGGGAAAAAGTTGTAGAAAATTTTTATTAAAAACATACAGTAAATAATGTAGATCATCTTTACTTTTCAATTCACAAATAGTATGATGATTTCAATAAGTTAGATTTCAATGAACATAAAAATAAATGAGGTGCATTTTGTGAGTGCGGTAGGTTCTAAATAGGAAAAAAATAAATGAAATAAATAGGATGAAAAAAAGGGGGATTTGTAGAATTCGGACCCTTAATTTTGTCATGTATTTATTTCAAACCTATGAAGATACCTACAATACTTTATAATGCGTATAAAGAAATTAGTATGGCTATTCAGTAATAGCTTATTTAACTATATTTCAATTATGATTGCCTTGTAATGTGATTAAGCTGCGGTATCTCCGCAGCTTTTTTATATTTTTCGGGTAAAAATAAATCTTTATTTCTATAAATATTTTCATTGGAATCTAACGTGTAGGTATCTCCATTTATGATCGATCAAATCATATTAAAGAGGAGAATTAAAATTGAATAATATAACATTTGAAAAATTACAATATAATGAGTTAAAAGAAATTGTAAAATCTTATTGTGTAAGTGGATTAGGTAAAAAATTGATAAATCAATTAGAACCAAGTTCCAATATAAAAGTAGTTAAAAATAGATTAAATGAGACAACTGAAGCTCGGGCAATATTAGACGCAGAAGGACATGTACCCTTTTTAGGTGTCTCTAATATTGAAAATATTATTCAAAATCTTGAAAAGGGAATGATATTAGATCCGAGTGAATTAATCAGTGTTTCGGACTTTTTAAGAGGATGTAGAAGAATTAAAAAATTTATGCAAGATAAGGTTTTTTTTGCTCCAATTCTCTCTTCTTACGCAAACTCAATGAGTGAATTTATGAGTATTGAAGATGAGATTAACTTCTCTATTAAAGGAAACAGCGTTGACTCCGGGGCTAGTAAGGATCTAAAACGGATACGAAATAATATTGAATCAGTGGAAGAGAAAATTAAAGATCGTTTAAATAAATTTCTAAATAATAGTGCAAATAAAATGTATATTCAGGACTTTTTTATAAGTAAGAAAGACGACCGATATACAATCCCAATTAAAGCTTCCTTTAAGAAGCAAGTTCCTGGATCAATTATTGAAGTTTCTTCTAAAGGGGCAACAGTCTTTATTGAACCGAATACAGTAACTAAATTAAACAGTGAGTTAGCAAGCCTAAAAGCTGAAGAGGCAATGGAAGAATATCAAATATTGGCTACCCTTTCAGGAATGATTTTAGAAAACATTTATGAAATAAATATAAATATGGAGTTAATTAGCCAATATGATATGGTGTTTGCTAAAGCTAAATTTAGCAAACATATTGGTGGAGTTGAACCGAAATTAAATGACTTTGGATATATAAAGTTAGTTGATTGTAAACATCCACTATTAACAGGTAATGTAGTTCCGCTTAATTTTGAGATAGGAGAAAGTTATCGAAGTTTAATCATTACTGGACCTAATGCGGGCGGGAAGACAGTCGTTCTGAAAACAATTGGCTTACTAACTTTAGCAACAATGTCAGGTTTCCATATTATTGGAGACATGGGGACTGAAATTGCAGTATTTGAAAAGATTTTTGTTGATATTGGTGATAATCAAAGTATAGAGAATGCACTAAGCACATTTTCATCACATATGAAAAACCTTTCCGATATTATGAGTGTTTCTAATAATAATACACTTTTACTATTTGATGAAATTGGAAGTGGTACGGAACCGAATGAAGGATCTGCACTAGCAATTTCTATATTGGAAGAGTTTTACCTTATGGGATGTATTACAGTTGCAACTACCCATTATGGTGAAATTAAACGTTTTTCAGAAATGCATAGTGACTTTATGAATGCAGCAATGAGATTTAATAGTGAAACGCTAGAGCCAATGTATAAGTTAATTATCGGAAAATCAGGAGAAAGTAATGCTCTATGGATTTCTAAGAAAATGAATATTCGCGAAAGTGTACTTCAAAGAGCGAAGGAATATATGGAAAATAAAGAATATCGATTAGAAAAAGTGATTGAAAGTGCAATAAGGAAACCAAAGATTGTCAAATTGAAAGCAGAAGAAAAGGCTTACTATCAAAAAGGTGATCGAGTAAAATTATTAGACTATGATACCTTTGGAATTGTTTATAAAGAAATCGATAATTTTTACAATCTCATTGTTTTTTATAATGGTGATTTTTTAGAAGTGAATGAAAAACGAGTATCTTTAGAAATGAAGGCTGCTGAACTTTATCCAGAAGGATATGACTTAGATACGTTATTTGTTGATTATGCGACAAGGAAATTACAGCACGATATTGAAAGAGGTTCAAAAAAGGCACTTCGAAAGATTCAAAAAGGAATGAGAAGTAATGGGCAGTAATATTACGGCTGTTTTCAATCAGCAAATTATTGCACTTTGTATACAAATTAAAACATCAGCCTAAAAGCTGATGTTTTGTTTTTGATTTAAGAAAAATTTCATTGTTTTCAAGAATACAAAACAAATTTAAGCTTAAATGAATAGACTATACCAAACTATATGATTGGGGTCTTAATATGAGGAAATTTTCTTATATAGATTTAATCGCCACGTTAAATATAGAAGATGCACATCCAGGTGGGTTTGATTTAACAAAAAAAACATTAAGATTTCTTCCGCTGAAATCAGATAGCCAAGTTTTAGAAGTTGGATGCGGTTCAGGTAAAACTGCTAGCTATTTATATGAAAGTTTCAATTGCTCAATTACAACAATCGATATAAACAGTCGGATGCTGGCTAATGCAAGAAAACGATTTAACAAAAAGAAAATTCCAGTTACTCTGCATCAAGCAAGTGCAGAAAACCTTCCTTTTAAGGATAATTCATTTGATATTATTATTTCGGAATCGGTAACAAGCTTCACAAATGTAGATAAATCATTACATGAATATGTAAGAGTGTTAAAAAAAGGTGGATATTTTCTTGCAATAGAAATGACATCAGAGAGACCACTAACACTAAAAGAAGAAAGTGAAATAAAGGATGTTTATGGTATTTCAAAAGTAAAAACGGTAAGAGAGTGGGAACAAGCGTTAATCAAAGGGGGATTTAGAGACTATAAAATCCTCAAAGGAAATACAATAATGAATACATCAACAAACTCAATTGATTCACTACCATTTCAAAAGTTACCACCAGAAGGAATTGAATTACTTCATAGATTTCAAGAAATATTAATTCGTTATAAAGATGTGTTAGGATATAGAGTATTTTTATGTAGAAAAAGATAGGCATAATAGCTTATCTTTTTTGTTTGATTAACAAAAGTACCGCTTACGAGAATTGAATTCATTCCCAAAGTATCAGACTGCTGTTTATATTTTAATAATTCAATTGGATTTAACTAAGCTAATCCAATAATTCCAAGCTATTAAGTATTCGTCCAAATCATCTGGATGATGTTGTATACATGTTGCTAACCTAAAATATAATCCAACTAATACGTTTTTATATATTGTGTTAGAATCAAACTCTTGTAAAAATTTCAAATGACTAACTGCAGTAGAAATTGTCTCTTTTGTTAGATTATCTGGTGAAGAACAAAACGCATATATTAAATCATAAAGTGGATCTCCAAACACTGGAGTAGGATCGATAATGCCACTTAAACCGCCTTTATTAAAAATAAAGTTATGTATACCACAATCACCGTGTAATAAAAAAGGTTTTCCTTGAAAAGTGATTAGATCTGAATTATTTACAATAGAAAAGATAAGTGTATGATCTGGCTTTTCTAAATACGAATCTAAAATTTTATAAGACTCTGTCAGTCTACTCATAAGAAAATCTGACCATGAATTCGATAAATCATCTGCCCATCCCCAACCTGGAGCATTAGGGTAGGATTCGTAATTATTTATTAACTGTTCAACAAGTGATATAAGTAATTCTTTTTTGTTTTTATTAACATAATTTGTGCGACCTGGAATGAATGGATATACTATGTATTTAAATGTTTTTTCAGCAAATAGTAAATTGGGTAATATATCTAATTTGTTATAGGAATTAAGAAAATATGCTTCTGATTCTAATACACTAGGATCATTAAACTTAACTATATACTTGCTTTCGTTTTTTATGTTACTTAGAAGATATATATTGCTCGATGTTCCACCTGTTAGTTGAGTGTACTTAATTTCTTTTTTGTTAATTAAATTCATGTTTGATAAATCATTTATTACTGATTCTATTTGCATAATATCCTCACCTTCATTATTAATAATGTACTTATTTAAGTATACTCTTATAAATTAACGGTCACCATGAGGATAGATGGGAAAATACTTATTAATCTCCACTTTATTTATGTTTAAAAATGTTTTGGAAATTGTAAAAGTATATGTACAAAAGCGAAGGATGAATATAAATATTATGACTTGAATGAATCTTTTCATGATAACTCCTATTCATATAATTAAAGTACTTTTATTCTTTATCTAAAGAGAAGAAGTTATTTTTTGTAATTAATTATTAAAATTATATTGAAGGTATCTCAAGACTCCTATTTACCTTTACCCCAAAATTAAAAGGGTGTCTCAAAAGTCAGCAAATGACCAAAGAGACAAACCCACAGTAATTGAATATAGGATTTTATTGAGCTATTAAAAAAAGAATAATGCTGCTAATGCGACTCCTGCGACAAATCCGAGTGCAATTGAAATACCGAACCCACAGCCGAAGAATCCGCATCTAAAACCATCTCTGTCAAAATCTCTTTCGTCTCTTCTTTCTTCTCTTCTATCAAACCTTCTATCAAATCTTCTATCGAAACGATCGTCAAAACGGTTATCAAATCTATTATCAAATCTGTCATCTACTCGATTATTAAACCAAACATTAGAACGATTTCCATTATGAAAACTTCTATTTGAAAAGTTTCTATCTGAGAAATCTCTAGATTGGCTTCTATTCATATTACTTCTATTACGATTTGATGATCTATTAGATGAATTAGAGTTTTGACGATGTTGATTGACTGGTTCAATAAAAACTCGATCATCAGTTACTCTTGTAATACGACCAATATGCTCATTTCCATCTTTATCGAAAATGCGTACAACCTGCCCTCTAAAATTATTACATAATTGATGGGCTTCATTACATTGCATAACAATTCCTCCCTTTCTTGTACTAATCTATGGAAGAGGAATTGTTTGTGCTTGTATATATACCTAGTTGTACAATTAACTAATTAATTTGATTTGAAATTCACATAAATTATTTTAGTTTATTTTTTCAAAAGAAATGCTTGCAATCATTTGTACGAGATGGTATATTTGTTTATGTTGTCACGACAAAACAAGTTCGAACAACAAAAAAAATATAATAAATTGTTGACAAAGAGTTCAACAAAATGTTATTATATTAAAGTCGCTTCTGGAGCGACAAAGTGAACTTTGAAAACTAAACAAAACATGAAGTAAACGTCAATTATTAGTTTTTTGAGCAATACAAGATTTAAACTTAACTTTTATGGAGAGTTTGATCCTGGCTCAGGACGAACGCTGGCGGCGTGCCTAATACATGCAAGTCGAGCGGACTAATGGGAGCTTGCTCCCGTTAGTTAGCGGCGGACGGGTGAGTAACACGTGGGCAACCTACCTGTAAGACTGGGATAACTTCGGGAAACCGGAGCTAATACCGGATGACATAAAGGAACTCCTGTTCCTTTATTGAA
>NZ_FOMF01000035.1:0-1024 GCF_900112535.1 Bacillus sp. UNCCL81 | reverse complement strand
CTCCAAATTTACAAAGTAAATATTCCCAACCTTTATATCTGAATATTTCACAATTCATTCCCCCTAATTTTATTTATAACGATGTCGTGTCATCTGTTTCTTCACTCTCATCGTTTTCGATTTCTTCTTCGTTGATATTACCTTCGGTAACAGGAAGAAGATTATCTTTCTCTCCGTACTCTAGCTCTAACCGGTCTTTTAGTTCCCATTCTTCAATACTCACTAACTCGCTTACTAAATCTATTATGTCACGGATAGATGACTTATTTTGTAAAGGAGGATAAGAAGTTAATGCTATACCAATAACATTTATTCCATTGAACATAAATGGACTTTGAAAAATGCTATGTTCTTCAATTTCCAACGCACTAACGCTTAAATGAGCTGATTTTCTAAGAAAATGAATATGACCTATCAAAACGCCGTTACTTCGTTTAGTGATTATAAGTAACATTTGAATGCTGTGATCCCTATTTACAGACTTTCCCTTCCTGCTCGTCCACTGAAACAAGTGGTGTACTTTAATAATTTCACCATAAAGGAATTCCAGCTCTCTTATTTTTGTTATAAGGTCATCAACCAAGCTTTGATTATCCTCTGTGAGTTTCTTAGGAGCAGAGTGTACGATTAAAGTATCGCTAAAAGGAATGAGGTAAGTCGTATGAGACTTGTTCCCTTTTTGAGCTCTGTATATCAAATTCTTATCAACCAAAACCTTAATCCAGTTATCAATGGTTCTAGACTGGGCATCAAAATATTCTGCAATTGAAGAAATGCTATGCCAACTATGACCGTATTCATTACTGGCAACGTTAGAAAAATAAAGATACAACTTCAATGGTCCAGGCTCTAAATCCCTTAAAATCTTCTTTGTAAAGAAGGAATTATCTATCGCAGTGAAGGAAGACTTTGACTTTTGATTGAGTTCTCGCCAACTTTTATAGTAATCCTTCAATGCACGATCTGTTTTATCTGATTCAGATAATAGCGAAGTTAACCTAAAACGATTTGCCATAAATAAGTT
>NZ_FOMF01000024.1:0-19393 GCF_900112535.1 Bacillus sp. UNCCL81 | reverse complement strand
ATTTCCCATAGCGTTAAGCTAGTAAGACCCCTGAGAGACGATCAGGTTGATAGGTCAGAGGTGGAAGCGTGGTGACACGTGGAGCTGACTGATACTAATCGGTCGAGGACTTAACTAACAAGTTTGATAATGACATTATCTAGTTTTGAGGGTACGAAGTACAACTCAATACAAATCAGGTGATTATTGCGAAGAGGTCACACCCGTTCCCATACCGAACACGGCAGTTAAGCTCTTCAGCGTCGATGGTAGTTGGGGGTTTCCCCCTGTGAGAGTAGAACGTCGCCTGGTAACGAAAAACATCAGCTATTAGGCTGATGTTTTTTTGTTTATTATGTAGTTAAAAAACGATGAATTAAATAAGGAATTTTTTGTTCCGTTGTTGTTAAAAATTGGTTTATCAAAGGATAATCATCAGTAGAATAAGTCTGTAAAAGTTCACACCACCAGTCAGTTTCATAGCGACAAATCATACTCAAGTTATATAAAAGTAGATAGTGGTAAAGAATTTCAGGTAATAATAAAAGCGCTTCCTTTTGTGATTTTATAAAATAACTTTGATTTAATATATTAAAATAAAATGGCGCTTTATTTAAAATTTTATCAGGAAAATTTGACTTAATTTTAATTTGCTTTTGATTCTGTTCAACAATTACAATATCTATTGAAGCTTGCTTTGATTGAAGAAATGAAATAAAACGTTCTGAAGTAAAATGATAGGATGACAAAATTTGTTCAGGTAAAGTAATTACATCATGATCAACAGTAGTTGGGAAAAATAAATTTCCTTTTTTGGTAATTTTAAGGATTTTATTTAATTCTGGTATTGATTGTAAAAGCTGAAGCATTGTAAATTTTTCGTTTTCTAAATTATTAAGATTAAATAATACTTTAGAAGCATGAGTAAATAATCCATTTTTTTGGATTTTAACTTCGTCATCAATAAAAGAATATCCTACTTTTTTTATTTTTCTTGAGGTAACACCATGAGCCAGAATTGCAGTGGTACTCGGGTAATCAGGATCTACGGTAAGTATGCAAGCCTTTAATAATTGTACTAGCCCATAAAACAGTAATGTAGGTTTTACATTAATTTGAGAATTTTGAGCTGCATGAAAATAACTTTTTCCATGCTCAATATAATATAAAAATGGATAAGCATTACGAAAAGCCTTTGTTTTTTGTTCCTTGGAATTAGTACGTTCATATTTTGTTTGAAGATAGTTTTTTGAATATTGCGCAGAGCTAAAATAACATAGCTCATCCCATACATTACTATACGAGTATAACATAAGAGGGGAACTCCTTATTAACTGAATATTTAAACATAATTTGACTTCCTTGACAGTGTTTTATCCTATTGTTAATCTACTAATAATATTTATACGTGTATAGGGGGGCTTTTTTATGTGGGAATCAAAATTCGTAAAAGAAGGACTTACTTTTGATGATGTTTTACTAGTTCCAGCGAAATCTGAAGTACTTCCAAATCAAGTTGATGTAAGTGTGAGATTAACTGAGAAAATTCAATTAAATATTCCATTAATCAGCGCAGGAATGGATACAGTTACAGAAGCAGATATGGCTATTGCAATGGCTAGACAAGGTGGATTAGGTATCATCCACAAAAATATGTCAATTGAAGAGCAAGCTGAACAGGTAGACAAAGTAAAGCGTTCTGAAAGTGGTGTAATTGATGATCCATTCTTCTTAACACCATCTCATAAAGTTGCAGACGCTGAATATTTAATGGGTAAATATCGTATTTCAGGTGTTCCGATCGTAAACGATACAGAGAATAGAAAATTAGTAGGTATTTTAACAAATCGTGATTTACGTTTTATTCAAGATTATTCAATTGTTATTTCAGATGTTATGACAAAAGAAGATCTAGTAACAGCTCCTGTTGGAACTACACTTGCAGAAGCAGAAAAAATTCTTCAAAAACATAAAATTGAAAAGCTACCCCTAGTTAATGAAGACGGTACTTTAAAGGGCCTAATTACAATTAAGGATATTGAAAAAGTAATTGAGTTTCCAAACTCAGCGAAAGATCAACAAGGACGATTACTTGTAGGTGCAGCTGTAGGAGTAACAAAAGATGCACTTCAAAGAGTAGAGTTTTTAGTGAAAGCTAACGTCGATGTAATTGTAATTGATACAGCACATGGTCACTCTAAAGGCGTTATTGAAAAAGTAAAAGAAATTAGAAGTAGATTCCCAGAACTAGCAATAATCGCTGGTAACGTTGCAACAGGTGAAGCAACTAAAGAACTTATTGAAGCTGGAGCAGATATCGTAAAAGTTGGTATTGGACCAGGTTCGATCTGTACTACTCGAGTTGTTGCTGGTGTAGGTGTTCCTCAACTAACTGCAGTTTATGACTGTGCTTCTGTTGCTAGAGAATACGGAGTTCCTATTATTGCCGATGGTGGTATTAAGTACTCTGGAGATATCGTTAAAGCTCTTGCAGCTGGTGGGCATGTAGTTATGTTAGGAAGCATGTTTGCTGGTGTACAAGAAAGTCCTGGCGAAACAGAAATCTTCCAAGGTAGACAATTTAAAGTTTATCGTGGTATGGGTTCTGTTGGAGCAATGGAAAGAGGAAGTAAAGATCGTTATTTCCAAGAAGGTAATAAAAAACTAGTTCCTGAAGGTATTGAAGGACGTGTTCCATATAAAGGCCCATTAGCTGATACAGTTCACCAATTAATCGGTGGAATTAGAGCTGGTATGGGTTACTGTGGTACTGCTACATTAAATGAACTAAGAGATAACGCACAGTTTATTCGTATGTCTGGTGCTGGATTACGTGAAAGTCATCCACACGATGTTCATATTACAAAAGAAGCACCAAATTACTCACTATAATAATTTAAGCAATCTACCTAGGGCAATTACAAGAAATTGTAGTTGCCTATTTTTTGGGAAATAATTGTGTTAAAATGAACAAGTGAAATTAATGGTTGGAGGTAAGACAGTGATTGGAAAGAAAATACTAACAAAATTGATCGTAATAGCATTAGCGATTACGATAATTATCCCAATGAATTTACGACCAGCTGCTGCAGAGGACGTTTTAGATATTAAAGCTAAAGCTGCGATTTTGGTTGATGCAAATTCAGGGAAAATATTATATGAAAAAAATTCAAAAGCTCCATTACCGATTGCAAGTATGTCTAAAATGATGACAGAGTATCTAGTTAATGAAGCAGTAAAAAATGGCAAAATATCATGGGATGATAAAGTAACTGTTTCTGATTATGCTCATAAAATCTCTCAAAACACTGGATTATCTAACGTACCACTTGAATTAGGTGGTCAATACACAGTAAAAGAACTTTATGAAGCAGCTGCTATTTATTCAGCAAATGGTGCGACAATTGCACTAGCAGAAAAAATTGGTGGGTCAGAGAAAAACTTCGTCCAATTAATGAACGATAAAGCAAAGAAACTAGGCCTAGGAGACGTTAAATTTGTTAATGCTACTGGTTTAGTAAATAAAGACTTACAAGGGATGCAACCAGAGGGAACTTCCCTTACTGATGAAAATATTATGTCAGCAAACGGTGTTGCAAAATTAGCCTATAATCTAATTAAAACATATCCTGAAGTACTTCAAACTTCTTCAATTCCAAAGAAAACATTCCAAGAAGGTGGAAAGTATCCTGTAAAAATGGATAACTGGAACTGGATGTTACCAGGGTTAGTATTTCAGTACCCAGGTATGGATGGATTAAAAACAGGTTCAACAGATTCAGCTGGATTCTGTTTTACTGGAACTGCTAAAAGAGATGGTCAACGTTATATTACAGTTGTAATGGGGGCAAATTCTTATAACTCAAGATTTAGTGAAACGGCTAAATTAATGGATTACGGTTTCAGTAACTTCGAAAAAGTTACATTGGTATCAAAAGGTCAAACTGTAAAAGGTAATAAAACAGTTAAAGTAGTTAAAGGTAAAGATAAAGAAGTAAAAGTAGTAGCGAAAGACGACGTTACTTTAGCTATAAAACGCGGTGAAGCTAAAAATTATAAAGCAACTGTCCAATTGTCAGGTAAGTCAATCGATAAGAATGGCAATATTAAAGCTCCAATTAAAAAAGGAACAAAGGTTGGACAAATTGTGGTTAAATCTTCAAAGAATGAAGATTTAGGATTTATCAATACTAATAATCAATCGTACGATTTAGTAGTCGATAAAAGTGTTGATAAAGCAAATTGGTTAGTTCTATCATTCAGAGGAATTGGATCATTTTTCGGGAATTTATGGGATAGCATCGTAGGCGGAATTGGTGGTTTATTTAAATAAATTTCTATATAAGTATATCAGTAATTGTTAAGTTGTCATTTTTTCAGTAAAATAAAAGTAAGGTAACTTTAACTAGGGGATAAGAAATACTAAAATGTTACCAAGTAAGCTTTAATAATGGAGGGGCATAACAATGAATTTAACAGGAACAGAACGTGTAAAACGCGGCATGGCAGAAATGCAAAAAGGCGGCGTTATTATGGACGTAGTAAATGCTGAGCAAGCTAAAATAGCGGAAGCTGCTGGTGCAGTAGCAGTAATGGCATTAGAAAAGGTACCATCTGATATTCGTGCAGCTGGTGGAGTAGCTCGTATGGCTGATACAAGTATTACTGAGGAAATTCTTAACGCTGTTAGTATTCCTGTAATGGCTAAAGCTCGTATTGGACATATCGTTGAAGCGCGTGTTTTAGAAGCAATGGGAGTAGATTACATCGATGAGAGTGAAGTATTATCTCCAGCAGATGATATCTTCCATATTAATAAATCAGATTACACTGTTCCATTCGTTTGTGGTTGCCGTAACTTAGGTGAAGCACTTCGTCGTATTGGTGAAGGCGCATCTATGCTACGTACAAAAGGTGAGCCTGGTACTGGAAACATTGTAGAAGCAGTACGTCACTTACGCCAAATCAATGGTGAAATCCGTAAAGTAGTTGGTTTATCTCGTGATGAATTAATGGTTGAAGCTAAAAACCTTGGCGCTCCATTCGAATTATTACTTCAAATTAAAGAACTTGGTCGTTTACCAGTTGTTAACTTTGCAGCTGGTGGAGTAGCAACTCCTGCTGATGCAGCTCTAATGATGGAATTAGGCGCTGATGGTGTATTCGTAGGATCTGGTATCTTTAAATCAGAAAACCCTGAGAAATTTGCTCGTGCGATTGTACAAGCTACTACTCACTATCAAGATTATGAATTAATCGCTAACCTTTCTAAAAACTTAGGTCCTGCTATGAAAGGTATCGACATGAGACAACTTGCTGCAGCAGATCGTATGCAAGATCGTAGCATTTAAGTTGGTGAATTTATGAAAATAGGTGTATTAGCATTACAAGGTGCAGTTCAAGAACATATAAATGCAATTAAAGCATGTGGTGCTGAAGCTGTTATCGTAAAACGTGTAGAACATTTAGATGGACTTGATGGTATCGTATTACCTGGTGGAGAGAGCACGGCAATGCGTAAGTTGCTTGATCATGTCGGGTTATTAGAACCTTTAAAAGAGAAAATCGAAAATGGTTTACCAGCATTCGGTACATGTGCAGGTATGATCTTACTTTCAAAAGAGATTGCAAATGATGACACGGTGCATCTAGGGGTTATGGATATGGTAGCTGAACGTAATGCCTATGGTAGACAAGTGGATAGTTTTGAAATAAACATCCCAATTAAAGGTGTTTGTGAAGACTACCCAGCTGTATTTATCAGAGCACCATTTATACGTTCCGTATCAGGTGATGCAGAGGTTATTGCAGAACATGATGGTAATATTGTAGCAGTTAGACAAAATCACATGTTAGCAGCATCTTTCCATCCCGAATTAACGAATGATTACCGTTTTATGAATTACTTTGTAGAGATGGTTAAGGAAAAAAGTGCAAATTTAAGTATGTAACTATTGAAAAAAGTAAAAGCTTATAGTAAATTATTATATAATTTAAATTGTCTAAAGCGATGAAAGAAAATAGTAGCAAGTTCTAAATTTATAGAGAGTCGGTGGTTGGTGAAAACCGATAATGAAGACTTGTGAATCCATTCTTGAGCGGGTTACGGAATGCTGTAAGGCTAGTAAGTAACCCCGGTACTATAGTCCGTTAACTATACTAAGGTGGAAGAATTACTTATTAATTCTTCAATTAGGGTGGCAACGCGGGTAGCTCTCGTCCCTTTTATGGGATGAGGGCTTTTTTGTATTCTTTTTTATCCTTTAGACAATAAAAGAATAGGAGGATTTAAAAATGTTAGATATTAAATTATTACGCAGTAATTTTGAAGATGTTAAAGCGAAACTTCAGTTACGTGGTGGCGACATAAGCTATATCGAAAAATTTGAAGACTTAGATTTAAACCGTAGAGAACTACTTGTTCAGGTTGAAGGATTAAAAAGCCGACGTAATGAAGTTAGCCAAGAAATCAGTGTATTAAAGCGTGAGAAAAAAGATGCTGAAGCACTAATTGTTGAGATGAGAGAAGTTGGAGATAAAATTAAAGCTCTAGATGAAGAGATTAGAACTTTAGAAGAGCAACTAGATGCTATTTTATTTACGATTCCAAACTTAGTTAGTGATTCAGTACCAGTTGGATTAACAGAAGACGATAATGTTGAAATACGTAGAATAGGTGAAGTTCGTACATTTGATTTTGAACCAAAGGCACATTGGGACTTAGGTGTTGATTTAGACATTTTAGACTTCGAACGTGGAGCAAAGGTTACTGGTAGCCGTTTTACTTTCTATAAAGGCTTAGGAGCTAGACTTGAACGTGCTTTAATCAGCTTTATGTTAGATCTTCATACAGAGGAGCATGGGTACACTGAAGTACTACCTCCAAACCTTGTAAATCGTGCTAGCATGATTGGTACAGGACAACTACCAAAATTTGAAGAAGACGCATTCCGTATCGAGAAAGAAGACTTTTTCTTAGTACCTACTGCAGAAGTACCTGTAACAAACTATCACCGTGACGAAATTCTTGATGCTGCTCAATTACCGATTGCATATACTGCATATAGCGCGTGTTTCCGTTCTGAGGCAGGTTCTGCTGGTCGTGATACACGAGGACTAATTCGTCAGCATCAATTTAATAAAGTTGAACTAGTGCGCTTTGTAAAACCTGAAGATTCTTATATTGAATTAGAAAAATTAACAGCTCAAGCTGAAAAAGTTCTTCAATTATTAGGATTACCATACCGTGTCATTACATTATGTGCTGGAGATATTGGATTTTCTTCTGCAAAAACGTATGACATTGAAGTTTGGTTACCAAGCTATGATGCATACAAAGAAATTTCTTCTTGTAGTAACTTTGAGGCGTTCCAAGCAAGAAGAGCGAATATACGCTTCAGACGTGATCCAAAAGGAAAACCGGAATTTGTTCATACATTAAACGGCTCTGGTCTTGCAATAGGACGTACGGTTTCTGCAATTTTGGAAAACTACCAACAAGCAGATGGCTCAGTTATTATTCCTGAAGTTCTTCGTCCATATATGGGTGGAAAAGAAGTAATTAAATAAATAAAAAAGCAGAATGTATTTGAGAGGTTCTCAGATACATCTGCTTTTTATTTAGATTGTTTTAACATTAAGTTTATAATTAGGTGTGTTCCACAATTCCATCCATTTTTTAATTGCTGCTATTAAAATTACGACTCCTAAGACTAACATAATGATAGATAAGACGCCATTTAACATACTATACCCTGCTGCATTATGGTTTAGATAAACATTTTTGATCATCCAGTATCCTGCATAGTTTACAGTGATAAAAAGGTAGGCAAGTGGAATTAAACAGGTAAGCATATACCAACGTTTATCAGCTATCTTTAATAGCACTGTTGCCCCTATAATTAATCCAATAGAAGCCATTAGTTGGTTAGATACTCCAAATAATGCCCAGATCGATCCAATATCCCCTGAAAATAAGAGATATCCCCACATAAAGCATGCTAGTGCACTAGCAAAAATTGATCCTGGTACCCAATCTGTTTTCTTTAATGGCTTATAATATTCCCCAAAGAAATCTTGAATTAAATATCGAGCTACTCGAGTTCCAGCGTCAATTGCTGTTAAAATAAATACGGCTTCGAACATAACAACAAACTGGAAGAAATAGGATGCTAAGTGACTAAACCAAGGAATAGATGTAAATATGTACGTCATACCTACCGCCAATGTTACAGCTCCACCAGTACGTCCTTCTAGACTTAATCCAATTTCTTTACTAAGTTCCGGTAAGTGGACAACATTCATTCCTAACGTTTTAAAAACTTCTGGAGTAGAGTTAATTGCAAAGTAGTCTGCTGGCTGAAGTGCAGTAGCAGCGATTAAAGCCATAATACCTACTAAACATTCAACTAGCATAGCACCAAATCCTACAACCTTTATATCGCTCCATCGATCAAGCATTTTTGGTGTTGTACCAGAGCCTACAAATGCATGAAAACCTGAAATTGCTCCACATGCTATTGTAATCGAAATAAATGGCCAAACTGGACCGGCTAAAATAGGTCCCCCGCCGTTAACAAATTTAGTTACAGTCGGAAATTGTATGGAGGGATTAATAATAAATACCCCAATAATGAGTGCAATAAATACACCGATTTTCATAAAACTACTTAAATAGTCGCGAGGTGCCAGTAAAAGCCATACTGGCAAAGCAGCAGCAAAAAACGCATAGATAGGTAGTATGATTGCCAAAGTTCTCGTATCAAATGTTAAAAAATCACCTAAAGCAGTTTCTTGTATTGTCGGTCCCATAAAGACGCCAACCATTAGTAATATAAATCCAATCGTTGAAGCTAACTTTAAATTGCCAGTTTTTTTATATAGTAGCCCTACACCCATAGCAATTGGTATTGTGATTCCAACTGCAAATGTACCCCATGGATTATTTTCAAGCGCATGTAGAACAACCATTGAAAGTCCGGCCATTGTAATTGTAATAATGAAAAGCATAGCTAGTCCCGTACAGAAGCCTGCAATTGGTCCAAGCTCTTCTTTTGCTACTTCTGATAGTGACTTACCTTTCTTTCTCATTGAAGCATATAAAACGACTGCATCATGTACCGCTCCACCGATTACAGCACCAATTAATAGCCATAGCAGACCTGGAAGATATCCAAATTGAGCGGCCAAAATTGGACCTACTAGTGGGCCAGCTGCTGCGATTGCAGCAAAGTGATGACCAAAAGAAACCCATTTGTTAGTAGGAACATAATCCTTACCATCATTTAACTCATGTGCTGGAGTAGGAATAGAATCATTTAATTTAAGTACCTTCACAGCCATAAATGTTCCGTATAGACGATATGCAATCATCAAAATACACATAGAAGCAATAACTATTGTAACCGCATTCATTTTATTTAATAAGCCTCCCTTGTTTCTTTTTATTTACACTCATTTTACTTTATGAAAATTAAATTTTTGAATTTTCAATGTAAGACGCAATAAAAATAGGTTGAGAAGCATGAATGGATTATTGAAATACAAGCTTTATAAATTAAAAAGTTGTTTAAGTTCCTTTGTGTACGTCCGACTAACAGGTACTTTTTCACCATCATTCATAATTAAATTATATGTGGAATTAAACCAAGGCTGAATTTCAATGATTTTATCTAAATTGACAATATAGCTCCGATGGACACGGGTAAATGATGTATTTTGGAGCTTTCGCTCTAAGTTGATTAAAGGCTCATTTATTCGATAAGTCATCTTATCAGTAACGACACTTGTTTTACCTTCTTGTGTAAAAATGTAGATGATCTCTTCGAACGTTATTAAAAGAATTCTTTCATCAACTGAAATAGCCAATCTATCTTGTTTTAAAAGAGGGGGATTCTTTTTTAGCTCAGTCTTAATAGATTTCATACTTAGCTTTGCTAATTTTTCAATAGTCTTTTGAATTCTTATTTCATCAAATGGTTTTAAAATATAATCAATCGCATGTAAATCGAATGCATTTAAAGCATACTCATCATAAGCTGTTGCAAAGACGATTGCAGGTTGATGGCTGAGATCCTGCAGTTTTTGTGCTAATTCTAATCCACTTTCGTCAGCTAACTGGATATCTAAAAATACAACGTCGACGTCTTCTAGTTGAATGAAATCCAATGTACTTCTAATTGAGTCCGCTTCACCGACTATTTCGACTTCCTTGCTTCTTTTTAGTAAATAAGCAAGTTCGTCCCTTGCTAATGGTTCATCATCTACAATTAGTGCTTTTAACATTAATTATCCCTCCATTACTTCTTTCATTAATGGGATTCTTATCGATACTTTCGTTCCAGTGTTCAGATCTGATTTTATTTGAAAATATTCTTTTTCCCCGTAAATTTCTTCAATTCGTTTTTTTATATTCCATAACGCTGTTCCAGTTCCCTCTTTCGACTGTATTGTTTCGTTCCCAATTGTATTTAGTAACTCTGGTGAAATCCCCTTGCCATTATCTTCGGTGATGAGAATCATATCATTATTGAACTCATATGCTTGCACAGTTACCTTTAAAATTTTTTCCTTTGAAAATGCATGTCGAATCGAATTCTCTATAAGTGGTTGAAGTGTAAAAGGGGGGATTTGAACCATTTTTAAATGAGGTTCTATTTGGAACTCAACATGGAATTTAGAAGGAAACCTAGTTTGTTCAATGGTTAAATATGCTTCTACATGTTCTAATTCCTTTTCTAAAGTGACTAAGGTCTGTCTTGCCCCTTGTAAGTTATTTCGGAAAAAAGTACTTAAATGAATTAATAACCTTCTAGCTTGATCAGCATCTGTTCTAATTAAACTAGAAATTGTATTTAAAGAGTTGAACAGGAAGTGGGGATGCATTTGTGCTTGTAATGCTTTTATTTCAGCATCTTTCACTAATTTTCGCTGTAGTTCAGCCTCTGCTAATTCCAATTGGGTAGAAAAAAGTTTAGATAATCCGTCTGCTAGTTCTTTCTCAACTTTATCTAGTTTGTTGGAATCCGTGTAATATAGCTTTAAAGATCCAACTGTTTTATTTAAAGCCTTTAGCGGCAATACGATGGCCGCACTTAAAGGGCAATCCATATGAAAGCATTGAATTTCATCTTTTGAAGTAGCAATAATAATATTTCCCTCTTTTAATGCCTTCTTAGTTAGTTTTGTTGCTAAACTATTCATTGGTTCATGGTGATCTGAACCTGCACCCACGTGAGCAAGTACGCTATTGTGATCAGTAATCGAAATTGCATCTGCCTTGGTTAATTTAAAAATAATTCTTGCCGCTTCATTACAAGAATGTGGGGTTAGTCCCTGTCTAAAAAATGGTAAAGTTTGCTCTGCAATATAGAGGGCTTTGTTTGTTTGAAGCGCGCGCGTTTTTTCTTCTTCCTGTAAAATATTTTGGATGATTAATATAAATATAAGTGTACCAAATCCATTTATTAGAATCATTGGAAGAGCAATTACTTCAACAAGATGAAGAGCTGACCAAAATGGTTTTGCGATTAAAAGAATAATCCCCATTTGAACACATTCCATAATTATTCCAATTGATACTACACTCCAAAGGGATTTGTTTTTCTGTATCCCAAATTTTTGTCTAAGCAGTCCTGTAACTACTCCCGCTACGATTGTAGAAATAGCACATGCATATGCAGTAAATCCACCTAATGTTAGACGGTGTAAGCCTGCTATTAATCCGACTCCTAAGCCAACAATCGGGCCACCAATTAGACCACCAATGGCTACTCCCATAATTCTTGTATTTGCAATTGCATTATTACTTGCTACATTAAAGTGCCATGACTGAGACATAATTGACTCATGATAAATATGAACACCAGTATAATTACTAATTACACCAAAGGCGCCAAATATAACAATTAGGATCATTTTTGCTCCAAAGGAGTGTTCATTTTGAATGATTTGTCTAAATGACTTCATCCTTGAAAGTAAAAAGGCGAGTATAACGAGAATACCCACTCGTTCCAACATCAGCGGTATAAGTTCAAACATTTCTCTCTCCTTAAAAATTTCTAATGTTTTTAAATAGTAGTACCATTATAAATACAAATGAATTGTCTGTATATTTTTTCTGCTTATAAAAAAGCCGTATATTTTATTAGTAAGATGACAATAATACCTGTTGTAAAAAGGTTAGTTTTATTACCGGAAAAAAATTGTAATATTTTTTAGAAGAATGCTTGACCATGTATTTTTCATATGGTATTATAAATCTTGTCAATACGGAGTAATACCCAAGTCTGGCTGAAGGGATCGGTCTTGAAAACCGACAGGGGTGTAACAGCCCGCGGGGGTTCGAATCCCTCTTACTCCTCCATTTTTTAAATTAATAGAGTGCATATATATTGTAGACTCGTTACATTATTGTAACGAGTTTTTTATTTGTTTTTTTGACATTATACAGTAAAACGACAAAGAAAAAGCTGCAAACTTTAACTGATACAGTTTGCAGCTTTTATATATATATTTACTAAATAAGATGAATGTCTTACTTTTTATGATCTAGATTTCATATATTTTTGTGAATGATTTAGTACGTTTCCAATCTTCTTAACGATTTCTTCTACAGAAGATTCATTTTTAATTAAATCATACTCGCTAATACTTAAACGAAGTACAGGACAAGCATTAAAGTTATTAATCCAGTTTTCGTAACGTGTATTCATTTCTTTCCAATATTCAATAGGAGTTTGTTGCTCCATTGGACGTCCACGCTCTTTAATTCGCTCAACGACTTCATCGAATGTTCCCTCTAAGTAAATTAATAAATCAGGAGCTGGGAAATAAGGTGACATAACCATAGCATCAAAAAGGCTAGTATATGTTTCGTAGTCTACTTCACTCATCGTTCCTTTTTCGTAATGCATTTTCGCAAAGATGCCAGTATCCTCATAAATTGAACGGTCTTGTATAAATCCACCGCCGTATTCAAACATTCTTTTTTGTTCTTTGAATCGCTCTGCTAAGAAGTATATTTGTAAATGGAAGCTCCAACGAGCAAAATCTTGATAAAATTTATCTAGGTATGGGTTTGTATCTACTTTTTCAAATGATGTACGAAAGTTTAGCGCATCTGCAAGCGCATTGGTCATAGTAGATTTCCCTACACCTACTGTCCCAGCAATTGTAATAACTGCATCGTTTCGTATTCCGTATTTTTCACGTAAATTCATATACTTCTTAGCTCCTTTTGTAAGGTGTTTTCTAACGACTCTAGTATCATCGCTAAATCTCTCGGGTTATTAACGAAGTCAATTTGATCACCGTCAAATTTTAGTACTGGAATTTCAGGGTATTTAGCTTGAAATTCTTTCATGTGTGTCTCGTAATCTTCAATTAACTGAAGTAGGTACTGGTCCTCGATCAATTGTTCGAATTCTCTACCACGAAGTTGAATACGCTTTTGTAGCGTCTCAAGGCTTGCCGTTAAGTAAATAACCACATTTGGCTTTGGCATATCCTCAGTTAATATTTGATATATTTTTAAATATTTATCATGCTGCTGGTCTTTTAATGTTCTGCTAGCAAAAATTAAATTCTTAAGGATGTGGTAGTCTGCAACCACTGGAATCGATTTATTAAGAAACATTCTGTCTATATCTTCTAATTGTTTAAATCGATTACAAAGGAAAAACATTTCTGTTTGGAAACTCCACTCTTCAATGTCCGTATAAAACTTACCCAAAAAAGGATTTTCATCTACAATTTCTTTTAATAGTTCATAATGAAAGTGTTCAGAGATCGCTTTGGATAGAGATGTTTTTCCGACACCGATTGGTCCTTCTACTGTTATAAAAGGTACACGTATCATCTCTTGTCCTCCTTACTAGTCAAATTCCGTATCATACTCAAAAAACATACAGAAACTATTTTAACATACTGTAGTCAGACGGAATACAATTTTAAAATTTTTCCAATTACTGATAATTGTTGCTCACTAAATGATCGATCATTTCTTCGATTTCTTGAGTTTGAATAACCATAGCATTTAAAATGTCCTTCATCATATAAATTGCAACTTTCTCATCATAATCAGTAACCGAGGAAATTGCATCTTGAGGTATAATTAAGTTATAATCCCGCATAAATGCATCATTTGCTGTAAAAAGTACGCAACGATTTCCCGCAACCCCTACAATAACCAAATGGGTAATATTTAATTTTTTAAGTAATTCATCTAAATTTGTTAAGTAAAAACCTGAGTAGTTAGGCTTAAAGATAAAATAATCTTCCTCATTTGGTTGTATATGCTTTATTAATTCGTAGCTTAAAGGATTGAGGCAATGCTTAATAAGTTTTTCTTGAGTCGGGTTTTCGATTTTATAATGATCATTAACATATATAGTAGGAAGTTTTTTGTTTTTAAAAATGTCTCTTATGTAATTTATTTTCGGAACCATATGGATTGATTTTTCCGCAAGAACACTTCCATGTTTAAATGTAAATGAGTTGATTAAGTCGACAATTAATAATGCAGGCAACTGCTTGTCTTTTTGATTTGAAGAATTCAATCGGCTTCACTCCAATCTATGTTTAGTTTATCTACTCGTAAAAAGAATATTTGTTTGTTAAAGAAATAAAGAGGTGTAAAGTTTGAATAAAGATGAGTTTTATATGAAGTTGGCAATAGAGGAAGCACTAAAAGCAGAGCAAATAGGGGAAGTACCTATTGGAGCTGTATTGGTTTACAACGACCAAGTCATTGCACGAGGTTATAATTTACGTGAAACAAAACAAACAGCTTTAGGTCACGCAGAAATGAGTACAATAGAAGATGCGTGTAAAGTCATTGATTCTTGGCGGTTAGAGGAAACAACTCTATATGTAACACTGGAACCTTGTCCAATGTGTGCGGGCGCTATCATTCAATCAAGAATACCAAGAGTCGTTTTTGGTGCAAAAGACCCGAAGGCAGGCTGTGGAGGATCCATTTATAATCTTTTGCAAGAAGATCGATTTAATCATCGTTGTGAAGTTAGTTCGGGTATATTAGAAGAAGAATGTGGTAAATTATTAACGAATTTCTTTAGAGAGTTGCGATCTAGAAAGAAAAATTTACCTTCATAAGGACAAGGATTGATTTTTTATTTCGGTTCGTATATACTTTAACTACCGCTTCAATCAGCGGTTTAAAATTAGGTTTTAACTTTGCCGTGCTAGGTGGGGAGGTAGCGGTGCCCTGTACTCGCAATCCGCTCTAGCGAGACTGAATTCCACTCCGAGGTGTATCTATTTCAGGGTCTGCCTTAAATAAGTGGTGTTGACGTCTGGGTCCTACGCAACGAGAACTCATGAACCTTGTCAGGTCCGGAAGGAAGCAGCAATAAGTGAGCCATCTCGTGTGCCGTAGGGGTGCCTGGGCCGAGCTAACTGTTTAAGTAACGCCTGGGGTAGTGCATCGACGAGTGGTGCACGGCAGTAACTTTATAAAAACTCACTCAATTTTGAGTGAGTTTTTTTGTTTTCTTTAAAATATTTTCCATCAAATCATTACATAGGGTATAATAATGATGACTTTGTAAGAAGGAGGAAACTAATTGACTTATCAAGCATTATATCGTTTGTGGAGACCGCAGCAATTTAAAGATGTCGTGGGTCAAGATCACATTGTACGAACGTTACAAAACTCCCTTCTTCAGCAAAAAGTATCACATGCATATTTGTTTACAGGTCCGCGTGGAACAGGTAAAACGAGTACAGCAAAAATCTTTGCAAAAGCTTTGAATTGTGAACATGCACCTACTAATGAACCTTGTAATGAGTGTGCCATTTGTAAAGGAATTACTGATGGATCAATTTCAGATGTAATTGAGATCGATGCTGCATCAAATAATGGTGTAGATGAAATACGTGATATTCGAGAAAAAGTTAAATATGCTCCTTCTGTAGGCAAATTTAAAGTGTACATAATAGATGAGGTCCATATGTTATCAATAGGGGCTTTTAATGCATTATTAAAAACATTAGAAGAGCCTCCAAGTCACGTTATCTTTATATTAGCTACTACTGAACCACATAAAATACCTTTGACCATCCTATCAAGATGTCAACGTTTTGACTTTCATAAGATAAGTGCTCAAACGATTTCAGATCGATTGACAGTTGTATTGAATCATCAGCAAACAGCAATTGAACCAGAAGCTTTGATGATGTTATCTCGTGCAGCTGAAGGTGGAATGAGGGATGCGTTAAGCATTCTGGATCAAGCTATCTCATATAGTGATGAATCCATTTCATTAGATGATGTTTTAGCGGTAACAGGCACAGTTGCTCAAGAACGTTTAATATCCGTTGTTTCAGCAATAATAGATGGTAATGTTTCAGTTTGTTTAACTAATATTGAAGAACTATTAAACCAAGGGAAAGATCCAGTTCGGTTTATTGAAGATTTAACAGTCTATTATCGAGATATTCTATTATATAGGCATTCGCCAAGTACGATTGAATTACTTGAGAGAGCAACACTTAGTGATCAATTTAAAGAGCTTTGCGATGCATACAATGACGAGTTAGTTTATCAGATTATCGCTTCATTAAGTAAAAGTCAGCAAGAAATGAAATGGACTAATCATCCAAGAGTTTTACTTGAGGTGGCAATTGTACAACTTTGTCAAAAGGCTTCTGTGAGCGGTATCGGTAAAAAACAGGACGAGCTGACACCATTAATTAATAAAATTAACGCTCTTGAAAAAGAAGTGAAATTTTTAAAGGAAAATGGTATTACAGTAAGTGGAACGAATGATTCCTCTACTAGTCCAAAACCGAAATCGACTACATCTCGTTCAAAAATACCAAGTAGTTTAATACAAGGTGTATTAAGAGCTGCTTCTAAACCAGAAAAAAATAAAGTTTTAGCAGTTTGGACATCACTTCAAGATCAATTAAGGCAACAAAATAAGGTTTCTACTGCGACATTAGTCTCATATGGTGAAGTTGTGGCAGCTTCTTCTGAACAGTGTATTGTTGCTTTTAAATCAGAGACAATCTGTGATCTAATCAATAATAATGGTGAACAAGAGCACTTAACAACGATTAATCAAACATTATCAAGTTTATTAGGTGCAGAAATGAGTATGTTAGCAATTCCCGAAGAAGATTGGAGATCGACTAGGGATTCATTTTTAAATACAACAAAACAAAAAGAGACTTCAACAGAAGTTTCACCAATTGTGCAAGAGGCAATCAATCTTGTTGGTGAAGATTTAGTAATTATTAAAGAATAACTATATTGGAGGAAATGAAAATGATGCGTGGCGGAATGGGCAATATGAATAATATGATGAAACAAATGCAAAAAATGCAAAAACAAATGGAACAAGCACAAAATGAATTAAACGAGCGTACATTTGTTGGTACAGCTGGCGGTGGAATGGTAACTGTAACAGCTAATGGATTAAAACAAATTGTTGATGTTACGATTAAGGAAGATGTAGTAGATCCAGAAGATATTGAAATGTTACAAGATTTAGTTTTAACTGCAACTAATGATGCTATTAAACAAATTGAAGATGAAACAGCTAAAACAATGGGGCAGTTTACTAAAGGAATGAATATTCCAGGATTATTTTAAAGGGTAAGACATATGCATTACCCTGAGCCGATATCCAAATTAATAGATAGTTTTATGAAATTGCCAGGGATTGGTCCCAAGACGGCCGTGCGACTGGCGTTTTTTATGTTAGATATGAAGCAAGACGACGTGCTAGACTTTGCAAAATCAATGATAGATGCGAAAAGAAAACTACTTTACTGTTCAGAATGTGGCCATATAACTGATCAAGATCCTTGTTATATTTGTAGTGATCAACATCGAGACCGATCTACGATTTGTGTAGTGCAAGATACGAAAGATGTTATTGCTATGGAAAAAATGAGGGAATACCAAGGTTTATATCATGTACTTCATGGTGCAATTTCTCCTATGGAGGGAGTTGGGCCTGAAGACATTAAAATTATGGAATTATTGAGCAGATTAAAAGATGATGTAGTACAAGAAATTATTTTAGCTACCAACCCGAATATAGAGGGTGAAGCAACTGCTATGTATATTTCTAGGCTATTAAAATCTACGGGTATAAAAATTACTCGAATCGCACATGGTCTACCAGTAGGCGGAGACTTAGAATATGCAGATGAGGTTACACTCTCGAAAGCTCTGGAAGGTAGAAGAGAACTTTAGAAACTGATTAATGGAGAGAGACCATGGGTTTTTTTCGAAAAAAAGGAAAGATTCGTAAAGAATTTGATGAAAAGTTAGTTGATAAACTACATGACTATAAAGATATTTACTTGAGTCAGGTCGAGTTAATGGAAAGAAGTGTAGATCCACCAGATGATCTATTAATCCATGTTAAGCTTTATCAAGCTAAGTATTTCTTCTTATTAAAAGAAGCAAAAGCTAGAAATGTTTTAATAACAAGAATGAAATAGGTAAAAGAGTTTATTGTTTAGGCAATAGGCTCTTTTTTTTATTAATGTTTTTTGTCATTGATTAGTTCCTTTTCTCATACAATCTTAGTAAAAGGTGTACAAGTTATATGAGGGGAGTTTTTTTGTGGTGAATAGTATTATTATGATTTCAGTTGTATTGTTTGTAATCTTATTTCTATTATTAGTAGGTCTACCAGTAAAAGCTTTAAAACTAATTAGCAAATACGTATTAAGAGGCATTGTATGTGTCATGATTGTCTTTATACTGAACTATGCTTTAGCTTCAAATAATTTTCATATTCCAATTAATACTGTTACTTGTGCATTCTTAAGTGTATTAGGTGTTCCAGGTATTGTAGCGTTAAGTGTAATTGGCATTTATATCGTTTAAAAAATATATATAAAAAGTTTTAAAAAACTGTTGACCATTTATCGAGGGGATGTTATATTTATATACGTCGCTGATGGCGATAACAAAAAAAGAAAAAAACAACTGTTGACAGATTTTGTCGAAGATGATAAACTGATTAAGTTGTTAAAAAACAAGATGATCTTTGAAAACTAAACAAAACATGAAGTAAACGTCAATTATTAGTTTTTTGAGCAATACAAGATTTAAACTTAATTTTTATGGAGAGTTTGATCCTGGCTCAGGACGAACGCTGGCGGCGTGCCTAATACATGCAAGTCGAGCGGATTAATGGGAGCTTGCTCCCGTTAGTTAGCGGCGGACGGGTGAGTAACACGTGGGCAACCTACCTGTAAGACTGGGATAACTTCGGGAAACCGGAGCTAATACCGGATGACATAAAGGAACTCCTGTTCCTTTATTGAAAGATGGCTTCGGCTATCACTTACAGATGGGCCCGCGGCGCATTAGCTAGTTGGTGAGGTAACGGCTCACCAAGGCGACGATGCGTAGCCGACCTGAGAGGGT
>NZ_FOMF01000025.1:0-17480 GCF_900112535.1 Bacillus sp. UNCCL81 | reverse complement strand
GTCGTATCCTTTTATCCTCACTTCCTGGTGCCGCTGTAACTGCTATTCAAATTGATGGCGTGTTACATGAGTTCTCTACAGTTGAAGGTGTTGTAGAAGACGTTACAACAATTATCCTTAATGTTAAAAAACTTGCTCTGAAAATTTATTCAGATGAAGAAAAAACATTAGAAATTGATGTACGCGGTGAAGGGCCAATTACTGCGGCCGATATTACGCATGATAGCGATGTGGAAGTTCTAAATCCAGATCTTCATATTGCAACTCTTGCTAAAGATGCTCATTTACGTATGCGTCTAACTGCTAGACGTGGACGTGGATACATCCCTGCAGATGGTAACAAAAGAGAGGATCAAGCAATAGGTGTTATTCCTATCGACTCGATTTACACTCCAGTGTCTCGTGTCACATACCAAGTTGAAAATACACGTGTGGGACAGGTTTCAAATTTCGATAAGTTAACACTTGATGTTTGGACTGACGGAAGTATTGGACCTAAGGATGCTATCGCACTTGGTTCAAAAATTCTTACTGAACACTTAAACATTTTTGTAGGTTTAACTGACGAAGCTAAAAATGCAGAAATCATGGTTGAAAAAGAAGAAGATCAAAAAGATAAAGTCCTTGAAATGACGATTGAAGAACTTGATCTTTCTGTTCGTTCATATAACTGCTTAAAGCGAGCTGGTATTAATACTGTACAAGAGCTTGCGAATAAGACAGAAGAAGACATGATGAAAGTACGTAACTTAGGTCGTAAGTCTTTAGAAGAAGTAAAACATAAGTTAGAAGAGTTAGGTCTAGGCCTACGTAAAGAAGACTGATTGTAGCTTCGATAAAGGGAGAGGCGTTCTCTTCATGTCTATATGACCCAATTTTGATACTACTTACAAAGGAGGGAACTAGAAATGGGATACAGAAAATTAGGACGTACTAGCTCACAACGTAAAGCTATGTTACGTGACTTAGCTACTGATTTAATTATCAACGAACGTATTCAAACAACTGAAACTCGTGCGAAGGAGTTACGTTCAGTTGTTGAAAAAATGATTACTTTAGGTAAACGTGGAGACTTACACGCTCGTCGTCTAGCTGCTGCTTACATCCGTAATGAAGTTGCTAACGCTGAAAACGGTCAAGACGCTTTACAAAAATTATTTGCTGACATCGCTCCTCGTTACACTGAGCGCCAAGGTGGATACACTCGTATCGCAAAAATTGGTCCTCGTCGTGGAGACGCTGCACCAATGGTTGTTATCGAATTAGTTTAATATTCGAATACAAAAGGGCTCGACGTTTCTTGTAAACATGTCGTTGCCCTTTTTTTCTGTTTACTTTTAGACTATTATATATCTATAAACAATGAGAAATTATAGGTGAACAAATGAGAAAAGATAGTATTAAAGTAGATAACATATCTTTTAAATATCCACAGGCACAATCAAATGCAGTTCATTCTGTATCATTTACTATTAAAGAAAATGAATGGATTGCTATAGTTGGGCGAAACGGATCAGGAAAGTCAACATTAGCTAAACTTTTAAATGGATTAATATTACCCGAAGAGGGTCAAATTGTGATTGATGAGGAAATTAGCTTATCAGAAAAAACAATTTGGGACGTGCGAAAGAAAATAGCGATGGTATTTCAAAATCCTGATAATCAGTTTGTAGGCACAACAGTAATAGATGATATTGCATTTGGTTTAGAAAACCATGGAATTGAGAAAAAAGAAATGGATCGTCGAATTGAAGAAGTTTTAAACATCGTCAATATGAATGAATTTGTACTCCATGAGCCACACTCTCTTTCTGGAGGCCAAAAACAAAGAGTAGCAATAGCAGGAGCATTAGCAATTCAACCAAGTATATTAATATTAGATGAAGCTACATCGATGTTAGATCCTTTCGGTAGAAAAGAAGTAATCGAGACAATACGTGATTTACATAAAGACATTAATATGACTGTTATTTCAATTACTCATGATATAGAAGAAGCAATACATGCAGACCGTATTTTAATTATGCATGATGGTCATTTAGTTCAAAGCGTAACTCCAGAAGAGCTTTTAAAAACAGAGTTTTCTTTAGAGTCGCTAGGATTAGCATCTCCTTTTACAAATAACCTTTCTAGTTTATTAATCGAAAAAGGTTTACCTTTGAGACAAGACCATCTAGAGCAAGAAAGCTTGGTGAGCGAATTATGCAAATTACTTTTGAAAAAGTAGGCTATACTTATCAGCCGAAGACACCTTTTGAGCATCGTGCTCTTTATGATATTGATGTTACGATACCAAATGGGTCATATTATGCTGTAATTGGTCACACAGGCTCAGGTAAATCTACTTTTCTGCAACATTTAAATGGCCTCTTACAACCTACAGAGGGCATCGCTAAAATAGACGATATTACCCTTTTGTCAGATAAAAAAAACAAGAATTTAAAATCATTAAGAAAAAAAGTAGGATTAGTTTTTCAGTTTCCTGAGCAACAATTATTTGAAGAAACTGTAGAGAAAGATATTTGCTTTGGTCCAATGAATTTTGGTGTATCTGAAGAAGAAGCAAAAAAAAGAGCTAAAGATCTAATTGAAAAAGTAGGCTTAAGTGAAGAATATTTAATAAAGTCACCATTTGAATTAAGTGGTGGTCAAATGAGAAGGGTTGCTATTGCAGGTGTTTTAGCAATGGAGCCAGAGGTTTTAGTTTTGGATGAACCAACTGCTGGTCTTGATCCTAGAGGTCAAAAAGCTTTAATGGATATGTTTTACCAATTGCATAAAGAAAAGGGCCTGACGATCATTTTGGTGACGCATATCATGGAAGATGCAGCGAGATATGCTGATACAATCCATGTGCTTCAAAAAGGGACTACATATTTAAAGGGAAGCCCTTTAGAAGTGTTCTCATATGAAAAGGAATTAGAGGAAATTGGATTACAGATTCCACTTTCTTTAAAATTCCACCAAGAACTAAATCAAAAATTAGGCATTAATGAAAAACCTACAAGTTTAACAATCGAACAGCTCGCTAATTATATAGCGAATCTTTATAATGGGGAAACAAAATGAATAGTCTAATTATCGGAAAATATATTCCAATCGATTCACTTATTCATCGTCTAGATGCTAGAGCAAAACTTCTTACAATGTTCATTTTTATTTGTATCGTTTTCTTAGCAAATAATTTTATAACATACGGTATATTATTTTTATTTTCAATTGTAACAGTATTGCTATCAAGAGTACCTCTTAATTATTATTTAAAAGGATTAAAAGCAATCTGGTTATTAGCAGTGTTTACGTTTTTATTGCATGTTTTTACAAATAAAGAGGGACCACTAATTTATCATTTTGGATGGGTCGAAATTCATAAAGAAGGAATTATTCAAGGGATTTATATATCTTTGAGATTTTTTCTTTTAGTTTCAATTACTACTTTACTGACATTAACAACAAATCCAATCGAAATTACCGATGGACTTGAGTCATTATTTAATCCATTTAAAAGGTTTGGTCTACCTGTGCATGAAATGGCTTTAATGATGTCAATTTCCCTACGCTTTATTCCAACGCTTATGGAAGAGACTGAAAAGATTATGAAGGCACAATCGTCTAGAGGAGTGGATTTCTCTTCAGGACCTATAAAAGACCGGTTAAAAGCATTAATTTCTTTACTTGTTCCATTATTTATTCATTCATTTAAACGGGCTGAAGACTTAGCAGTTGCGATGGAAGCTAGAGGTTACCAAGGCGGAGATGGAAGATCAAAGTTTCGCATTATGAAGTGGCATGTACGGGATACAGCATGTTTTGTTGTATTATTGATATTATTTTTACTATTATTGTTTTTACGTAAGTAATGGAGATAAGTTATGAATCGAATTAAATGTATAATTTCATATGATGGCACACTATTTAATGGATACCAAGTTCAACCTAATCAGAGAACAGTCCAAACAGATTTTGAGAAGGTTCTAACAAAAATGCACAAAGGTATTCCAATTAGAATCCATGCATCTGGTAGGACAGATACAGGGGTACATGCAGTAGGACAAGTAATTCATTTTGATAGTGAATATGCCCTTCAACCAGAGCAATGGAAAAGAGCGTTAAATGCACAATTGCCTAAAGATATTAATGTTAGATCTGTAGAAATCGTCGATGATCATTTTCACTCTAGATTTGACGTCGTTCGAAAAGAATACCGTTATTTTATTTGGAATGAAAAAGATGAAAATGTTTTTTCCAGAAACCATCATTATTTTTTTCCTTTTGATTTAAATATTGCTAAAATGCAAGAAGCTTTAGAATGCTTATTAGGTACTCATGATTTTAGTTCCTTTTGTGCATCAAATACAGATATAAAGGACAAAGTACGAACGATTTATAAAGGAAGTATTAATAAAACAGATCAGGGGATTGTCATCGCTCTTGAAGGAAATGGTTTTCTTTATAATATGGTAAGAATAATTGTTGGAACATTAATTGAAGTAGGGCAAGGAAAGCGTGATGTAAAAAGTGTTAAAAACGCATTGTTAGCACGTGATCGAGCCAAGGCTGGCAAGACTTCACCGCCTAATGGACTTTTTTTATGGAAAGTTGATTATAACAACTAATCCTGGTGTAACATTTGCTTGACATTAGAAGGTATAAAGTTTAATATTAAATACGGTATTGTTTTAAGAACCACGATTAGCCCCGGAACCAGTCGTGTTAAAGATAAACAATAAAAACAATTTTACTTTATGTATATTGTATTAGGAGGAAAATAGAATGCGCACAACTTATATGGCAAAAGCTAGCGAAGTTGAACGTAAGTGGTTCGTTGTAGACGCTGAAGGAAAAACTTTAGGTCGTCTTGCAACTGAAGTAGCTACTTTACTTCGCGGTAAGCACAAACCAACTTTCACACCACACGTTGATACAGGTGATAACGTAATCATCATCAATGCTGAGAAAGTTGAATTAACAGGAAACAAATTAAACAATAAAATTTACTACCGTCATACAATGTATGCTGGTGGTTTAAAAGAGCGTACAGCTTTAGAAATGCGTACTAACTACCCAGTTAAAATGCTTGAGTTAGCTGTTAAAGGTATGCTTCCAAAAGGACGTCTTGGACGTGCTCAAATTAAAAAGTTACACGTGTATGCTGGTAACGAGCATCCACACCAAGCACAAAAACCAGAAGTTTACGAACTTCGCGGATAATTATAAAAGGAGGGCATTCACATGGCACAAGTACAATACTATGGCACAGGACGTCGTAAAAGCTCAGTAGCTCGTGTACGTTTAGTTCCTGGCGAAGGACGCGTTATCATTAACGGTCGTGATTTTGAAGATTACATCCCATTCGCTGCATTAAGAGAAGTTGTTAAACAACCACTTGTTGCAACTGAAACATTAGGTAGCTATGATATTTTAGTAAACGTTAACGGTGGTGGATACACTGGTCAAGCTGGTGCAATTCGTCACGGTATCTCAAGAGCATTATTACAAGTTGATCCTGAATACCGCGGAACTTTAAAACGCGCTGGATTATTAACTCGTGATGCACGTATGAAAGAGCGTAAAAAATACGGTCTTAAAGGTGCACGTAGAGCTCCTCAGTTCTCAAAACGTTAATTTTTATTTATACGTTCAAAACTCCTCTCCACTTTGTGGACAGGAGTTTTTTTATTTTGCGGGTTTATTCATCATATATATAATTGAAATTCCTATGTTCAATCCTTCCACTCAACTGCTTCCTTTTCTCTGATCTTTCCTTTGATTGTTGCATCCCTGTTGTTATTCCAAAATGAAACGGTTTTTTTTACTCGCACTTCTATTCTTTGCTCTCCTCATTGTTCAATAATGGTCAAGCATTTAGCTTTTTTGAAACTTTTTATAATTATTTTAAGAGCGTTTGTAGGTTTTTGTATTGTTTTGTAGGTTTGCATTTAAAATTAGTTATGTATTTCATTTATATATATGAAAGCGTTAACAAGGGGGATTTATATGAAGAAATTTGGATTAGCTACGCAAATCTTTGTTGCTCTTATATTAGGTATTGTTGTAGGAGCTTTAGTATACGGAAACGAAAAGGCAATATCTTATATTCAACCGATTGGTGATATCTTTATTCATTTAATTAAAATGATCGTTATGCCAATTGTAATTTCAGCTCTTGTAGTAGCTGTAGCAGGTGTAGGGGATATAAAGAAGCTAGGAAAACTTGGAGGAAAAACACTTCTTTATTTTGAAATTATTACGACGATTGCACTAGGAATTGGAATGCTTGCAGCGAATTTATTCCACCCAGGTAAAGGCGTGGATATGACTCATCTGCAAAAAGGTGATATTTCAGCATATGAACAAACAGCGACGGCAACACAACAAAGTGGTTTTGCAGAGACAATTGTTCATATTTTCCCGAAAAATGTATTTGAATCAATGGCACAAGGTGATTTATTGCCGATTATTTTCTTCTCTGTTTTATTTGGTTTAGGAGTAGCAGCGATAGGGGAAAAAGGGAAGCCTGTTCTTGGATTTTTTGAAGGCGTATTAGAAGCGATGTTTTGGGTTACAAATCAAGTTATGAAAACTGCTCCGTTTGGGGTTTTCGCGTTGATTGCTGTAACAGTTGCAAAGTTTGGTGTAAGTACTTTATTACCACTTGGTAAACTTGTTTTAGCTGTTTATATAACTGTGGCATTTTTTGCTATTGTTATTTTAGGTATTAATGCTAAAATGACAGGGACGAATATTTTTACACTAATGAAGATTTTAAAGGAAGAGCTGATTCTTTCATTTACAACAGCAAGTTCGGAAGCAGTACTTCCAAACATTATGAAAAAGATGGAAGAAATGGGTTGTCCAAAAGCAATTGTATCCTTTGTTATACCGACAGGGTACTCATTTAACTTAACGGGTTCAGCGATTTACCAAGCTCTTGCTGCATTATTTGTTGCTCAGATGTACAATATTCACATGTCATTTATGGAGCAGATAACATTATTATTTGTACTAATGCTTACATCAAAAGGTATGGCCGGTGTCCCTGGTGCATCGTTCGTAGTAGTACTGGCTACACTAGGTTCAATGGGATTACCTTTAGAAGGAATCGCATTAATTGCGGGTATTGACCGTATTTTAGATATGGTTCGTTCTGCAGTAAATGTATTAGGAAACTCGTTAGCGGCCATTACGATGGCGAAATGGGAAGGCGAATACGATAAAGAGAAAGCGCAACAATATATTGAGTCTATTAAGGAATCAAAAGTTGCGTAAAGATGGGAGAAAAAACAAATGGCGGCTACTGAAATTAAACCAAACATACGCATTGAAAAAGATTTTTTAGGGGAAAAAGAAATTCCTGCAGATGCCTACTATGGTGTCCAAACATTACGCGCAGTTGAGAACTTTCCTATTACTGGTTATAAAATTCACGAAGAGCTTATTAAAGCTTTAGCAATTGTAAAGAAGGCAGCAGCACTTGCTAACGTAGAAACAAAACGCCTTTATGAAGGAAATGGTAAAGCGATTGCAGAGGCAGCTCAAGAAATTATTGAGGGCAAATGGCATGATCAGTTCATTGTTGATCCTATCCAAGGTGGCGCAGGAACATCAATGAATATGAATGCAAATGAGGTTATTGCAAATCGTGCGCTTGAAATTCTAGGTAAAGAAAAAGGTGACTATTTCTGCATTAGTCCTAATACCCATGTAAATATGTCGCAGTCTACAAATGATGCATTCCCAACTGCAATTCATATCGCGACTTTAAATATGTTAGAGAAATTATTAAACACAATGAATTATATGCGTGATATATTTGACTTAAAGGCAAAAGAATTTGACCATGTAATTAAAATGGGCCGTACTCACTTACAAGATGCAGTACCGATTCGTTTAGGACAAGAATTCGAAGCATATTCTCGAGTACTTGGTCGTGATATAAAACGTATCGAACAATCTCGTCAGCACTTATATGAGGTAAATATGGGAGCTACAGCGGTTGGGACAGGTTTAAATGCAGATCCACGCTATATTGAACTAGTTGTTAAGCAACTTGCTGAAATAAGCGGATTATCACTTGTTGGAGCTGAGCATCTTGTTGATGCTACTCAAAACACTGATGCTTATACAGAAGTATCGGCTGCTCTAAAAGTATGTATGATGAATATGTCTAAAATTGCGAATGATTTACGTTTAATGGCTTCAGGCCCACGTGCAGGACTTGGTGAAATTTCATTGCCAGCTCGTCAACCAGGTTCATCTATTATGCCAGGTAAAGTAAATCCTGTAATGGCAGAAGTAATTAACCAAGTTGCTTTCCAAGTAATCGGTAATGATCATACAATCTGTTTAGCGTCTGAAGCAGGACAATTAGAATTAAACGTTATGGAGCCTGTTCTAGTATTTAATTTACTTCAATCAATTAACATTATGAATAATGCATTCCGTGCGTTTACAGATAATTGTTTAAAAGGAATTGAAGCGAATGAAGACAGAATGAAAGAATATGTAGAAAAGAGCGTTGGTCTAATCACAGCGGTTAATCCACATATCGGTTATGAAGTTGCTGCGAGAATAGCTAGAGAAGCAATTCTAACAGGAAAACCAATTCGTGAACTTTGCTTAAAATATGACGTATTATCAGAAGAAGAACTTGATTTAATTTTAGATCCATTTGAAATGACTCACCCTGGTATTGCTGGTGCAGTTCTTTTAGAGCGTCAATAAAACAGTCAGCCTTCTGATTTACGCTCACTTTCTATGTTGCTTAGCCTGTTTGCGGTGCTTATACCGCCATGTATGTAAATTTAGCACCGCTTCTCGCTTTGCACATTGAAAGAACAGTCATTTTAAATTAGTTTGACAATTAATTATTACAAAGTAAGGGCGAAAAGCCCTTTTTTGCTTAACTAAAAAAGATAAAAATAAAATAAAATAGATAGATAAGGGATGGGATTATATGCATAAATTCAAGGTAGGTTCGAATGGTGAAGTGGAGACTACCTTGCGAGGTGCCGAATTATTAGGTGTGCCAATGCTTAATAAAGGAGTTGCATTTACTCAAGAGGAACGAAAAGAATTAGGTTTAACAGGATTATTACCGCCAGCTGTACTGACGCTGGAGGAGCAAGCTAAACGTGCTTACGCGCAATTCTCGTCACAACCTACTGATTTGCATAAAAATGTTGCATTATCAGCTTTACATGATCGTAATGAAACGTTATTTTATCGAGTACTAACTGATCACTTACCAGAAATGCTTCCTGTTGTTTATACACCAACAGTTGGTTTAGCGATTCAACGTTATAGTAATGAATATAGAAGACCTCGTGGTTTGTATTTATCGATTAATGAAGAAGATGGTATCGAACAAGCATTTGATAATTATGGCGCAAATGCAGATGAAATTGATTTAATCGTTATTACTGACGGTGAAGGAATATTAGGAATTGGTGACTGGGGAGTTGGAGGTATTAATATCGCAATCGGTAAATTAGCGGTATATACAGCTGCGGCAGGTATTGATCCAGCACGAGTATTACCAGTCATTTTAGATGTCGGTACTGATCGCGAAGAGCTACTAGATAATCCATTTTATGTTGGAAACAGACATCCTCGCGTTCGCGATAGCCGATATGATGCGTTTATTGATAAGTTTGTAACGACTGCAGTCGAAAAATTCCCAAATGCATTACTTCATTGGGAGGATTTTAGCTCTAAAAATGCGCGAAACATTTTAGATAGGTATCGTCACCAAGTTTGTACTTTCAATGATGATATTCAAGGTACAGGAGCTGTATCACTTGCAGCTGTGCTAGCGGCAGTGAATGCATCTGGTATTCCATTAAGTGAACATCGTGTAGTTGTATTCGGTGCAGGAGCAGCAGGTATTGGAATAGCAGATCAAGTACGTGATGCAATGGTACGTGAAGGCCTTTCATTCGAATTAGCAAACCGCAGATTCTGGTGTATTGACCGAAATGGATTGCTTGCAGAGGATATGGAAGGGTTGTTCGACTTCCAACAACCATATGCACGCCCTATCGAGGAAAATAATTCAGGTGCAAGCCTAGCAGAAGTTGTAAGCCAAGTTCATCCTACGATCTTAATTGGTACTTCAACTGTTGCCGGTGCTTTCACAGAAGAGATTGTAAGAGATATGGCAGCACATGTTGAAAGACCTGTAATTTTACCGATGTCCAATCCTACACCACTTGCAGAAGCAAAGCCTTCTGATTTAATCAAGTGGACTGAAGGAAGAGCATTGGTAGCAACAGGAAGTCCTTTTGCTCCAGTAACATATAACAAAACGGTTTATGTAATTGGTCAATCAAATAACGCTCTTATTTTCCCAGGCTTAGGACTTGGAACAAATGTTTCACGCGCAAGTATTATTACTGATGGAATGTTTGCAGCGGCAGCAGAAGCTGTAGCGGAAATGATCGATGTAAGTAAATTAGGTGCACCATTACTACCTCAAATTGAGAATCTACGTACTATTTCAGAAGTAGTTGCGATTGAAGTAGCAAAAGCAGCAGTTGCTGACGGGGTAGCTCGAGTTGTACACGACGATATTGAGCAAGCTGTACGTAACGCTATGTGGGAGCCTGCATATCGACCTATTAAAGCTACTAAAGAATTGGTCACTATATAAAAATAAAAAATACAGCTTGTTTCATCAAGCTGTATTTTCTTATGAAATTTAGTAGTATGGAGGATCATTGTGTTAATAACAACAAGACGATATACTAGTAGCAAAAATCAGGAAGTGGCGGATTTGAAATCTAAAGGATTGCAAGGTAAAGATTTCTGGATTGTTATTGCACTTATGGTTATTGTTCCGATAGCCGGTGAACTAAACTTTCATCCATTTGATAATATATTTCGTGTTAGTTTTGGAACCCCAATTTTTTTCTTTTCTTTATTGTATTTTAGGAATTATCATTCTGTTCTAATAGGGCTGTTAATAGGCATATCTGTTTTTGTATTCCGTGTTGGACTAGATTGGTTAGTATTGACAGATTTTAATTTTGCTTCATCCTTTTCGGTCAGATTTCCTACTTTTTTATATTATTTTTCATTTTCCGTTTTCTTTTATTTATTAAAAGTAAATCAGTTTCAGCACCCTTTGCTAATAGGAATTTTCGGTATTACGATTGAGATCACTTCTAGTTTAATCGAATTAATACTGCAACTTTATGGAATGGGATCTTCACTTACTGTGGATGAGTTAAACAAAATTATTATTATTGCGGTGTTTAGAAGTTTTTTTGTATTAGCATTTATCAATATGATGAAGCTTTACGAACTAAAACTGAAGGAATCACAAACTCGTAAAGAGAATGAAAATATGCTTATGCATTTATCCAATTTGTACGTAGAGTCTGTTTATTTGAAAAAAACATTACAAAATGCCGAAACAATAACAAAAGAATCCTACAATTTATATCGAGACATGAGTAAGTACAAACAAGATTTAGGCGTTCCAATCGAAAAATGGGGTAGCAAATCTTTAAGAATTGCAGGAGAGGTTCATGAAATAAAAAAGGATAACCAAAGAATTTTCGCTGGACTTTCTAAACTAATTACTAGTGAAAGTTTGCCTGAATATATGAGTGTAAATGATTTAGTCACAATGGTTATACGAATTAATCAAAAATATGCAGGCATGCTAGGAAAAAAAATTGAGTTTGTTTCTCATATAAAAGGAGAACATCCGCACTATCATATTTATCTAATGCTATCATTTATTAATAACTTAGTTGCGAACGCAGTTGAAGCTATAGAGCTTAAAGGGAGAATTCTCTTATCAATAGAAAAAGCTGAAGATTGGATTGAATGTAAGGTTATTGATAATGGACCTGGAGTTCCTTCAAAAAATATGAAGCTTATTTTTAAACCTGGGTTTACGTCTAAATATAGCGATGATGGAACCCCTTCTACAGGAATTGGTTTATCCTATATCAAAGAAATGGCAGAAGAACTGGGAGGAGAAGTTATTCTCAATCAAAAAGAGAGTGAATGTATTTTTACGATCCGACTACCAATCGGAGCTCTCGTCTTAGAAAGGATGAATTTATGAACTTTTATATCACAGATGATGATGAAGTCTTTCGATCGATGTTATCACAAATCATAGAGGATGAAGAGTTAGGTGAAGTGGTTGGTGAGGCGGAAGACGGCTTTTTTTTAGATACAAATACACTCGAAATAAATCATGTTGATATATTATTTATTGATCTATTAATGCCTCTTCAGGACGGTATAGAAACAATACGGAGAATGGGATCTTCATTCAAAGGGAAAATTATTATGATTTCTCAAGTGGAGTCGAAAGAATTGATCGGAGAAGCTTATTCTCTTGGTATCGAATATTACATTACTAAGCCGTTGAACAAAATTGAAGTGATATCGGTTGTTAGAAAGGTCTTGGAGCGAATTCGACTTGAGCGATCGATTCTTGATATTCAAAAGTCATTAAGTAATGTTTTTGATGTAAATTCAATCAATCAACATAATCCAGTATCTGATAAAAAGAAAATTACAGATTGGGGACAAGTTCTATTATCAGAACTTGGCATAGCTGGAGAAAATGGGAGCAAGGACTTGCTTGATATGCTCAATTACCTCTATGAATATGAAACGAATTTGGGCTTAGAGGCAGGGTTTCCTACATTAAAGGATATATACACTCACATCAGTTTGAAAAAGCTAGGGATTGTAAATTCTCCAGAAGACGTTGAGCGGGAAAGGAAATCATCAGAACAACGAGTTCGTAGGGCAATTTATCAATCTTTAAACCATATGGCATCAATAGGACTGACAGATTTTGCGAACCCTAAATTTGAAAATTATGCTTCAAAGTTTTTTGATTTTGAAACAGTTCGTCAAAGAATGAGTGAATTGAAGCAAGTATCCTTGGCTTCATCAACGCATACTCGCATTAATGCAAAGAAATTTATACAAGTTTTATACTTTGAATCGAAACAACTTTTAGTTGAAAGATATTAATAATAAAATTTTATCTGGCCCTCAAACGCTTTTGAGGGCTTTTTTGTATATGATTACTTTCTGGAATAAACTAAATAGTATACTCATATTCTAAAATGATTAAAAATTAAAAAATTCTAATAATTCATTCTTGAATTGTAGCATAGAAGAGTTTTAAAAGAATAAAATAATATACCTTAATAAATTATACCTATGGCCATCTAGGTTAGGGGTGATGTACATTGGGCTTAATCGACTGGATAATGGGTAAAATGAATTTTCAATCAAGTACTAGTTCTTTTGAGTTATTAAATGATGAAGGGGATGGCCAATTAACATTAGGCGATACATTATTTAAGAATGATGTGATCAGGGCATGTATTAGACCTAAAGCTAATGCAATTGGAAAACTAAAAGTAACGCATGTTAGAGAAAATAATAGAGAATGCAAGATTAACCCTGATCCATGGATTTATAATGTACTGCAAGAGCCAAATCCATTTATGTCTAGGCAATTACTTTTAGAGAAAATGGTAACTCAGCTTGACCTAAATAGTAATGCGTTCGCATTTATAAAGCGAAATGATTTTGGCTATCCTACCGCTATTTTTCCTATTCCTTGCACGAAGGTTGAAGTGCTCGAAAATAATCAAGGTTTGATCTTTTTAAAATTCACATTCAAAACTAAAAATGTACTAATTTTACCTTATAGCGATATCATTCATTTAAGAAAAGATGTTAATAGTAATGATCTATTTGGAACTCCCCCATATGATCCTTTACTTCCTTTATTAGAAGTGATTGATTCAGTAGATGACAGTATCGTCAATAATGTAAGTAACAATCGTTTTATGAATTGGTTATTAAACTTTAAGGAAGTACTTGATCAAGATGATCTGATTAAGAATACGAATGAGTTTGTAAACAATTATATGAAATATACAGGAGATGGTGTAAAAGCAGGTTTTTCGGAGCCAACTTACACTTTACAACAAGTACCCGCAAGTAACTATGCACCAGAGCCCCAAAGAACTAATGATGCAATTAGACGAATCCTTATGTTTTTTAATACGAATGAAAACATAGTACAGAGTACATTTAACGAGGACCAATGGAATGCGTATAATGAAGCCGTAATTAATCCATTAGTCATCCAGCTGAATAATGAATTTACACGTAAATTCTTTACTCCAGCGGAGCGAAAAAATGGTAATCGGATCGTTTTTGAAGCATCTAACTTAGAATTTGCATCAATTGCAACAAAATTAGCATTTTCAATTATGGTAGAACGAGCTTCCTTAACTCCTAATGAATGGCGTTCCTTAATGGGAATCGGACCAATCCAAAGAGGAGATGTTCCACTGCTAAAAACGGATACTGCTCCAATCGATCAGAAAGAAAGAGATAGAGAATTTGAGTTGCGCGTTGAAAGAGAAAAGAAACGCGAAGAAGAAATTGAAAAATGCAGACAAGAGTGTTTAGAAGAATGTAAACAATTTAAAGAGTTTTGTATGGAACAACAGAAGAAACTGTTAGAAAAACCAGAAACAGACGATAAAAATAGTTAATTAGATAAAATAGAGCTATTAACTAATTATTAGTTAGGCTTTTTTTTTTTCAATTAGAAAGTTGGCATAGGTTAGATAGATAGGATACTTGTCCGAACACTTTTTCTATTGGTTCATATAGTAAAGTAAAAGCTAATATTAAACCAATTTATGGAGTTGTTTATATGTTTGAAAAAGATGCGATTATTACCCTATTAGGTAGTTCTGGCGGAGTGGCAAAGGCAGTGCTTTCTATATTTAATAAAGCGGCAAAAGATCCAAATGATCCGCTCCAACAGATAATAAAAAATGCCAGGTTTCATTTAATTGATTTGAAACAGAAAGATTTAACCTATTTCGAAAGGATTATTCCTAACCTAATAGAAAACGTTACATTTCATGAAATGAATGTTAATAATATTGATTTAATGAAAAAACATCTCATAGAGAGTAATACAGTTATTGTAGTTGATGTTTCTAGAGCGGATTCTGTTGAAATGTTGCGCTGCTGTAATGAGTTTGGTGTGAAATATGTCAACACTGCTTTAGAAAGTGAAATAGTAGATGAGGATGAAAGCATTAGTTCTGGGTTCCCACTTAAAGAACGCTTACGTATCTTCGAGGAAAATAAACGAAAGTTTAAAAATACTACAGCAATTATTGGTTCAGGAATGAATCCTGGGATTGTGCAATGGATGGCAATCGATTTAATGAACCAATTCCCTTCCGAAAAACCTCTTGCATGTTACATTGTTGAACATGATAATTCTTTTTATGAAAACCCTTCAATCGCTCAAAAAGAAACAATATACACCACATGGTCCCCAGATTGCTTCCTAGAAGAGGCAGTCACAAGCTTTCCTATGTTTGTTAAACAAAATATTCCCATCTTCTTGTATGATGATGTTTATTCCGTTGAGTTTAAAGTAACATTGGGGGAAAAAGTCTTTTATGGTTGTCTTATGCCACATGAAGAAGTATTTATTATTGGCAAATTGTTCAACTTAGAAAGCGGTTTTGTGTATCGTGTTAATGAGCATACAACAAATCTAATTAGAAATAATTTAAAAAACACTGACGAAATATTGGGTTTTGATAAAAAGCTTCTAGATCCTTCAACAGCTCCATTAGTAGGAGAGGACGTAGTTGGAGTTTTACTTGTGTACGAAGATAAAGAGCGCTATATCTATAATGTGATGAACAATAAAGATTCATTCACTAATTACGGTACAAATGCAACCTACCTTCAAGTCGCTTGCGGAGTTTATGCAGGAGTTGCAAGTTTATTTTTGGATTCTGTAGCAAAAGGTGCCTACTTTGTAGATGAGTTAGTATTAAATACAAATAGTAATTATGGACAGTATTTAAAATATCATATGCCTCAGTTTGTATATGGAGAAAATGAAAAAAGTGATGGATTACTTTTACAAAGAATGAAAACATTCGATCATTAAAAATGCGAAAGAGGGTAGGAAGTTTTTTAAAGACCCCTCTTTTTATTTTATTTAACTACGAGTAAACCATTTAAGTCTTGAAAATTTTCTATTATATAAAATCTTTGTTTTTTGTGAAAATTACTATTTTTTTATGGAAGAAATTAAGTATGTAGTTTTTGAATGAAGCACACCTTTTCGTCTTAGACTATGGCTACGGGGAGGTTTCATCATGAATCTTATAACAAATTTCCGAGAAAAAAGAAGAGCAAAGCAAATTAAATTTGAAAAGAGTTTATTAAAAGAACTAAAAATAATGCAATTAAAAGCCCAATTAAAGGATTCGTTTTCCTATTGTATAGACGCAGACATTAACCAAAGAAAAGCAAGAGAGGATTACTGTTTCGAGTTAGCGGTAGAAACATATTTATTGGGTGCAAGATATAGCCGCTTTGGTTTTTATGGTGAACCAATTGAGAATGTTAAAAGAAGATCAGCTAAAGAATCTGAATGGTTAGCTTATTTATTTTATTCTTCTGTATTTGGTCGTAAGGATGATATTCAAACAGAACCATTTGACCGATGTAAATCTTTTTTAAATAATTGGTGGTTAGATGGATATGTAAAAGGAGAAAGAAGACATAGACTTCGTTTATCAAAGTAAGTCATATTCTTCCTAGTTGTCCCATATATTTTTTATAGGACAATCAGGGGGAGAAAAAATGAAAAGATGGCACTTAATCGTTATCATTGTAACCTTTGTTTTTTTGATTTTGAGTATACCTTTATTACAAAAAACTTCAAAGACATGGAATTTTAGAGGACTTCCTCTAGATGGAAAAGTGATTGTGTTGGATGCTGGGCATGGTGGACCAGATGGAGGTGCTTCAGGTGGAGATGTTATTGAAAAAGTTGTTGCTCTGTCAATAACAAACAAACTGAGGGATTATTTACAAGGTCAAGGCGCAACGGTTATTATGACAAGAGATGGAGATTACGATCTAGCAGAGGATGGAATGAAAGGATATAGTAGAAGAAAAAGCGTTGATTTAAGGAAAAGGGTAGAAATTATTAATGGATCGGACGCAGACCTATACATATCAATTCATTTAAATTCCTTACCAAGAACATCTTCAAAAGGTGCACAAACATTCTATTATGGTTCATTAATTGAAAATGAGCGATTTGCAAAATACGTCCAAGCAGAGCTAAGGGAAAGTCTAAATAATACCCATCGATTAGCGAAAATTATTAATCATGTTTATTTGATGAAATATTCCAAAGTACCAGGTGCGCTTGTAGAAGTTGGCTTTTTATCAAATTATGAAGAAACTCAGCAGTTAAGAGATGAAGAATATCAAGATAAACTGGCTGCAGCTATATATAGAGGGGTTATTAGATATTATACAGATAAAAATGAACCGCCGAATTAATCGGTGTTTCAAACTATTGGCAAACGCTCGCTTTCTTCGTTACTTCGTCTGCTTACGGTGCTCATTACCGTTTAAGGTAA
>NZ_FOMF01000029.1:0-1914 GCF_900112535.1 Bacillus sp. UNCCL81 | reverse complement strand
TGTTCCAGTTGCTCCTGTCGCTCCAGCTGTTCCAGTTGCTCCTGTCGCTCCGGCTGTTCCAGTTGCTCCTGTTCTCCCTCGTTTACCTCGATCTCCTTCTTTACCTCTTGGTCCTCTTGGTCCAACGCAACAACAGCAACAACAACACTTTTGACATTTATGACAATCATTACATTCACATTTTTGTTCTTTGTTTTCTTTACATTTACATTTGCATTTACATTCACTATCTTTATGCTTGTCTTTCTTCAAATAGGTCTCATCCTTAAATATTATTAGATATACTCCTCAAATAGCACTTATTGCCATATCACCAAAGTTATTTTATGGCATGTATATCTCATGTGTTTGAAGTATTTGCTTAGGTGTAAATTGGTATTTTTTTACAAATGCGTTCTATTAAAATAAAATATTGATATCTTATATTTGAAAAAAGACAGTCAAATTGACATTCCTTTTTAAAAACTTTTTCAACTATCCTGCCATTTACTTTAATAAAAAAAGCCGCATATTAGCAGCTTCTGATCTTCAACTAATGCATGCGTTAGTTGCATAAGATTTTAAATAAATAGGTAAAGAACAAAATCAGAGAACTCAGTGCCTAGATATATTTTTAGTTGAAATAGCTATTATTTACGGATCCACTGGTAGCTTTTTTTTCAAGACTTGTAAGTACAAAATAACCTGCTGCTATTCCAATTATTGCAATTAGTGTAGGTGTTGAACTTCCAAAATACCCTCCCATAATGTATTTCATTAAAGGATATTTCATAGAAATTAATTGTTTTAAGAATAAGTACGGCGTAATAACAAAATATAAAGTAGGAATTCCTAGTACAATAAATCGAACCCAATTGAATTTCCAATCTCCATGTTTGAAGAAGTTCTTAATATTATGAGGAATCGCCAACATTGCTCCAATAATTAAAGGAAACATAGTTTGAAATTTATAATAATCAAATAAATCATAGGTAACACCACTTTGCTTAAGAAGATTATTCTGATGCTTTAAACCAACTGAGATTACTATACCTAATACAATCAAATATAATAAATAACCTACTATCCTTTTAATTTTATCTCCCACCTAAATCCCCCTTGAACTTTACTTATATTGAACTAGCTAAGGTTAATATTAAACAATTATTACCACTATCCCTTTATTCAATTTAAAAATATGTTTGGTAATTATATAGTAGTACATTATTAATTTTTAATTGGAACCTAAAAAGTTGCTTATTTAGCAGCTCGTGATCTCAAACTAACGCATTAGTTAGTTGCATAAGCATATTAACAATAATCACCATTTTCGTCTATTCCAATTGGGAAGTAAGGCATACCATTCATTAATTCAAATAATTCATAAGGGTCTCCATCGTTTGATAGCCAATCAATTGTAAATATCTTTGGGTTAACATACTCGCTTGAACCATTTTTATTGTAATGAGCATTTAATTGATTGCACTTTAACCAATATTTCCTGAATACTGCAATAACACGTCCAGAACAGCATATAGGATCAAATTTTCCCATTATAAAATTCTCAATTTCTTCCTCAGATTTTCCTTCATTGAACAATTTTTCTCGAATTGAATCTAGTTTATCTTCTTCAAATGAAACAGCATTATCTAGTTCTTTTACATATTCATCAAATAAGTTTTTATAAGTTTTATTCATTTTTATCACCTGTATAGTTACAAACTTTATGAAAATTTTAATTTATTACACCAATAAAAACAACAATCCTTTATTCCACTAACCTGCCATTTACTTGTATAAGAAAAAGCTACCGAAGCAGCTTTAATGTTGTTCAACTAATGCATGCGTTAGCCACCCATGAAGCTCAAAAACGGAGCTTCACCACAGTGAATGAAAATGTATTGAATCCGACCATACTGATTCTAAGGCTAGGAG
>NZ_FOMF01000027.1:0-4483 GCF_900112535.1 Bacillus sp. UNCCL81 | reverse complement strand
CTTTCAATAAAGGAACAGGAGTTCCTTTATGTCATCCGGTATTAGCTCCGGTTTCCCGAAGTTATCCCAGTCTTACAGGTAGGTTGCCCACGTGTTACTCACCCGTCCGCCGCTAACTAACGGGAGCAAGCTCCCATTAGTCCGCTCGACTTGCATGTATTAGGCACGCCGCCAGCGTTCGTCCTGAGCCAGGATCAAACTCTCCATAAAAGTTAAGTTTAAATCTTGTATTGCTCAAAAAACTAATAATTGACGTTTACTTCATGTTTTGTTTAGTTTTCAAAGTTCACTTCGCCGCTTCATCTCTTAGCGACTTATATAATAATAACATATTAAAGTTTGTTTAGTCAACAACTTTTTTATATTATTTTCTTGCCTCATTTATTGGTTCAATGTGACAACGTTTAATAATATACCACGATTCTTTTATGATTGCAATAACTTTATATAAAAAAGATAATGTTTCTCATTATAGCAAAAAATCTAGTTAACTTTACTAAACGCTACTTACTATAATGAAAAACAATTACCCCGCTGTTACAGGTAACTCTACTACAAAAAGTGACCCTTTACCGATCTCACTTTTTACATATACTATTCCGTTATGCATATCAACAATTTTCTTTACAATTGATAAACCCAATCCATTTCCGCCGGTTGTTCTATCTCTTGATTTATCTGCTTTATAAAACCTTTCAAATACATGCACTTGATCTTCTTCCGAAATACCAATTCCAGTATCTTGAATTTGTATAACTACCTTGTCATTATCTTGTATAGCAGATATAAATATATCACCATTGTTAGAAGTAAACTTTATACTGTTTGTTATTAAATTCATCCAAACCTGATTCAAGAGAGCCTCGTCTCCAATAAAGTCAATTTTACCAAGGTCAACATGCATATTAATATTTTTTTCTACTATTTGAGGTTCGCAGCTTAACAATGAGTACATAAGTTGGCTATTTAATGAGAAACTGTTCTTTTCTATTGGCTGGTTTTGTGATTCAAGTGAAGTTAGCTTTAGTAGGTTATCGCTAAGCTTGGATAATCTTGTACTTTCATACTCGATTATATTTAAATATTGCTTTCGCTCTTCTAATGGTAAACTTTCATTTTGTAATACTTTAGCAAAACCTTTAATCGATGTTAATGGCGATTGAATTTCATGTGAGACGTTTGAAATAAATTCTTGTCGCATGTTTTCCATTTGATCTAAATTTTTTGCCATATGGTTAAAGCTATCTATTATCTGTCCTATTTCACCACCAAATGCATTCCTGAATTTTTCAAGATCCACTGATACGTTAAACTCTCCTCTTGAAATACTTCTAATTGCCTGCATTATTTCTTTTACCATTTTCATTTGCTTTGGATGATGAAACATTCTACCAAATATAGCTCCTCCGAGCATTAGTAATAGAAAAGTTAAAAAAGTATTTATGATTTGTATCGTTAAGTCTGATAGACTAGTGAAATGATTTTCATAGAAGTAAATAGTAGAATAGTGAACAATTAGGCTTCCAATCATTATTGCAGTCGTTAATAATAATATAGCTCCTATAACATCTCTAATTTTTTTTAATACTTTCATTTCAATAACTCCATTCGATACCCTAATCCCCACACAGTAGAAATTTTAAAACCAAATTCTTTCTCGGGAAATCTTTCCCTCAATCGCTTTATATGAACATCCACAGTTCTTTCATCCCCTGCATAATCGAATCCCCAAATGTTTTCAATTAATTGTTCCCTGGAATATGTTCTACCTAAAGAGCTTGCTAAAGTAAATAAAAGCTCTAATTCTTTCAATGGCATATTGATTACCTCATTGTCATTTAGAACTTTGTAATTTCTGTGGTCTATTATTAACCTTCCTATTTGAACAATTTTAGACGAAGATATTTTTGATCTTCTTAACAAAGCTTTTACTCGAACAACTAATTCGACTGGTTCGAACGGTTTTACGATATAGTCGTCGGTCCCTAATTTAAACCCCCTAACCTTCTGTTCAGTTTCACCTTTTGCAGTTAACATAATTATAGGAAGATCATAATTGTTGCGTATTTCTCTACAAAGCTCAAATCCATCCATTTTAGGCATCATTAAGTCTATAATTAACATATCTATTCTGTTATCATCAAAAACACTAATTGCTTCAATACCATTTGTAGCCTCAAAAACAGTAAAGCCCTCATCCCGAAGTAAAACATTTAATAGTTTCCGAATATGTGGATCATCGTCTACGATTAAAATACTAGCCATAAAAACACCTTCCCTAAAGTTTAATTACACTGCACTATTTACTCTCAATTGTTGATCTGCAAATTCTCTATACATCAAATGGTTACTATATAATTCATCATGTGTCCCTATACCAGTTATTTTCCCTTTATCTAAAAATACAATTTGCTCCGCATCTATAACTGTGGAAAGACGATGGGCAATAATTAAAGTAGTTCTCCCTTTCATTAAATTAGAAAGTGCATTTTGTACAACTAATTCAGACCTACTATCAAGGTTTGAAGTTGCCTCATCCAACATTAATAATTTAGGGTTTCTTAGTAAAGCTCTCGCAATACCTATTCGTTGTCTTTGTCCACCAGATAGTTTTATACCTCTTTCTCCAACCTCTGTATTAAAACCTTCAGGTAAGTCATTAACAAATTGATCTACATATGCCATACCCGATACATAAGCCAATTCTTTATCAGATATCTCTCTTTTAATTCCATAGCAAATATTATCTCTAATTGTACCGGCAATTAGCGGACTTTCTTGTGCAACATAACCTATTTGTTTTCTCCAACTCTCTAAATTAAAACTATTTATTGGATTATCTCCAATTTTTATTTCCCCATTATTTGGAGGATAGAAACGTTCAATGAGTGAAAATAAAGTTGTCTTTCCGCTTCCACTTGGTCCTACAATAGCTGTTACCTTACCAGGAGGGATCACAAAATTAAGATTTGTTAACATCTCTTCTTCCTTATATGCAAAATGCAACTTATTAATCTTAATCGGTAAATTCATATCAACTTCATCTTTTCCAGTTTGATAATCTTCTTCTTCTAGTTCTAATATACTGATCATTCTTTCAGTAGCACCTTTTGTTTTTTGAAGTTCAGTAAAGAAATGTGTAATTTGGGTTATTGGGAAGATAATTTGGAATAAATAAAGGATATAAGCTACTAACGCCCCTGCAGTTATTGCACCCGATGAGACCCTGACCCCGCCATATCCAATAATGACTACTAAAATAAGCATTAATACAAAGGAAACAATTGGTCCAATGAAAGAGTGTAGCTTTCCTTCCTTAATACCGAAAGATAATAAATTATTAATTCCCTTGTTTCCATTAGTAATTTCAGAGGTTTCCGCGTTCGAAACTTTCACTAATCTAATTTCCGAAAAAACTTGGCTTATTAACGATGTGAATTTTGCTGTCTCATCTTGGGTTGCTTTTGATAATTTTGACATTTGTTTTCCAATAGGGATAAATATTAGTGCAATGACAGGTATAATGCTAAAAGTTACCAATGTCATTTTCCAATCTAATACTAGAAGTAATATAAAAGATCCGACAATAGAAATGATTCCTGTTAAAAAGTTTGTTATGTGTTCTGTTATTAACCCCTTTAAAATTGCTGTATCATTTGTAACTCGACTTACATTATCTCCAGTCTGAGTCTCATCAAAATAAGATATTGGAAGAACAATCATTTTCTTCCACAATCGGTGTCTTACATTGGCAACAACTGTATTTCCTACTCGGCTAAGCAGATAAATAGAAGCTGCTGATGAAATAGCCTGTATTATTAGTACTGCAACAAAAACCACTATTTGTCCCGCACTTAAGGATGCTAACGAAAAACCATCTACAAATTTCTTTGTTAGCAAAGGTAATAGTAACCCCACTAAAGTAGTGGCTACACTTAATAGTACGCCTATTGCAAACAACCATTTAGGAGGATTTGCATTTTTTAATAAAGAGATAAAATTTCTCCAATCACTTTTTTTATTTAAATTAGTTTCTTCTTTCATATCTTTACTCCTTACACTTACTATTTTTTTATCTACATTCCCTTTAAAATTTACAACTAAAATATGAATAAAGAATGAACTAAATTATTTTTTACTCTTAAATATTATTTTTTATAACGCAAAAAAACATCAGCCTAATAGCTGATGTTTTTCGTTACCAGGCGACGTTCTACTCTCACAGGGGGAAACCCCCAACTACCATCGACGCTGAAGAGCTTAACTGCCGTGTTCGGTATGGGAACGGGTGTGACCTCTTCGCAATAATCACCTGATTTGTATTGAGTTGTACTTCGTACCCTCAAAACTAGATAATGTCATTATCAAACTTGTTAGTTAAGTCCTCGACCGATTAGTATCAGTCAGCTCCACGTGTCACCACGCTTCCACCTCTGACCTATCAACCTGATCGTCTCTCAGGGGTCTTACTAGCTTAACGCTA
>NZ_FOMF01000031.1:0-1608 GCF_900112535.1 Bacillus sp. UNCCL81 | reverse complement strand
GCATGCGTTAGCCACCCATGAAGCTCAAAAACGGAGCTTCACCACAGTGAATGAAAATGTATTGAATCCGACCATACTGATTCTAAGGCTAGGAGAAGAAGGTCGATCAACTATGGTGCCATAGAGCCCACGCGTTAGTCTGACTCCAACGACCACGGTGCACCACTGACTGTTGCTCCCTTGCGGGAAGCACTAATAGTAGATTAATCCTAATCTGATTGTTGCACTAGCCTCCATTTATGAGCCTAGAAAGGAAGATTTCAATGGATGTAATCATTGAAAGAGCGTGTGGTTTAGATGTTCACAAGGACAATATCACTGCTTGTATCATGACATCAGAAGGAAAGGAGGTCCAAACATTTTCAACCAAGACTATTTTTCTATTAAAGTTATTGGACTGGATTAAAGAGAATAATTGTACTCATGTAGCGATGGAAAGTACCAGTGTTTATTGGAAGCCTATTGTTAATTTACTTGAGTCCGAAGGTATCGAGTTTTTAGTTGTGAATGCCCAGCATATGAAGGCACTTCCAGGACGAAAAACTGATGTTAAAGACGCCGAATGGATCGCGCAACTTCTTCGCCATGGACTACTCAAAGCTAGTTTTATTCCAAATCGGAATCAACGAGAATTAAGGGAACTTGTACGCTATCGTCGTAGCATTATTGAAGAACGTGCAAGACAACTTAATCGGATTCAGAAGGTTTTAGAAGGGGCTAACATTAAACTTGGTTCTGTTGTTTCAGATATCAAGGGTGTTTCTTCACTGGACATGCTTCGTGCAATTTCACATGGTGAAGATGATCCTGAAAAACTAGCAAACTTCGCTCGTGGTACGTTGAAAAAGAAAAAAGAGGAGCTTGAATTGGCACTTCGGGGCTACATTCAACAACATCAACGACTAATGTTAAAAACGATTTTAACTCATATTGATTTCCTAACAAATCAAATAGAAATGTTGGATCAAGAAGTCGCAAATCGAGTAAGTTCCTATAAAGAAGATGTTGAACGACTTGATTCAATTCCTGGAATCGCTACAAGGATGGCTGAACAAATTCTATCTGAAATTGGCACCGATGTAGGAAATCAATTTCCTACCGCAGCACATCTATGTTCATGGGCAGCACTGGTTCCTGGACATAACGAAAGTGCAGGTAAAAGGAAATCTAGTAAATCTAAAAAAGGAAATAAATATTTAAAATCGGCATTAACAGAAGCAGCCCAATCAGTAAGAGGATCCAAAAACTATCTTGGTGCACTGTATAGACGTACAGCTGGACGAAAAGGAAAAAGTAAAGCTGCAATCGTTGTCGCCCATGCGATGTTAAGAATTGCATATTACCTTTTAACCCGAAAAGAAATGTATGTCGACCTAGGCGAAGATTATTTTGATAAACAAAGACAGGAATCAATTGTCCGCCATTCGGTACGAAGATTAGAAAACTTAGGCTATTCCGTATCAATAACTGAAGCCTCTTAATCTATTTGATCAGTCCATAAACACCAACAATAAGTCGCTCCTCTTTTTTTAAAAAACGAATGAGCTGCTTCTATTTAGTATTGCCTTTTTATCGAATTTACAGAAGTTTATTTTCATAGTAGTTGAA
>NZ_FOMF01000032.1:0-1478 GCF_900112535.1 Bacillus sp. UNCCL81 | reverse complement strand
ATCAAACTTGTTAGTTAAGTCCTCGACCGATTAGTATCAGTCAGCTCCACGTGTCACCACGCTTCCACCTCTGACCTATCAACCTGATCGTCTCTCAGGGGTCTTACTAGCTTAACGCTATGGGAAATCTCATCTTGAGGGGGGCTTCATGCTTAGATGCTTTCAGCACTTATCCCTTCCACACATAGCTACCCAGCCATGCTCTTGGCAGAACAACTGGTACACCAGCGGTGTGTCCATCCCGGTCCTCTCGTACTAAGGACAGCTCCTCTCAAATTTCCTGCGCCCACGACGGATAGGGACCGAACTGTCTCACGACGTTCTGAACCCAGCTCGCGTACCGCTTTAATGGGCGAACAGCCCAACCCTTGGGACCGACTACAGCCCCAGGATGCGATGAGCCGACATCGAGGTGCCAAACCTCCCCGTCGATGTGGACTCTTGGGGGAGATAAGCCTGTTATCCCCGGGGTAGCTTTTATCCGTTGAGCGATGGCCCTTCCATGCGGAACCACCGGATCACTAAGCCCGACTTTCGTCCCTGCTCGACTTGTAGGTCTCGCAGTCAAGCTCCCTTATGCCTTTACACTCTTCGAATGATTTCCAACCATTCTGAGGGAACCTTTGGGCGCCTCCGTTACTCTTTAGGAGGCGACCGCCCCAGTCAAACTGCCCACCTGACACTGTCTCCGAGCCGGATCACGGCTCTAGGTTAGAATTTCAATACAGCCAGGGTAGTATCCCACCGACGCCTCCACCGAAGCTAGCGCTCCGGCTTCTCAGGCTCCTACCTATCCTGTACAAGCTGTACCAAAATTCAATATCAAGCTGCAGTAAAGCTCCACGGGGTCTTTCCGTCCTGTCGCGGGTAACCTGCATCTTCACAGGTACTATAATTTCACCGAGTCTATGGTTGAGACAGTGCCCAAATCGTTACGCCTTTCGTGCGGGTCGGAACTTACCCGACAAGGAATTTCGCTACCTTAGGACCGTTATAGTTACGGCCGCCGTTTACTGGGGCTTCAATTCAGAGCTTCTCCCGTAAGGGATAACCCCTCCTCTTAACCTTCCAGCACCGGGCAGGCGTCAGCCCCTATACTTCGCCTTGCGGCTTCGCAGAGACCTGTGTTTTTGCTAAACAGTCGCTTGGGCCTTTTCACTGCGGCTCTCCCGGGCATACACCCAAAAGAGCACCCCTTCTCCCGAAGTTACGGGGTCATTTTGCCGAGTTCCTTAACCATAGTTCTCTCGCTCACCTTAGGATTCTCTCCTCGCCTACCTGTGTCGGTTTGCGGTACAGGCACCTATTTCCTCGCTAGAAGCTTTTCTTGGCAGCGTAGAATCAGGAACTTCGGTACTATATTTCCCTCGCCATCACAACTCAGCCTTATGATGTGCGGATTTGCCTACACATCAGCCTAATTGCTTGGACGCGCATATCCAGCAGCGCGCTTACCCTATCTTTCTGCGTCCCTCCAT